>NC_007948.1:2225000-2542857 GCF_000013865.1 Polaromonas sp. JS666
TTTTCGATCACCGGGTAGCTGCGCTGTCTGATGCGTTCGCACAGCTTGCTGCCCGTGGGCTCGGCCGGCGTCTCCAGGCAGCGGCCATCAGCTGCAAACTTCCAGCCGTGAAACGGGCAGCGCAGGCCACCACCCTGTTCAAGGCTCTCGCGCCGGCCAAATGACAGGTCGGCCCCGCGGTGCGGACAGTCGCGGTCCAGCAGGCCCCAGGTGTTGCTGGCGTCACTGAACAGCACCAGGTCCTGGCCCAGCACGCGCACCGCCTTGACCGGGCGCTTGTCCATGCGCGGGTCCTGGCTGGGGTTGAATTCGTCGACCAGCGCCACCGGTTGCCAATACTGGCGCATCAGCTGCCCGCAGGGAGTGCCCGGGCCGATCCGGGTGATCAGTTCGTTTTGTTCTGCATTCATGGATGTCCTGCGGGATGGGGGTGATCAGGTGGGGGGTGTGAAAACGGTATACCGAAATTTGAATTCAGTGTACAGTCATCATCATGAGCTTGCAAGAAACGGTTTTGATGCAGTTACGGGACCTGATCCTGCGCGGGGAATTCGCGCCCGGCCAGCGTCTGGCCGAGCAGCAACTGGCTGAGCGCCTGGGTGCCTCACGCACGCCGGTGCGGGCCGCGCTGGTCACGCTGGAGCAGGAAGGGCTGGTGGAGGCCAACGACACGGGCAAATACCTGGTGCGCCAGTTCACACCGCGCGAAGTGGCCGATGCGATTGCCGTGCGCGGCCATCTTGAAGGCATGGCCGCGCGCCTGGTGGCTGAGCATGGGGTTTCTCGCCAGCTGCAGCTCGACCTGCAGTCCTGCCTCGACGAAGGCGACCGCGCGCTGGCGCCCAATCCGCTGGCTTATGAAAACTACGCGGCCTATGCCGTCATGAACGACCGCTTCCATGCGCTGATCCTGGAGGCCAGCGGCAACCGCGCCCTGCAGCGTGCCATCGAACTCAATGACAAGCTGCCTTTTGCTTCAGCGTCGGCCATGCTGCCGATGCAATCCACATTGGAGCAGGACCGCGACTGGATGCATTACGCGCACCGCCAGCACCATATGCTGTTTGCCGCCCTCAAGGCCGGCGAAGGCGCGCGTGCCCAGGCCCTGGCCGTGGAGCATACGGAAGTGGCCCAGATGAACATGCGCATGGCGCTGGAGCGGCGGGCCGAAACCGAACACCTGATGCCGGGCCTGCGTCTGGTGGTGGGGCGGTAAGCTAGGTCAGAGGCTGCTCCCAAGGCGGTGCGCCTGGTCCGCGCAGGCAAGTAGCCGGCAGGCAGGACGCGCAGCGCGTTTACCTGCTTACTCTTTGGCGACCTGCAGCACCAGCTTGCCAAAATTTTCCCCATTGAAAAGCTTGAGCAGCGTCTCGGGAAAGGTGTCCAGGCCGACCACCACGTCTTCCTTGCTTTTCATGGTGCCGGCTTTCAGGTAACCCGCCAGTTCAGCCACGGCCAGGTGGTAGCGGTCGGCGTAGTCAAACACGACAATACCTTCCATGCGCGCACGGTTCACCAGCAGCGACAGGTAGTTGGCGGGACCCTTGACGGGCGTGGTGTTGTTGTACTGGCTGATCGCGCCGCAGATGATGATGCGTGCGCCGCGTGCGAGTTTGGCCAGCACCAGGTCGAGAATTTCGCCGCCCACGTTGTCAAAATAAATATCGACGCCTTTGGGGCAATGTTCTTTGAGGCCGGCCCGCACGTCGCTGTTTTTGTAGTCGATGCAGGCGTCGAAGCCCAGTTCGTTGACCACCCAGTCGCACTTGGCCTTGCCGCCGGCAATGCCGACCACGCGGCAGCCCTTGAGCCTGGCGATCTGGCCCACGGTCTGGCCCACGGCGCCGGCTGCGCCGGACACCACCACGGTTTCGCCCGCCTTGGGCAGGCCGACTTCGAGCAGGCCGAAGTAACCGGTCATGCCCGGCAGGCCCAGCACATTGAGCCATGAGGTGAGCCCCAGGCGCGGATCGATCTTGAACATGCCGCTGCGCTTGATCTGGTCCGCCGGAATCAGGCAGTACTCCTGCACATCCAGCCCGGCATTGACATAGTCGCCCACGGCAAACGCCGGGTTTTGGGAGGCGATGACCTTGCCCACGCCGCCGGCGCGCATGACCGCGCCCAGCTCGACCGGCGGGATATAGCTTTTGGCGTCGTTCATCCAGCCACGCATGGCTGGGTCCAGCGAGAGGTAAAGGGTTTTGACCAGCACGCCGCCGGGGCCGGGTTCAGCCACCGGCTCGGTGGTGAAGTTCCAGTTGGCGCGGGTGGGTAGGCCCGCCGGGCGGCTGGCCAGGCGGACCTGGTGATTGACTAATTCGGTGATGGCGCTCATGAGGTGTCTCCATGGAAGGCAGGTTGCAGGTGACCGCTTTTTGCGGCAGCTGGGCATGGTAGCCGCGCCGGGCCGGGCGGAGAGTCGCGCAGGCGATTCGGCGGAACAGGTCGGCAACACTTTTGCAGCCTGTGCGGATGGCCGGCGCACGGCGTTTCAGTTTATGCTTTCGGTCATGAAGCTTCACAACTATTTCCGTTCTTCCGCCTCCTTCCGCGTCCGGATTGCGCTTGAACTCAAGGCCCTGGACTATGAGTACATTGCGGTGCACATTGCCCGGGGTGACCATAAAAAAGAGCCTTATGCAGCCCTTTCTGCCGACACTTTGGTGCCGCTGCTGGAAGTGGACGGTGAAAAGCTGTCGCAGTCGATGGCCATCATCGAATACCTGGACGAAAAGCATCCGTCGCCGCCGCTCCTGCCCGCCGATGCGGCAGGCCGCGCCAAGGTGCGTGCGCTGGCCCAGTCGATTGCCTGCGAGATTCACCCGCTCAACAACCTGCGCGTACTCAAGTACCTCGTGCGGGAACTCAAGGTGGAAGAAGAGGCCAAAAACACCTGGTACCGCCACTGGTGCCGCGAAGGGCTGGAGGCCTTCGAGCGGCAGCTGGCCCAGTTGCCGGCCTCCACCTATTGCTATGGCAATACCCCCACCCTGGCAGACTGCTGCCTGGTGCCGCAAATCTTCAACGCCAAACGCTTCAATGTGAACTTCGACGGCTTGCCCCGTACGATGGCGGCGTATGACGCCTGCATGGCGCTGCCGGCGTTCCAAAAGGCCCAGCCTTCGGCCTGCCCCGATAACGAAGCCTGAAAATGTGGCCCCCACGCTCCCCACTCCGTGTGGTTCGCTGCCCCCCGAGGGGGCTAATTTTCCTAGGGGCGGCCCGTCGGAAAATTGCTCTGCAGACCAGGTCGCTATGGATGCACGCTGGCTGATTCCTGACTGGCCCGCGCCACCGGGCGTGCGGGCGGTCTTCACCACCCGGCAGGGCGGGGTGTCAGACGTGCCTTATGACAGCATGAACCTGGGCGACCATGTGGGCGACCTGCCTGAGCGCGTGGCCGCCAACCGCTCGCTTTTGCAGCGTGCCACCGGCGCCCGCTCCATATTCCTCAAGCAGGTTCATGGCAGCGAGGTGCTGGAGCTTGGCCCGGACACCGCCGATGGCCAGCTGGCCGATGCCTGCGTCACGGTGCAGTCCGGGCTGGCCTGTACCATCATGGTCGCTGATTGCCTGCCTGTGCTGCTGGCCACGGAAGACGGGGCCGTGGTGGCCGCGGCGCATGCCGGCTGGCGGGGGCTGGCGGGGATCGACGGGCCGGGCGGGCAGGGGGTGCTGGAGTCGGTTTATCAGCATGTCAAGGCTATAACTCCCGAAAATACAGAAGATGACGCTACTAAAATGGTAGCGTGGCTGGGCCCCTGCATAGGGCCCTCCGCCTTTGAAGTTGGCCCCGAGGTGAAAGCGGCATTTGAAGCGGGACAGCCCGGTGCGGACCGCTTCTTTGTGCCGTGCGGGGCGGGCAAGTACCTGGCCAATCTGCCTGCACTGGCCCGCCTTCGGCTGCAGGCGCTGGGCGTCACGCAAATTTATGGCAACGACGGCAGCCTTCCCTGGTGCACGGTGAGCAACCCTTCAAGGTTCTTTTCTCATCGGCGCGATGCGGGCGTCGGCGGCAACGGCTTCGGTACCACGGGCCGCATGGCCGCCTGCATCTGGATGGAGTGATGGGGCAGCCGGGTCCGCGATCGCACCAGTGGCGGCAACATCATCACCTGCATCGGTGCGCGTTCGCTGCGCGAACTCTTCGGCATCGCGTTTTTTGATCGCCCTGCTGCGTGCCGGCGCACCCATTAGGTAAACCACCAATGCCGCAGGCCCCATTCCATAGAGTACAAAGGTAATAAGCGCCCCCAGCACCGTTCCGTTGCTGTTGGTGGCTTCAGCAACACTCATCATGAGCACGACGTAGATCCAGGCGATGACAATCAAATACATATAAAACTCTGAGTTCGGTCAGCAATTTAGAAGAAAACCCTACGATACTGAAAGCCTGTTTAAAAAGGCGAAAAAAGGGTCTTCAGGACTCCATACCGAGAAGGAGGCAAGATGAATTCTGACGCACAGTGGTCCCAGGCGGCCCAACAGATGCAGGAAACCTTTGGCGCGGGCTTCCAGCAGATGCTGGGCGCATTCGGAACAGGCAGCCCTCCGGCCGGTTTGCCGCAAATCGATCTGTCCACGTTCCAGCAGGCCCTGCCGTCCCTCCGCTTCGATCCCGTCAAGCTGCAAGAACTGCAGCAGCAATACATTCAAAACGCCTCAGTGCTCTGGAACCAGGGGGTTCAGGCTGGTGTCGACGCAGCCACCGCATCCGACCGGCGTTTTGCCGCCGAAGCCTGGAATGCCAATCCTGTCTCCAGGTTCTCGGCCTCCACCTACCTGCTCAATGCCCGTACCCTGATGGGGCTGGCCGAAGCGGTGGAGGGCGATGCGAAAACCAAGGCACGTCTGCGATTTGCGGTTGAGCAGTGGATGGCGGCAACGGCGCCCAGCAATTTTCTGGCGCTGAATGCCGAAGCCCAGCAAAAGGCCATCGCCAGCAAGGGCGAGAGCATTGCGCGTGGCATCCAGAACCTGCTGCACGACATGAGACAGGGCCATCTGTCGATGACCGACGAAAGTGTGTTCGAGGTGGGCAAGAATGTTGCCACCACGGAAGGCGCGGTGGTCTTTGAAAACGAATTCTTCCAGCTGCTGGAATACAAGCCGCTGACGGCGAGGGTCTATGAAAAACCCTTCCTGCTCGTTCCGCCCTGCATCAACAAGTTTTATATTCTGGATCTGCAACCCGACAATTCGCTGATCCGCTACGCGGTCAGCCAGGGCCAACGTACCTTCGTGGTGAGCTGGCGCAACCCTGACGAGTCCATGACCGGCAACACATGGGATGACTATATCGAGCACGGTGCCATCAAGGCCATCGAGGTGGTGCAGGAAATCACCGGTGCCAAAACCATCAATGCGCTGGGTTTTTGCGTTGGCGGCACTATTTTGGGAACGGCGCTTGCCGTGCTGGCTGCACGCGGCGAGAAGCCGGTGACCAGCCTCACGCTGCTGACTTCACTGCTTGACTTCACCGACACCGGCATCCTGGATATTTTCATTGACGAGAATTCCGTCAAATACCGTGAGGCGGAGATGGGGAAAGGGGGCTTGCTCAAGGGGCAGGACCTGGCGGCTACCTTCAGCTTTCTGCGACCCAACGATCTGGTCTGGAATTACGTCGTGGGCAATTACCTGAAAGGCGAAACACCGCCGCCGTTCGACCTGCTCTACTGGAACAGCGACTCCACCAACCTGCCGGGCCCGTTTTACGCCTGGTACCTGCGCAACACCTATTTTGAAAACAACCTGGTCAAACCTGGCAAAACCGTGGTGTGCGGCCAAAAGGTTGATCTGGGCAAGCTCGACATGCCCGTTTATATCTACGGCTCGCGCGAGGACCATATCGTGCCCATTGGCGGAGCCTATGCGTCAACGCAGCAGCTGCCGGGCAAAAAGCGTTTTGTGATGGGCGCTTCCGGCCATATTGCCGGCGTGATCAATCCGCCGGCCAAGAAAAAACGCAGCTACTGGACCAACGATAAGCTGCCGCAGGGCAAGTTTCCCGCGGAGCAGGCTGAGTGGCAGAAAAATGCCACAGAACACCCCGGCAGCTGGTGGACGGACTGGTCCGACTGGCTCGAGGGCCATGCCGGCAAGCAAATTGCCGCGCCCAAGGGCTACGGCGGTCGCCAGCACAAGAAGATCGAGCCCGCGCCGGGCCGGTACGTCAAGGTGAAGGCCTGAAGATGAGCGTCTCAATCTTCACCTCAAGCCTCCATAAAAGCGTGAAAAGCATCCAATAATTTACAGGGCTCAGGTATCGAAAAGCCCATGGCAGACGCTCAACCGACGGGTACCTCCGGGAGAGCGTCACAACAAGATTTCGCAACAAGACTTCACCACAAGGATAGACATCATGGAAGACATTGTTATCGTTTCAGCAGGCCGCACGGCCGTTGGAAAATTTGGCGGTTCCCTGGCGAAAATGCCTGCAACCGAACTTGGCGCGGCCGTGATCAAGGCGGTGCTCGAGCGTTCCGGCCTGAGCGCCGAACAGGTGGGCGAAGTCATCCTCGGCCAGGTTTTGGCCGCCGGGGTGGGACAGAATCCGGCGCGCCAGGCCGTGATCAAGGCGGGCTTCCCGCATGGCATTCCGGGACTGACGATCAATGCCGTTTGCGGCTCCGGCCTCAAGGCGGTCATGTTGGCGGCGCAGTCTGTGGCGACTGGTGACAGCGAAATCGTCATTGCCGGTGGTCAGGAGAACATGAGTGCGGCGCCGCACGTGTTGAACGGCTCGCGGGACGGCCAGCGCATGGGCGACTGGAAGATGATCGATTCGATGATTGTGGATGGCCTGTGGGACGTCTACAACCAGTACCACATGGGCATCACCGCCGAGAATGTCGCCAAGAAATACGGCATTGACCGTGAGTCGCAGGACGCGCTGGCGCTGGCCAGTCAGACCAAGGCCGCCGCTGCTCAGGACGCCGGTAAATTCAAGGACGAGATTATTCCGATTTCCATTCCGCAGAAAAAAGGCGACCCGCTGGTGTTTGCGGCCGACGAGTTCATCAACCGAAAAACCAATGCAGAGGGCCTGGCCGGCCTGCGCCCCGCCTTTGACAAGGCCGGTGGCGTCACGGCAGGCAATGCCTCGGGCCTGAACGACGGTGCGGCGGCGGTGATGGTCATGACAGCCAAAAAGGCTGCCGCGCTCGGCCTGAAGCCGCTGGCGCGTATTGCAAGCTACGCCACGACCGGCCTGGACCCGGCCTACATGGGCATGGGCCCGGTTCCGGCATCGACCAAGGCGCTGAAGCGCGCCGGCTGGAAGGCGCAGGATCTGGACTTGCTGGAGATCAATGAAGCCTTTGCCGCACAGGCCTGCGCAGTGAACAAGGAAATGGGCTGGGACACCAGCAAGGTCAACGTCAATGGCGGTGCTATTGCCATCGGCCACCCGATTGGTGCCTCCGGTTGCCGCATCCTGGTGACGCTGCTGCACGAGATGGCGCGACGCGATGCCAAAAAAGGTATTGCCAGCCTGTGTATTGGCGGTGGCATGGGGGTGGCACTCACACTGGAGCGCTGAGTCCCAGCTAAAACAGTCTGATGCCGGCGCAATTACCCCGCTGAAGGCTATTGAATAGATAGCCGATCGGAATGGAGCAAAGTAGATTAGGGTAAACAAGAGCAACTCAGAGCAAAGCAGAACAATTTCGCAAAATTGCATATCAAGGAGAGAACGACATGAGCAAAAAAGTAGCGTATGTGACCGGCGGCATGGGCGGTATTGGAACTGCCATTTGCCAGCGGCTGTCCAAGGATGGCTATACCGTGATTGCCGGATGCGGACCCACGCGTGATTTCACCAAATGGCTCGACGAACAGAAGGCGTTGGGCTACACCTTCTATGCGTCGGTCGGCAACGTGGGCGACTGGGACTCGACGGTGGCGGCTTTCGATAAAGTCAAGGCTGAGCATGGGCCGGTGAGTGTGCTGGTGAACAATGCCGGCATCACGCGCGACGGCCAGTTCCGCAAGATGAGCAAAGCCGACTGGGATGCGGTGATTTCGACCAACCTGGACAGCATGTTCAATGTGACCAAACAGGTCATCGAAGGCATGATTGAGGCGGGCTTCGGCCGCATCATCAACATTTCATCGGTCAATGGCCAGAAAGGCCAGTTCGGCCAGGTGAACTACTCCACCGCCAAGGCCGGCCTGCACGGCTTTACCATGGCGCTGGCGCAAGAGGTGGCGAGCAAAGGCGTGACGGTGAACACCGTCAGTCCGGGCTATATCGGGACGGACATGGTCAAGGCCATACGCCCTGATGTGCTGGAGAAAATTGTGGCCGGTGTCCCCGCCAAGCGCCTGGGCCAGCCAGAAGAGATTGCCTCCATCATTGCCTGGATTGCGTCTGAAGAAGGTGGTTATGCTACCGGTGCGGACTTCTCGCTCAATGGCGGTTTGCACATGGGCTGAGTGCCCGCATGCCTCATGAAAAAACCCGCTCCGGCGGGTTTTTTTATTGGGCACTTGACTTGATGGCTTGATGACTTGAGATCGGATCGGTCACGGTCAAATTTTTAGCGGAGGTTCAATCAGGCTTGATGCGCGCCTGCCGCACGATGTCCTTCCAGATGGCCTGTTCACCGCGAATGAAGGCCGCAAATTCTGCCGGCGGCTGCCCGCCGATGGTCGCGTTGTCGCCCGCAAAGCGCTCAGCCGTTGCGGGTGAATGCAGCGCCTTGGCCGACTCCAGCTGCAGACGCTGGACAATCTCGACGGGTGTGCCGGCCGGGGCCAGAATGCCGTACCACTGCACCGACTCGAAGTTGCGGTAGCCCATCTCGGCCACGGTGGGGACGTCCGGCAGGGCAGGCAGTCTGGCCGGCGTTCCCACGGCAATCGCGCGCAGGCGGCCACTGCGGATATGCGGCAGAAGCGCCGGTGTTCCGGCTGAAAAAACCTGCGTCCGCCCTGCCAGCAGGTCGGTCAGCGCCGGTCCGGTGCCGCGGTAGGGGATATGTGTCATGAAGGTGCCGGTGACCAGCTTGAGGTACTCCATGGCCAGGTGGCCAGCGCTGGCATTGCCGGCCGATGCGTAATTCAGCTTGCCGGGGTTCTTCCTGGCGTAAGCCACGAACTCGCGGAAGTCCCGGGCGGGCACATCGGGGTGGATGACAAAGAGGCTGGGGATTTTGGCCAGAAGCGTCACAGGCATGAAGTCCCGGTTCACGTCGTAGCCTGTGTTGGCAAAGATGTAAGGGTTGACCGCCAGTGAACCCACATGGCCGAGGATGATGGTGTGGCCGTCCGGGGCCGCCCGGGCCACTTCCTGCATGGCGGGCACGCCACCGCCGCCGGCCTTGTTGTCAATCAACACCGGAACGCCCAGCTGCCGGGTGAGCTCGTTGGCCACAGCGCGGGCCACGATATCGGAGGTGCCGCCAGGCACGAAAGGCACGACGAAGCGGATGGGCTTGCTGGGCCACGTCGACTGCGCGCGGCCTGGCCAGGGAGAAACCATTGCCGCCGAGACCATGGCCGTGCGTTGGAGCCAGTACCGGCGTTGTGGGGAAACGATGTTGTGCATGCTACGTCCCTGATTTTGTGGTGTGGCTGCCGGGCAGTACTTTGAACATGCTGCGAACCGTGTGGGTGAAGTGCGGCCTCATGCGGCTGCTCCAGTCTGTGGCACGTACCGCCAGCCAGGGTGCCGAACCCAGTGTTTCTTCGGTCACCAGGTCGTAACAGGCCAGCGACAGGGGGCCGTGGTCGTGGTTAAGAAAGCGTGCAGCGCGGATGCAGCCCGGCACCGCGGCCAGGCCGGGCATGTGCTCGGTGTCGTACCACTGCGCCAGCTCGGGCATCCAGCCGCTTTCGGGGTCCATCTCGACCACGTAATGAAACACGGGCTTGCTGCCGGCAGAAGCCCCTCTGGCCTCAAACACCTTTTGCAGCCGGGACACGCATACCTGTTGTAGCTGGGGCCATTCCCTTTCAAGCGCCAACTCCAGCGTGGTGGCGACGGCTTTGTCGAGTGGCACGCGCTCCGGTAAATGCAGATAGATGTACAGCATTTTGTGTGCGGCAGAAAAAGCGCTGTGCAGCTCTGCCGGTGATGGCTTCAGGGCGCCTCGCAAGTGCTGCATGATGGCCGGCAGGCAGTCGGGCAGGTGGTCGTTATTACCCGGAGACAGTGTGGCTTTCACCAGCAAGGCGTCCGTCGGGATGGTTGTGGCAGCGCTCATTGGGTAACCTCTGCGCTGCGCGTTGCGGTATTCGCCTTGGTAACGGCCGGGCGGCTCATGTCAGTGCCCAATCCTGAGGGCCACCAGAAAACGCGACACCATGTTGTAGGCGGCCACGGTGGCCACCAGGTCGATCAGCTGCTGCTCACTGAAGCAGGGCTTGATCGGGTCAAACACACTGTCGGGCACATCGATGTCGCGTGTCATCGCGTCGGTCAGCGCCAGCACCCGGCGTTCCTGATCTGAAAATCCCGTCAGCCCCTCTGGCCGCTGCAAGTCACGCAGGGCGTCGATTTTTTCCTGTGGCATACCCGCCTTGAGTGCATGCGGGACATGAGCCTCAAACTCGTAGGGCGCGCGGTTCAGCACCGCAACGCGCAGGATAATCATCTCGCGCAGGTCGGCGGGCAGGCTGCTGCGGTTGCGTACAGCGGTCAAAAGGCCCTCCCAGCCCTGTGCCAATGTCGGGCTGTTCAGCAGCACCTGGTACAGCAGCGACACGCGGCCGCGTTCGGCCTGAATGCCGGCTTCAATAGCCGCCAGCTCGGGCCGGGTGCCCGGTGCAATCGGTGAGATTCTCATGAGCGGGTCTATTCGGGTTTGATCTTTTTGTCACGAATCACCCGGCCCCATTTGGCCGTGTCATTTTTCAGCAGCAACGCGAGCTCAGCCGGGCTGGATGCCGCAGGCTCAGCGCCCGAGGCCTGCAGCCTGGCACGCACGCCTTCATGGGCCAGCGTGCGCCTGATGGCCTGGTTGAGGCGCTCTATGTCAGCCGCCGGCGTGGCTTTTCCGGCAAAAAGCGCGTACCAGTTGTCAGAGTCCACACCCGCCATGCCCATTTCCTGAAAGGTTTTAACGTCGGGCAGCAGCGGGTGGCGCCTGGGCGATGCGATGCCAATGGGCTTGAGCTTGCCTGCCTTGATAAAGCCGACGAGGCCGGGAATGTCGCCAAAAAAGCCATCCACATGGCCCGCAATCACGTCGGTGATGGCTGGCGCGGCACCCTTGTACGGTACATGCACCAGGTTGGTTTTGGTGGCGTCGGCCAGCAGCTCCATGGCCAGGTGCGGCACGCTGCCCGTGCCGGAAGACGCCATGGTGACCCCCTCTTTGCGCAGTTTGGCATTGGCGATGAATTCAGCGCCAGTCTTCGCCGGGTTGTTGGCGCCGACCACCAGCAGCTCCACGTTGTTGGCCACCAGCGATATCGGGGCCAAATCGCGTACCGGGTCGTAGGGCAGTTTTTCATACAGCGGTGGGTTGATGGCCACCGCGCCGACGCTGGTGAGCCAGATGGTGCTGCCGTCGGGCGCGGCCCGTGAGACAAAGTCGGCGGCGATGGCGCCGTTGGCGCCAGCCCGGTTTTCCACAATCACCTGGGTGCCCAGCTCCTTGCCAAGCTGTTCGCTGATGCTGCGCGCCACAAAATCCACCGGTCCGCCAGGCGGGAAGGCCACCACCAGCCGGGTGATGCTGGTTTGCGCCATGGCGCTTGTTGTCGTGAAGCCCCCGGAAAGGGCCAGCAGGACGCCTGGTAGCAGGCTGAGGATATTTCTGCGGAGCTTGTCTCGTGTTTTCATGATTTTTCCTTCATTCCTTCATTCCGTTAATCGCATCGAACCGACATGCCCCCATCGACCACCAGCTCGGTACCGGTGACGAAGCGGGCTTCATCAGAAGCCAGAAACAACGCCGCATTGGCGGTATCGCGGCCGTCACCCATGAAGGGCAATGGAATGCGCGACTGCCGCTGCTGCAGCAAGGCGCTGACGTCGCCCTCTGTGCGCTGTTTGGCCAGACGCGCGTCCACCATGGGGGTGTAGAGCTGGCCGGGCACCACGGTGTTGACGCGTATGCCCGTCTTGGCGTATTGCACGGCCACCACGCGCGAGAACTGGATCACGCCGGCCTTGGTGGAGGCGTAAGCCACCTGCGCCGAGCCCGTCCAGCGGATGCCCGACGTGGAGGCGATGTTGACGATAGCCCCTGAGGCACGCTCTTCCATGAGGGGCAGCACATGCTTGCAGGTCAAAAACACACTTTTCAGGTTGTGGTCAACCTGCGCGTCCCAGACTTCTTCCGTCATTTCTACCGGACCGCCCGCCGCCGAACCGCCGACGTTGTTGACGAGTATGTCGATGCGCCCGAAGCGCTCAAGGCAAGCCGTCACGACGGCGGCAACCGAATCGGATTGGGTCACGTCGCAGGCCGCCGTTTCGATCTCGCCGCCCGCTTCCTTGACCAGTCTCACGGTCTCCTGCATACGTTCGACATCGCGGTCTACCGCAAATACCCGGGCACCTTCCTGTGCAAAGCGCACGGCAATCGCACGGCCATTGCCCCAGCCCGGGCCGACGGACCCGGCACCGGTTACCAACGCTACCTTGTCTTGCAAACGTCCATTCACGGGGAGATCCTTTTGATGACGCTTCAGGCTGGAAATTGATAAAAGCGTTGCGGGTTTTGAACCAGCAGGCGATCCAGCAGCTCGGGCGTGGGGGCGATGTCGCGCAGCAGGTCCACCAGCACGCCGTCGTCGGGCACATGTGTGTGGTTGGGGTGCGGCCAATCGGTTCCCCACAAGCAGCGATCGGGAAAGGTTTGTACCAATTGGCGGGCAAGTCGCGCGCCTTGGGTGTAGGGCGGGGCGGGCGCAATGCGGTCCGCACCGCTGACCTTGACGTAAAAACGCGGGTCTTCCATCAAGCTGCAGAGCGCGCTGAAATCGGCGTGGTCAGGCCCCAGCGTGGCGTCAACGCGGCCCATATGGTCAATCACCACCGGTACGGCCGAGGTTTTGAGAATTGGCGCCAGCTCATGGATCAGGCTGCTTTCAAAATGCACCTGCAAATGCAGGCCCAGCGGCGCCAGGCGGTGCGTCAAATCCGCCACCTGCTGCGGCGTGGCGCCTTGCCCCAGGTGTGCCATGAAGTTGAAACGCACGCCGCGAAAACCGGCGGCCTTCAGGCGCCGCAGTTCGGCATCGGGCACGGTGTGCGGCACCAGCGCCACACCGAGGTAACGGCCTCCGCCTGCAGCAATCGCGTCTTCCACCACCGAATTGTCAAAACCGTGGCAGGCTGACTGCACGATCACGCAGCGGGAAATTCCCAGAAACCGATGCAGGGCAAACAGCGTCTCTTTCGGCGCATCTGCCGGGGTGAAGCTGCGAGTGTCAGCAAACGGAAAGCGCGCGGCGGGGCCGAAGACATGGACGTGGCTGTCGCAGGCCCCCACGGGTAGCTGCAGGCGAGGCCGCGACGGCCGCGGATTGAAGGTAAGGGTGGGTGTTGATGTCGTCATGGTGCTTGTCCGTATTCTGGCGGCGATGCCTCTGTTTTGGTTGGATGATTTTCAGATATCAGCTATTTGAATATTCAATATCACTGGGTACACTGTCGGGTACATCGGTCACCCGGATCCTCAGGATCCGTTCAGCAGGAGCCCATCATCGATTTACGCCGTCTTGAATATTTTGTGGCCGTTGCCGAGGCCGGCAGCTTCAGCAAGGCTGCAGCGGCGCTGGTGATGTCGCAGCCCGCGCTCAGCCAGCAGGTGGCCCTGCTCGAACAGGAAATCGGTCAACGCCTGCTCAACCGCACAGGGCGCGGCGCCGAGCCCACCGACGCGGGGCTGGCGCTGCTGACGCACGCGCGGGCGATTTTTGAGCTGGCGGAACGGGCCCGTGCTGACATGCAGGAGCGCAAGCTCATCCCCAGCGGCCGCATCACCATCGGCCTGCCGCCGCGCGTCGCCCACGCCATGACGGCGGATTTGGTGGAGCGCTTTCGCGCCGAGTTCCCTGATGCCGCCATCAGCGTGGAAGAGGGGCTCAGCATTCGTCTGCGTGAATGGCTGGTGGCCGGCCGCCTTGATGTGGCGGTGCTGTTTGACCCACCCGCGTCGCCGCTGCTGAATATTGAAACCATCGTGCGTGAGCCGTTGGTGCTGATGGCATCAACCCCCCTGCCACCACGCATCCGGCTGGCCGAGGTGGCGGCACTGTCATTGGTCCTGCCCAGCAAGCCCAATTCCTTGCGACAACTGCTTGAAAGCGAGGTCAAGCCCCGAGGTTACCTGCTCAAGGTGGTGGCGGAGGTGGATTCGATAAAAACCGTGCTGTCGCTGGTTGCGCGCGGCGTGGCCGCAACCGTGCTGCCGGCCAGCGCCATACGGGAATGGACGCATGACACACCGCCTTTCATGGCTGCCATCCATGCGCCGGTGATTCGCAACCGCCTGTGTGTTGCGGTTCCCAAGGCGCGCCCGGCTACCCGGCTGAGCCGGTTTCTCGTGAGCCTGACGCGGGAGCTGTGCGAACAGTATTACGGCGATGCTGTGCACCAGCGAAAGCCCTGAACCCGTTGCTTCAGAACGCGCACTATCACGCACTGTCGCGGACTATCGCGCACTATTTTTGCTTCACCTTGTTTCCTTCTGACTGTAGTAAATTAGATCGGCGCACTGCCTTGCGCGGCTTTCGTTCGCGCCCGCCTCTTCGCCTCTTGTTGAAGGAACCCCTCCCGCATGCCCCATAGCGTCTCCCTCATCAGCACTATCGCCGCCGGCCTGGGTCTGGCTTTGATCTTTGGCTTTGCGGCTGCACGGCTTCGCTTGCCCGCCATCGTTGGCTATCTGCTGGCAGGGGTGATCATCGGGCCCTTCACGCCGGGTTTTGTGGCCGATACCGGGATTGCCAGCCAGCTTGCCGAGATTGGCGTGATGCTGCTGATGTTTGGTGTCGGTCTGCATTTTTCGCTGGATGATTTGCTGGCGGTACGCAAGATTGCCGTGCCCGGCGCTGTGGTGCAGATGACTGTGGCGACTGCGCTGGGTATGGGGCTGGCGCACTGGTGGGGCTGGAACCTGGGCGGCGCGCTGGTGTTCGGGCTTTCGCTGTCGGTGGCCAGTACGGTGGTGTTGCTCCGCGCGCTTGAGAGTCGGGGGATTCTTGATTCCGTCAACGGGCGCATTGCCGTGGGCTGGCTCGTGGTGGAAGACCTGGCCATGGTGCTGGTGCTGGTCTTGTTGCCGCCGCTGGGCAGCTGGCTATCTGGTAAAACCGATGCCTCCGCCGATGTCAACATGCTGTGGAAAACGCTGGGCATGACGATGTTGCAGGTCGGCGGTTTTGTCGCGCTGATGCTGGTCGTGGGGCGGCGGTTTTTTCCGTGGGTGCTGTGGCATGTACAGCGCACGGGTTCGCGTGAGCTCTTTACCTTGTGCGTGGTGGCGGCAGCCGTCAGCATTGCGTTTGGTGCGACGGCGCTGTTTGGCGTGTCGTTTGCGCTGGGCGCATTTTTTGCCGGCATGGTGATGCGCGAGTCCGAGTTCAGTCACCGTGCCGCAGAAGAGTCGCTGCCGCTGCGTGACGCTTTTGCGGTGCTGTTCTTTGTTTCGGTCGGCATGCTGTTTGACCCCTGGGTGCTTCTGGAGCGTCCGCTGCAGGTGCTGGCGGTGGTGGGCATCATCATTGTCGGCAAATCGCTGGCGGCCGGCCTGCTCGTCGTGGCGTTTCGCTACCCGCTCAATACCGCGCTCACGGTGTCTGCCAGCCTGGCGCAGATCGGTGAATTTTCTTTCATCCTGGTGGCCCTGGGTGCGTCGCTTGGACTGCTGCCGCCGGAGGGGCAAAGCCTGGTGCTGGCCGGGGCGCTGATCTCGATTGCGCTGAACCAGCTGGTCTTCAAGGCGGTTGAACCTTTTCAGCAATGGATACTGGGCAAGTCCGCACTGGCGCGCAAACTGGAAGCACGTGACGACCCGACGGCCCAGCTGCCGGCCAGCACTGAAGCGAAGTATCTCTCGCACCATGTGGTGCTGGTCGGTTATGGGCGGGTAGGGCGGCGCATCGCGGAGGCGCTTGGGGCCCACCACATCCCTTTTGTCGTGGCCGAGCAAAACCGCGAGGCGGTTGAACGGCTGCGGGAGCAGGGGCTGCCTGCGGTCTCAGGTGATGCGTCGGAGCCTGATGTGCTGATTCAGGCGCATATCGCGCAAGCCCGCATGCTGGTGATTGCCACACCTGACACGCTCGATGTGCGGCAGATGATTGCGACGGCCCGGGCGCTTAACCCGGCGATTGAAACAGTGGTGCGCACACACAACGAGGCGGAGGCCAAGCTGCTGGATCAGGAAAATGCTGGTAAGGTGTTTCTGGGGGAGCATGAGTTGGCACAGGCGATGACGCGCCATGTGCTGGAGCGCTCCGCCGCCAGTGCTGCACATTAGCGGAGGCTTTTAAGCCCGCACACGAACGAAGCGCGGCGGATCACACCGCTGAACGCACCAGGTCCCTGCAGACGTGGGGTTGCTCATGAAGCAGCGTGGTCAATGAAGACCGAGAGGTGAGGGTGCTCACGCCTGATCAACTGGGCCTCGTGGCCGTCGGCCTGCATCATCTGGAAATCAGAAAAATCGAAGCCCGGTCCGACCATGCAGGCCACCAGGGTGAAGCCATCCGGGTGACCGGCCAGGGGTCTGGCGGCCTGCCAGAGGCCTGCCGCAATGACGTGTTGGGGTTGACGCGGCAGCGGCCCATCGAGGTTCTCTGCAACACTGACGGGACCCAGCGGGATACAGCTTGCCTGGTGAGTGGTGGCATCCCACGCCCAGAGGTCAAGCGGTGCGCCTTCGAGGTATACCCAGACCTCATCTGAAAGCACCTTGTGCCAACGGGAATGCTGTCCGGCCTCCAGCAGGAAGTAAATGGACGTGAGGGCATGCCGCGCCGGCCGCCCGTCCGCAGGTTGCACCTGCAGGTCCGAGCGGAAGACTTCGCGGTACCAGCCGCCCTCGGGATGGGGCCGCAGTTGCAGGTGCGCAACCAGCTGGCGGGCACGTTGCAGGCAGTCGGGGCGGTGCGCGGTCATGGGGCGAAGTTTGCCTCAAATCCGCAGGGGCCTTCACCGACCCTCATAGAGGTCCCACGGAATAAAGCCAGAGGCTATTCCAGATCCTCCATGGCCAGCGAGTGGTATCTCTGGGCATAGGAAAACGGCACCGTGCGCACCACGGCCATCACGCGCTCGGTGTCCTCCCCGGAGTGCACGGGAATCATCAGTCCATAGTGGCCTTCCCGTGCCAGATCGCCGAATTTGTGGACGGTCGCCCCCTCGGTACCCACGGACGGCAGATGTACATCTGAATGTCCATCGGCCGGGCTGATTTCCTTGAGAATGGTTTCCGGGCTCAGCAGCATGACGCCGTCGTTGCCTGCCTCGAGTTCGCTGGCGACCTTGCGGACGTCCGCGGCATCCGGAAACATGATGACCGCGTAGCCCGTCGGGTAAAAAACACCGCCCATATTCAGCATTTTTTTGGTCAGTTCAAAGTCTTTCATGGCCTGTCCTTTTTGCATCAACCTGATCATTAAGGCGCGAAAATCCTCTGCGCCCGGTCAGCCATGACATCCTCTTCCTGTCAGACACGAGCGTCAGGACCGTGGGCTGCCGGCTGGTGCACCGCTAATGGCTCAAGGCAGGTCCTCGAATTTGATGGCCGGCTCTGCCATCACGCGCACGGTGCTTTGCAGGCCATCCAGGATCTGGTTGGCAAAATAGCTGCTCTGTGTGTCGGGCTCCAGCGCGGCAAGCACGAGGTTGCCCAGAGGCTGGTTGAGCGGCACGTAGTAGCTGCCGCGCGGCACATCGACCACACCGCGCAGCAGGCTCACCTGTGCTTTGATGACCGGTGCGCCGCCGGCGATCGTGCCGCGCACGTCCTGCCGCTCGCCTGTCGTGCGCGAGCTTTCCCGGTAGCTGTCGCCCAGCAGGGAGCCGGGCTCTGCCACACGCAACACCTGTACGCCGTGCAGGCGCAGCCGGTCCACGGCTTTGCCCGAGTCTGCGGACAGCCAGTACCCGCAGGGACGTGCGCGCACCTTGACCTTGCGCAGCGCGAGCGCCGAGTCCCAGTCCACCGTGACGGCCTTGTCGGCACCGCTTACCGGGTCCAGCATGAGCAGCTCGTACTGGGCGGGCGTAGCTGCCGCTTCCACAATGGCTTCGTCCCTGCAGGCCTGGGCGCTGACTTCCTTGTCGAGGTAGGGGCGCAGCTGGTTCAGGTCGCTGGCGCGCTGGGCGGTGCTGGCGAGCACGCTGGTGATGGCCGTGACGTGGGTATGCACGCGCCGCTGTATGTGCAGCCGCCCGATGCCCACGCCGCGTGTTTCGATCAGCAGGCTCACGGAATTCTTCAGGCCGTTCACATTGCGGCCCGTATCAGGTTGGGTGCTGCCCATGGAGATCTTCCTGTCGGCCAGGTCGGTGGATGTGGTGTAGTACCACTCGGTGCTCAGGCCCTGGGTCTTGAGGGCTGCCAGCAGGGGGCGGCGGTACCACTCCTCGGCGGCTTTGGTCAAAAACTCGGGGATATTGGCGGTGGTGGCGTATTGCAGCAGCGTGTCGAACTTCTGCACCGTGCCAAACTTTTGCAGGAAGCGGCCCACCACGGTGTATTCGTGCGCATCCACGACCACCGTGGGACGGTAGTCCCGTGTGAGTTGAGCCAGCGCCTGGGTCTCGGGCGTGTTGAGCAGCAAATGATCGCGGTTCATGTCCAGCCCGCCGCTGGTCACACGCTGGTCAGTGGCTGCGCCGTCGGGGTTGGCGCGCGGAACAATGACCACATTGATGTGTTCCAGCACAGGCCGCAAACGGCCCTGTGCAAGCTCCCTGGCAATGATCAGCAGCGCCTCGCTACCGGCAGGCTCGTCGCCATGCTGCTGCCCGACCAGCAACACCGTCGGCCGGCCCGTAGCCTGGAGGGCGGACGGGTCTGTGCCGCTGGCATGGGTCAGGACCAGCGCCTCAAGGGGTTCGCCACGCTGGGACCTCCCGATGGGTAGAACGGCAGCTTTAACGCCAGGCGCTTGCGATGCGACCATCGCCTGATCGCGCAGCCAGGCCTGGATTTCCGCCAGGGTGGTGAAGCTGGTGCGGCCGGCTTGCAGGCCCGGTGTGTCGTAAATCACCGAAGGTGCCGGAAACCGGGCGGCGACAGCCGCGCTGTAGGGTGCTGGCGGGTCAGCGGGCGCTGAGGAGGGTGTTGCAGGTAGCCGCGAGGGCGGGGCAACCGGAGATATCTGTACCGCGGCCGGGGGCGCAGCCGGTCGTGGTGCGGTGACTACAGATGCGGGAGGGCTGGCGGGTGCACGCGCGACCGGCGGTGACGAGGAAGGTGTCCAGGGTGGCAGGGGTACCGATGTGCATGCCGCCAGCAAGGCCGCCAGTGGAATCGCCACCATGATTCGCCCGGTCCAGGGCCGGTTGTCTGGCGGCTGGGTGCCGGATGCGTGGGGTGGTGCCGCGGGTCTGCTCATCGCTGTCATTCCTTTGTTGTCTTGCGCGCTGGGCGTTTGTCGCCTGGCCGGGCCCGGGCTTGGGGCCGGCAGGTTCAAGGCATGTTACCCGGCTTGTGTGGCGGCTTGCCTTGGTGACTTCCCCCTGGCTGCCCATGGGCCAAGAGAAACACTGGGTTTTACTCTGCTGGGATAATTGGACTCATGTCAACGCCCGTTCCCGGCTCAGCCGGCTCTTTGCATTCTGTCACCGATAACCGTGCGCATTCGCCGTGGCGCCTGAGCGTGGCCCCGATGATGGACTGGACGGACCGGCATTGCCGCCACTTTCACCGCCTGCTGTCTGGCCACGCCTTGCTGTATACCGAGATGGTGACAACCGGTGCCCTGATACATGGCGACGTGGCGCGGCATCTTCGTTTTGGCGTGGAGGAGCACCCGGTGGCCCTGCAACTGGGCGGCAGCGAGCCGGCCGAACTGGCCCAGTGCGCCACGCTGGGCGAGCAGTGGGGCTATGACGAGATCAACCTGAACTGCGGCTGCCCCAGCGAGCGGGTGCAGCGCGGCTCCTTCGGCGCCTGCCTGATGGCCGAGCCGCAACTGGTGGCCGATTGCGTCAAGGCCATGGTCGACGTGGTGTCCGTTCCTGTGACGGTGAAGCACCGTATCGGCATCGACAAGGGCGAAAGCTACGGTTTTGTGCGTGATTTTGTGGGCGCGGTCAGCGAGGCGGGGTGCAGCACCTTCATCGTCCACGCGCGCAACGCCTGGCTCAAGGGCCTTTCCCCGAAGGAAAACCGCGAGGTGCCGCCGCTGCGCTATGAACTGGTGCACCGGCTCAAGGCCGAGTTTCCGCAACTCACCATCGCCATCAACGGCGGCATCACTACCAGCACGCAAGTGGCCGAGCAGCTGCAGCAACTCGACGGCGTGATGATTGGCCGCGAGGCTTATCACAACCCCTGGTGGCTCAGCGTTTGGGATGCGGCGTTTTACGGTGTGGCGGATGCTGGGCGGACGCGCGAATCCGTTGAAGCGCAGATGGTGGACTACATGGCACGCGAAGCCGCCGAGCATGGCACGCCCTGGAGCAGCATTGCACGTCACATGCTGGGTTTGCGCCACGGCCTGCCTGGGGCGCGGCGCTGGCGGCAGGTCTGGAGCAACCACAAGCTCAAGGCCCTTCACCCGCGCGACGTGATGGCGCTGGCGCATGAGGCTGTGCTGGAGGCGGCATAGGGCGGCTGCCTCGGGGCGCGTCCGGGCTACCCGGGCTATAGGGCTATAGGGCTATAGGCCGACGGCGCTGCGCCGGTCAATCTTGCGGCTAAGGACGATGGACGTCTGGGTGTGGTTCACGCCATCAATCAGGCCGATACGGTCCAGCAGCGCGTTGAGCTGTTCATGGGTTTCACAGCGCAGGAAAACCAGGTAGTCGAACTGCCCGCTGACGGCCGATACCTCTTCAATCTCGGGCATCTGGGCGAGCTCCTTGAGCACTGATGCGGTGGTCTTGGGCAGGATGCTCAGGCTGCAGTAGGCGCGCACGGCGGTGCTGTCCAGCCTTTGGCCCAATCGCACACCATACCCGGCCACCACACCGTCGCGTTCGAGTCGTGCAAGGCGCGCCACCACCGTGGTCCGCGCCAGCTTCAGCTTGCGCGCCAGAGTGGCTGCAGGCTCGCGCGCATTGGCCTGCAGGAGACTCAGCAGGCGCCGGTCAGTGTCATCCAGATGCATGCTCATATAAATTGACTATGAGTTATGTCGTTATGACCAATATAAAAACTCTTTTTGACGGAATTGTCAATACACATTGACATGGATGACGCATACGATAGAACCAAATGAGGCCAGGATTGCGCGTTGATAAAGGGGCGGAAATGGGGGGGTGGCCCCTAGTGCAGTGTTGCATGCTTGATGGGACGAATAAAAGCGATGGATTTTGGGTCAGGGCAAGGCGCAAACCACAGCGATACCCGCAGGTATCGCGCGGATTTGCAACGCCGCCATGGCGCAAAAGACGCGGTTTTATGTTCCAGATAGCGTGCAACACTGCACTAGCCGCAGGGCATGAAAGGAAAGGGTATGGTCACCAGCGTCAGGCCCATCACCATTCTGGGTGCCGGGCACATTGGTTTTGCCATGGCCGTGCTGCTCAGGCACGTCGGCGACTATGAGATCCTCGTGGCCGACCGAGACTGCAAGCGGCTGAAACCCCTGGCCGCCTTGGGCCTGGATGTGATGGTGGTGAATGACGAGGTCTCGCTGGCCCGTGCCGTGGCTGGGCGTTACGCCGTGCTGAACGCGTTGCCCTTTCATCAGGCCATTACCGTCTCCGGCCTCTGCGCCAGGGAGCATGTCCATTATTTTGACCTGACCGAAGACATCGGGAGTGCGCAGGCCATCCGCGGACTGGCGGCGGATGCCACCAGCGTGCTGATGCCCCAGTGCGGGCTGGCGCCGGGTTTCATTGGCATCGTGGGCCATGATCTTGCGCGCCGGTTTGACCGGCTGCTGGACCTGCACCTGCGCGTGGGTGCCCTGCCGCGCTATTGCCTCAACAGGCTGCGCTACAACCTGACGTGGAGCACCGAAGGACTCATTAACCAATACTGCAATCCGTGCAACGCCATCGTGGACGGCGAGCCCACGCAGGTCATGGCGCTGGAAGGCTACGAGACCTTTGCGCTGGACGGCGTCGAATATGAGGCCTTCAATACATCGGGCGGGCTGGGTACGCTCATGGAGACACTGCACGGGAAGGCGCGCAACGTGGACTACAAATCGGTTCGCTATCCCGGGCACTGCGCTGTCATTAAGTTGTTGCTGAACGATTTGCGTTTACGGGAACGCCGGGACCTGCTCAAGGATATTCTGGAGGCAGCGATCCCGGCAACGCGTCAGGACGTCATCGTGGTGTTTGCCTCGGCCTCGGGCTATCGCAATCAACGCCTCGTTGAGGAGTCGTATTTCTCGCGAATGGCGGGCGCCGAGATTGACGGAAACTCCCTGACCGCCATACAGTTGACGACGGCTGCCGGCATTTGTACTGCACTGGACCTGGTTGCGAAGGGGGCCTTGCCGCAATCCGGTTTTATTGGACAGGAGCAGATAGCGCTCGACGAATTCTTGCAGAATCGGTTTGGCCGCATCTGCACCGAAAATTTGACGGAGGCAAGACCTGCATGAAGGCAAGTGACGCTGAAACCAGAAGGCTGAAACTTGCGTGCAGGTCGCGCTGTCGAGCCGTTGCTGGCCAGCGATCTTCAAGCCGTTCCCGAAACAACGTGAAACTCTTTCGGAGCTATTTTTTTCGGGGGGTGCGCCATCTTGCTGTATGCCGGGGTTACGCTGCGCGCATCTGCTGTTGCATATTTGAAAAAAAGGAGAGCGCAGCAAGCGATGCCCTTTACCGGAACTTTTATCTGACCTTAAAATCTACCAAGCAATAAGATTTGAGGTATACATTCAAGTCATAGCGCAGTAAGCAAAGAAATTCTTTGCCGCCGGCCGAGAACCTTCATTTGCTGCGCACATAGGAGGTCCTATGGATGTCGTTCGAAATTTCCTGACGCGGTATGAGCAAACGCGGGAGGAGGAGTTGTCCATCGAGGAATACCTCGAGGCGTGCAAACACAACCCCCTCGTCTATGCAACCGCGGCTGAGCGAATTCTCGCAGCCGTTGGTGAGCCCGAGATGCTGGACACCCGGCATGATCAGCGCCTGTCACGCCTGTTTGGCAACAAGGTCATCAAGATCTACCCGGCATTCCGGGACTTCTACGGACTGGAAGATCCGATCGAGCAGGTGGTGTCCTACTTCCGCCATGCCGCACAGGGCCTGGAGGAGAAAAAGCAGATCCTGTATTTGCTGGGGCCTGTGGGCGGCGGCAAGTCGTCAATCGCCGAGCGGCTCAAACAACTGATGGAGCAGGTGCCTTTCTATGCATTGAAAGGCTCGCCCGTCAATGAGTCGCCGCTCAGCCTGTTCAACAATGCCGAAGACGCCCCGGTGCTCGAATCCCAGTACGGCATTGCGCCGCGCTATCTGCAGCGGGTGATGTCGCCCTGGGCGGTCAAGCGGCTTGACGAGTACGGGGGGGACATCCGCCAGTTCCGTGTGGTCAAGCGTTTCCCCTCCATCCTGAAGCAATGTGCCATTTCCAAGACCGAGCCTGGCGATGAAAACAACCAGGACATTTCTTCGTTGGTGGGCAAGATCGACATCCGCAAGCTGGAAACCTACGCCCAGGACGACCCGGATGCCTACAGCTATTCCGGCGGGCTGTGCCTGGCCAACCAGGGTCTGCTTGAATTTGTCGAGATGTTCAAGGCCCCCATCAAGGTGCTGCATCCGCTGCTCACTGCAACCCAGGAGGGCAACTTCAAGGGTACCGAGGGGTTTGGCGCCATCCCGTTCGATGGCATTGTGATGGCGCACTCCAACGAAAGCGAGTGGAAGGCTTTCAAAAACAACAAGAACAACGAAGCTTTCCTGGACCGCATCTACATCGTCAAGGTGCCGTACTGCCTGCGCGTGTCGGAAGAAGTCAAGATCTACGAAAAGCTGATCCGCAACTCTTCCCTGATCAATGCGATCTGCGCCCCGGGAACGCTGAAAATGATGGCGCAGTTTGCGGTGCTGACGCGCCTGAAAGAGCCAGAAAACTCGAGCCTGTTCAGCAAGCTGCAGGTGTATGACGGCGAGAACCTGAAGGACACTGACCCCAAGGCCAAGAGCTACCAGGAATACCGCGACTACGCGGGTGTGGATGAGGGCATGAGCGGCATCTCGACGCGTTTTGCCTTCAAGATCCTGTCCAAGGTGTTCAATTTCGATTCCACCGAAATTGCAGCCAATCCGGTGCACCTGATGTACGTTCTGGAGCAGCAGATCGAGCGCGAACAGTTCTCGCCCGAAACCGAGCAGCAATACCTGGCCTTCATCAAGGAAACCCTGGCGGTGCGTTATGCCGAGTTCATCGGCAAGGAAATCCAGACGGCTTACCTCGAGTCGTATTCGGAATATGGCCAGAACATTTTCGATCGCTACGTCACCTACGCCGACTTCTGGATTCAGGACCAGGAGTACCGGGATACCGATACCGGCGAAATCTTCGACCGTTCTGCGCTCAATGCCGAACTGGAGAAGATTGAAAAACCGGCAGGCATCAGCAACCCGAAGGATTTCCGCAACGAAATCGTCAACTTCGTGCTGCGCGCGCGGGCCAACAATGCGGGCAAGAACCCGATGTGGACAAGCTACGAGAAGCTGCGCAGCGTGATTGAGAAGAAGATGTTCTCGAACACCGAAGACCTGCTGCCCGTGATCTCGTTCAATGCCAAAGCCAGCGCGGACGAGCAGCAAAAACACGAGGACTTTGTCAACCGGATGGTCGCCAAGGGGTACACCACCCGCCAGGTCCGGTTGTTGTGTGACTGGTACCTGCGCGTTCGCAAGAGCTCCTGAAGTTCGCGGCCTGTGCCTGTAGTACGGGCGCGCCATTTAGCATCAGACCGGAGATCACTGTGCTCCAGCAAGTTATCGATCGGCGGTTGTCGGGGAAGAACAAGTCTATCGGCAACCGCGAGCGCTTCCTGCGCCGCTTCCGCGGGCAGATCCGGGAAGCCGTTCGCCGCGCCGTGGCGGGCCGCAGCATTCACGACATCGAGCAGGGCGAGGACATCACACTGCCACGGCGCGACGTGTCCGAGCCTGTGTTTGGGCACGGATCCGGCGGCATTCGCGAGACTGTCCACCCCGGTAACCGCGACTATGTGCGCGGCGACCGGATCGATCGGCCATCGGGCGGTGGCGCTGGTGGGTCGGGTCCGGGTGCCAGCCAGGACGCCATCGGCGAAGACGATTTCGTGTTCCGCATCACGCGCGAAGAGTTCATGCAGTACTTTTTTGATGATCTCGCGTTGCCTCATCTGGTGCGGACCCAACTCCTGCCCGATGCGCCGGAGTGGAAGTCCCGGCGTGCCGGTTTTATTTCTGAGGGAACGCCG
Organism: Polaromonas sp. JS666; assembly: GCF_000013865.1. Classification (NCBI taxonomy): domain Bacteria; kingdom Pseudomonadati; phylum Pseudomonadota; class Betaproteobacteria; order Burkholderiales; family Comamonadaceae; genus Polaromonas; species Polaromonas sp. JS666. Next base: position 2,250,534 of record NC_007948.1, read on the forward strand.
ACCAACCTGCATGTGGTGCGTTCGATGCGGGTGGCCCTGAGCCGGCGTATCGCCCTGGGTGGGGATACCCGGCGGCGGCTGCATGAACTGGAACTGCAACTGGCCGAAGCCATGCGCCAGACGCCGCCAATGCCTGGGGAGATTCATGCGCTGACAGTGCAAATTGAAATGCTACGCCGCCGGCTTGGGAAGATTCCGTTTTTTGATCCGTTTGACCTGCGTTACCGCAACCGGGTCAGGGTGCCCCTGCCCACCGCCAAGGCGGCGATGTTCTGCCTGATGGATGTCTCGGGCTCGATGGATGAGGCGCGCAAGGATATCGCCAAGCGTTTTTTCATTTTGCTGTACCTCTTCCTGAGACGCCATTACGAGAGAACCGACGTTATCTTCATTCGCCACCATACGCAGGCCACCGAGGTCTCCGAAGAGGAGTTCTTCCAGTCCACTGAAACCGGTGGCACGGTGGTGTCCAGCGCCTTGACGCTGATGCACCAGATCATCCAGGCCCGCTACCCGCCGGGCGAATGGAACATCTACGGAGCCCAGGCTTCAGACGGCGACAACTGGCATCAGGACTCGGCCAAGTGCCGTGAACTGCTGACTGGCAAGCTGCTGCCGGTATCACGGTACTTCGCTTATGTGCAGGTGGGCGAGGAAGACCAGAACCTGTGGGAAGAGTACACCCAGGTGCAAGACAGCAGCCCCAATTTCGCCATGCGCAAGATCAGCGATGCCGCGGAGATTTATCCGGTGTTCAGGGAGCTGTTCAAGAAAGGCGTCAGTACATGAGCCGGACAAAGCCGCGCCTGCGCTCCGGGACGTCGCAGGCGGAACTGCCGGCAAGCGAGCGTCGGCCTGCGCGCCTGCCCAGTCCGCCGGACTGGTCCTTCGAGCTGATAGAGACTTACCACACCGAGATCGCGCGGACCGCCCGGAACTTCGGCCTGGACACCTACCCGGTGCAACTTGAGGTGATCACGGCCGAGCAGATGATCGATGCCTATGCATCCGTCGGCATGCCGGTCAATTACCGGCACTGGTCGTTTGGGAAGCAGTTCATTTCCACCGAAAAAAATTACCGTCGGGGCCAGATGGGGCTGGCCTACGAAATCGTGATCAATTCGGACCCCTGCATCGCTTACCTGATGGAAGAAAACACCATGCCGATGCAGGCGCTGGTGATGGCTCACGCCTGCTATGGCCACAACTCCTTCTTCAAGGGCAACTATCTGTTCCGTATGTGGACGGACGCCAGCTCGATCATTGACTACCTCGTGTATGCCCGCAGCTACATCGCCGAGTGCGAGGAACATCACGGCTGGGAAGCGATTGAGGAGCTGCTGGACTCCTGCCACGCCCTGATGAGCCACGGTGTGGACCGCTATCGGCGGTCGCAGAAGCTCTCGCTGGCGGAAGAGGAGGCGCGGCGCAAGGACCGCGAGGCCTATTTGCAGCAGCAGCTCAATGATCTGTGGCGCACCGTGCCCAAGTCAGCGGACAAGCAGGTTGAAAAAACCAGCCGCCGCTTTCCGATAGAGCCGGAAGAAAATATTCTTTATTTCATCGAGAAGAACGCACCGCTGCTGGAGCCCTGGCAGCGCGAGGTGGTTCGCATCGTGCGCAAGATCGGCCAGTATTTTTACCCGCAGCGGCAGACCCAGATCATGAATGAAGGCTGGGCCACGTTCTGGCATTACACGCTGCTCAATTCCATGTACGACGAGGGCCTGCTGACCGATGGCTTCATGATCGAGTGCCTGCGGTCGCACACCAACGTCATTTACCAGCCGCCGGTCACACACCCGGCCTACAGCGGGATCAATCCCTATGCGCTGGGCTTTGCCATGTTCAGCGACCTCAAGCGAATTTGTGTTGCGCCGACCGAGGAAGACCGTCAATGGTTCCCCGACATCGCCGGAACCGACTGGCTCAAGACGCTGGATCACGCCATGCGGCACTTCCGGGACGAAAGTTTCATCGGCCAATACCTCTCGCCTCATTTAATGCGTGAGTTCCGGCTTTTCTCCATATTGGACGATGCCGCCGAGACAGAGCTGGAAGTAGCGGCGATCCACGACGAGGCGGGTTACCGGCGGGTGCGCGAAGCGCTGTCGCGCCAGCACGACCTGAATCACCGCGAACCCAACATACAGGTCTGGAATGTGGACGTTCGTGGCGACCGCTCCCTCACTCTGCGCCATTCGCGCAACAACGATCGTCCGCTCACTGACGAAGCCCAGGAAGTGTTGAAGCATGTTGCCCGCCTGTGGGGCTTTCGGGTGTTGCTCGAGAGCGTGGACAAGCACGGGAAGGTGCTGCAGCACTGGGAAGCACTGCCACACGTCTGAGACTTTGTGATCGGGACGCCACCCAGTGGTGGCTTCCTAGCCTGCCGCTTCCAGGCCATTCCTGAAATGTTCGCGCATGCGTTGCGCCGTGCCCTCGGCGTCGTGCGCCGCCAGCGCCTGCATGATGGCCCGGTGCTCCTGCAGCGATTCTTCAATGCGCCCGCTTTTGAGCAGGGAATTGTGGCGATTGAGCTTCATCACCTTGCGCAGGTCGGCGACCATCTGATCGCGCCAGCGGTTGTTGGCAATTTCGAGCAGGCGCATGTGAAACGTTTCATTGATCTGAAAAAAGCGTTCGCGGTCGACCACTGCTTTTTCCAGTTCCTGGTGCAGGCCCTGCAGTTCCTTGAGTTGGGCCTCGGTGGCGGTGGTGGCCACGACGCCTGCGGCATCGCTTTCGAGCAGGGCCAGCAGGTGGTAGACGTCCGCGAGGTCACGCTCGGATACCTCGGTGACATAGGCGCCGCGCCGCACTTTCATGGTGACCAGGCCTTCGGTGGCGAGCACCTTCAGGGCTTCACGCAGGGGAGTGCGGCTGATGCCGTATTCCTCCGCCAGCTTGAGCTCGTCTATCCAGCTTCCCGGGGCCAGTTCGCGATTGAAAATGCGCTGACGCAAAAGTTCGGCGACTTCCTCGTAAAGCGCTCGGGGGGTCAGGGACGTTGCTGCCATAGGGTGACTGGTTGGGTGCTGACGTGACGCTGGTTGGCGTCGGATTTTACATCTTACGTCAAACTGAATTTTGCATCAATAATTATAAATAATGTAAACTAGCCGAATTGTTAAAAAGCAAGGTAACAAGGTAAAGTGGATCGATAGCGTGCTTCGATCCTCTTGCCGCACATCCGTCATGAGCTCCAAAAAACCTTTCCCCCAGCCGGATTTCAATCCCGCCAGCCTCGAAGCATGGGCCAAATCGGCGGCCAAATCAGCGCCCGGCGGCAATGTGAACGCGCTGAACTGGCAAACACCCGATGGCATCAGCGTCAAGCCGCTTTATACCGCCGAGGATATCGAGGGCCTGCCCTACACCAACACCTTGCCGGGCTTTGAGCCCTTCATCCGCGGTCCACAGGCCACCATGTATGCCGTGCGTCCCTGGACGATTCGCCAGTACGCCGGGTTTTCCACGGCGGAAGAATCCAATGCGTTCTACCGCAAGGCGTTGGCTGCCGGCGGGCAGGGGGTCTCTGTCGCCTTTGACCTGGCCACGCACCGCGGCTATGACAGCGACCATCCGCGGGTAACCGGCGATGTCGGCAAGGCCGGCGTGGCGATCGACAGCGTGGAGGACATGAAGATACTGTTCGACCATATCCCGCTGGACAAGGTCAGTGTCTCGATGACGATGAACGGCGCGGTGCTGCCGGTGCTGGCCGGCTATGTGGTGGCCGCTGAAGAGCAGGGCGTCTCGCAGGACAAATTGAGCGGAACCATCCAGAACGACATCCTCAAGGAGTTCATGGTCCGCAATACCTATATCTACCCGCCCCAGCCCAGCATCCGCATCATCGGCGACATCATCGAGTACACGGCACAGAACATGCCGAAGTTCAATTCGATTTCAATCTCGGGCTACCACATGCAGGAAGCCGGCGCCAACCAGGCGCTGGAGCTGGCCTTCACGCTGGCCGACGGAAAAGAGTACGTGAAAACCGCGCTGGGCAAGGGCCTGGACGTGGATGACTTCGCCGGGCGCCTGAGTTTCTTCTGGGCCATCGGCATGAACTTTTACCTCGAAGTCGCCAAGATGCGAGCGGCGCGCCTGCTGTGGTGCCGCATCATGAAGGGCTTCAACGCCAGGAGCCCCAAATCACTCATGCTGCGCACGCACTGCCAGACCTCCGGCTGGAGCCTGACCGAGCAGGATCCCTACAACAATGTGGTGCGCACCACCATCGAGGCCATGGCGGCCGTGTTCGGCGGCACGCAGAGCCTGCACACCAATTCGTTTGACGAAGCGATTGCGCTGCCCACCGAGTTTTCGTCGCGTATCGCCCGCAACACCCAGCTCATCATCCAGGAAGAAACCCACATCCCGCACGTGATCGACCCCTGGGCCGGCAGCTACATGATGGAAAAACTCACCCAGGACATGGCTGATGCGGCCTGGGCCATCATTGAGGAAGTCGAAGCCATGGGCGGCATGACCAAGGCGGTGGACAGCGGCTGGGCCAAGCTCAAGATTGAGGCGGCCGCGGCTGAAAAGCAGGCGCGCATCGACAGCGGCAAGGACGTGATCGTCGGTGTCAACAAATACAAGCTCACAACCGAAGACGCCATCGAGTCGCGCGACATCGACAACGTGGCCGTGCGCGACGGGCAGATTGAGCGCCTGAAGGCCATCAAGGCCGGGCGCGACGGGGCCGCCGTGCAGGCCGCGCTGGACGCATTGAGCGCCGCGGCTGAAAATAACCACGGCAACCTGCTGGACCTGAGCATCAAGGCCGTACGCCTGCGCGCCACTGTGGGCGAGGTCAGCGATGCACTGGAGAAAGTTTACGGGCGCCACCGCGCCGATACGCAAAAGGTGACCGGTGTGTACGCTGCTGCCTATGACTCGGCCGAAGGCTGGGAAAACCTCAAATCTGAAATCAACGCTTTTGCCGAGGCGCAAGGCCGCCGGCCGCGCGTGATGATTTCAAAACTGGGCCAGGACGGCCACGACCGCGGCGCCAAGGTGGTGGCCACGGCCTTCGCCGACCTGGGTTTTGACGTCGATATGGGGCCGCTGTTCCAGACACCCGAGGAATGCGCCCGCCAGGCGATTGAAAACGACGTGCATGCGGTGGGCGTCTCGACGCTGGCCGCAGGCCACAAGACGCTGGTGCCGGCCATCATCGCCGAACTCAAGAAGCAGGGCGCCGACGACATCATCGTGTTTGTCGGCGGTGTGATCCCGCGGCAGGACTACGAAATGCTTTACGAGGCAGGCGTCAAGGGCATTTACGGCCCGGGTACACCGATTCCGGCCAGTGCCAAGGATGTGCTGGAGCAGATCAAGGCGGCGGTGAAGGCTTGATCCCGGTCATGCTCTCTCTTGCCCCCGTTGCTGCCTGCGATTTCGAGGAGATGCTAGCAATTCGCATGGAGACCCTGCGCGAAAGTCTTGAGCGCTTGGGGCGCTTTGACCCGGCCCGTGCACGCGAGCGCCTGGAGGCTGGATTTGCGCCGGAATACATGCGACACATTGTGCAGGATGACCAGCGTGTGGGCTACATCACGCTGCGTCCGGCATCCGGGCAGGTGCCGCGCACTTTGCAGCTGGATCACTTGTACATCCGGCCCATTTTCCAAAGCGGTGGCATAGGCGCATGGGCGCTGGATTGGGCCAAGGCGCAGGCTCTACTGCAAGACTGTGACATTACATTGTCTGCACTGAAACAAAGCGCAGCCAATCGCTTTTATCTGCGCCACGGATTCATTCAAGTTGGCGAAAGCGAGTTTGATCTTGATTACCGCTGGTCCCAATCACGCGGAGTGCCGGCGTGAGCACGCTTGAATCGATCATTCACGGCGCGGCGCTGGCCCAGCGTCGCGCCATCGCCAAAGCTATTACCTTGTTGGAGTCCACCCGCGCCGACCATCGAGCGCAGGGCGACGAACTGCTCACCGCCTTGCTGCCGTACACCGGCAAGGCGTTTCGCCTGGGTATCAGCGGCGTGCCGGGCGTGGGCAAATCGACCTTTATTGAGGTGCTCGGTCTGTACCTGATAGCGCAGGGCCACCGCGTCGCCGTACTCACCATCGATCCGTCTTCTACCGTCTCCGGCGGCTCCATCCTCGGAGACAAGACCCGCATGGAAAAACTGTCGGTCCACGAGCGCGCCTACATCCGCCCCAGCCCGTCCAGCGGCACGCTGGGCGGCGTGGCCGAGAAGACACGCGAGGCCATGCTGGTCTGCGAGGCGGCAGGCTATGACGTGGTGATTGTCGAAACCGTGGGGGTAGGCCAGAGCGAAACCGCCGTCGCCAACATGACCGACATGTTCGTGCTGATGCAGCTACCCAATGCCGGCGATGACCTGCAGGCCATCAAGAAGGGCGTGATGGAGCTGGCCGACCTGGTGATCATCAACAAGGCCGACCTGGATGCCGACGCCGCCATGCGTGCCGAGGCGCAAATCACCTCGGCCATGCGCCTGTTTGGCCTGGTCAACAACGCCATGGGAAGTGCACAGGCCGCACAGGCCGGTGAGTTTGACAAACACTGGCATCCCCGGGTCATTCAGCTCAGTGCGCTGCACAACAAGGGCGTCGACGCCTTCTGGGCGGCGGTGACACAGTTCAGAAACCTGCAAACCAGCGATGGCAGGCTCGCGGAACGTCGCCGCCACCAGTCGCTGTCGTGGATGTGGGAGCGCATTGATGCCGGGCTCAAACAGGCTTTCAGGCACGACCCGGCCGTCAGCGCGATGCTGCCCGCACTGGTGGCCCAGGTGGAGAACGGCAGCATTCCCGCCTCAACCGCAGCACGGAATCTGCTTGCAGCCCAATTGGGGCGTGCGCCGGCGGCCATCAAATAAAGAGCATTTCAAAGGGTACAGAAAGTAAATCATGCAAGACATCCTCGAACAACTCGAAAAAAAGCGTGCTGCAGCCCGCCTCGGCGGTGGCCAGAAGCGCATTGACGCCCAGCATGGCAAGGGTAAGCTCACCGCGCGTGAGCGCCTGGAGCTGCTGCTTGACGAAGGCACCTTTGAAGAATGGGACATGTTTGTCGAGCACCGCTGCACCGACTTCGGCATGGCCGACAACAAGATTCCCGGCGACGGCGTGGTCACCGGCTACGGCATGATCAACGGCCGGCTGGTGTTTGTCTTCAGCCAGGACTTCACGGTGTTCGGCGGTGCGCTCAGCGAAGCCCATGCCGAGAAAATCTGCAAGGTGATGGACCAGGCCATGAAGGTCGGCGCGCCGGTGATTGGCCTGAACGACTCGGGTGGTGCGCGCATCCAGGAAGGTGTGGCTTCGCTGGGCGGCTATGCCGACGTGTTCCAGCGCAACGTGATGGCCAGCGGCGTGATCCCGCAGATCAGCATGATCATGGGGCCCAGCGCCGGCGGCGCGGTGTATTCGCCCGCCATGACCGACTTCATCTTCATGGTCAAGGACAGCTCCTACATGTTTGTCACCGGCCCCGAGGTGGTGAAGACAGTCACGCACGAAGAGGTGAGCGCCGAGGAGTTGGGCGGTGCCATCACGCACACCACCCGCAGTGGCGTGGCCGACCTCGCCTTCGAGAATGACGTCGAAGCGCTGTTGATGCTGCGCCGCCTCTACAACTACCTGCCGCTGAACAACCGTGAGAAAGCCCCGGCGCGCCCCAGCGCCGACCCGGCCGGGCGCATGGACCTGAGCCTGGACACGCTGGTGCCCGAGAACCCCAACAAGCCGTATGACATGAAGGAGCTGATCGTCAAGACAGTGGACGACGGCGATTTCTTCGAGATCCAGCCCGAGTACGCCAAGAACATCGTCATTGGTTTTGCGCGCATGGAAGGCCAGTCGGTGGGCATCGTGGCCAACCAGCCGCTGGTGCTGGCAGGCTGCCTCGATATCAAGAGCTCGATCAAGGCCGCGCGCTTTGTGCGGTTTTGCGATGCCTTCAATATTCCGGTAATCACCTTTGTCGACGTGCCCGGCTTCATGCCCGGTACCAGCCAGGAATACGGCGGCATCATCAAGCACGGCGCCAAGCTGCTGTACGCCTATGCCGAATGCACCGTACCCAAGATCACCGTCATCACGCGCAAGGCTTATGGCGGCGCCTACGACGTGATGAGTTCCAAACACCTGCGCGGCGACGTCAACTTTGCCTGGCCCAACGCCGAGATCGCCGTGATGGGCGCCAAGGGCGCGGTGGAGATCATCTTTCGTGAAGACAAGGGTGACCCGGCCAAGCTGGCGGCCAAGGAGGCCGAATACAAGGCCCGCTTCGCCAACCCCTTTGTCGCGGGCGCTCGCGGCTTCATCGACGACGTGATCCTGCCGCATGAAACGCGTAGACGCATTTGCCGCTCGCTGGTGATGCTGCGTGACAAGAAGATTGAGAACCCGTGGCGCAAGCACGGAAACATTCCGTTGTGATGCAAATTGCCAAACCCATGAGCGTTCCTTTGACATGGCTAGCCTGAGCACCTGGCTTGACGCCAAACTGGCCGCAGGGTCCGTCAAGCAACATCGTCAAATTCAACCACCCGAGCTAAACACGCGGTGGCTGCAGACGCCCGCCGGCACGATTCGCGTATTTGACTCTGGTGGTGACAAGCCTTGCGTTGTCATGGCCCCCGACGGCCCGAACGTGCTTGAACATTACCAGGGCTTGTTCGCCTTGTTGGCGCCGCAGGTGCGCGTGGTGTGTTTTGACATGCCGGGCTTTGGATTTTCAGCGCCGAGTGCAGCTTATGACCACTCGCTGGAACAAGGCGCAGCGGCCATCCTCTCGGTTCTGGATCAGCTGAATATCGCCAAAGCGACGCTGGCCTTGAGTTGTGCCAATGGGTTCTACGCGATGCGGGTGGCGCAGCGTGCGCCGCATCGTGTCGCCAGTCTTTTGCTGTCACAAACGCCATCAGTCGAAGCCATGCACCGCTGGACCGAGCGGGTCGTGCCACGGCCTTTGACGTTGCCCGTGCTGGGGCAGGCGGTGAGTTGGGTATTTCGGCAAAAAATGGCGAAGTCCTGGTACCGCATTGCATTGCCCAAGACGACCGACGGCGCACCATTTCAACAAACGGCGCGCCATGCCTTGCGCTGCGGCGGCTGCTTCAGCCTGGCTGGTGTGGTGCAAGGTTTGATACGCGAGTCCGTCAATGCCACCCAAGGTATCAGCACACCCTGCACCGTGCTGTGGGGCAGTCAAGACCGTTCGCATCGGCTGACTGACCCACTGGCTATCCTGCGCGATGCACCGCATGCCGAGGTCGTTCGGTTTGACGGTTGCGGTCATTTTCCTGATCTGGAAAACCCGCAACTGTTCGTTCAGACGCTTTTGTCACAGATGGCCCGCTACACGCACGCTTGAAGTTGCCCGGCCCAACAACTCACCATGCCCAAAGCCGAAACCGCTGCCCTCGCCAAAGTCTTGACGGACATTCCGAACATTGGCGCGTCGATTGCGCAAGACCTGCATTCAGTCGGTATCAACACGCCGGCGGATGTGGCACACATGGACCCGCTGGCGGTGTTTGAAGCCCTGCGCACCCCCATGGGCCATCGCCATGACCTCTGTGTACTCGATACCTTTATGGCAGCCAAAAAGTTCATGAACGGTGGTCCACGCCAACCTTGGTGGGACTTTACGGCAGAGCGCAAGGCGCTGCTGGCAAAACACGATAGGAGATAAACATGTTTACGAAAATACTGATTGCTAACAGGGGAGAGATCGCCTGCCGCGTCATCCAGACCGCCCGCAAGATGGGCATCAAGACCGTCGCGGTCTATTCCGATGCCGACAAGGACGCCCGCCATGTGGAGCTCGCCGACGAAGCCGTCAATATCGGCCCGGCGCCCAGCCGCGAGAGCTATCTGCAGGCCGACAAGATCATTGCGGCCTGCAAGCAGACGGGGGCGCAGGCCATACATCCCGGCTACGGCTTTTTGAGCGAGAACGCCGAGTTTTCGAAGCGGGTGGAGGAAGAGGGCCTCGTCTTCATTGGACCCAAGCACTATTCGATTGCCGCCATGGGCGACAAGATCGAATCGAAAAAGCTGGCGGGAGCCGCTGGCGTGAACTGCATTCCCGGCGTCAACGACGCCATTGAAACGGCCGAGAAGGCGGTGGAGATCGCCAGGGGCATCGGTTACCCGGTGATGATCAAGGCCAGCGCGGGCGGCGGCGGCAAGGGTTTGCGGGTGGCCTTTAATGATAAGGAGGCGCTGGAAGGTTTTACCAGTTGCCGCAACGAGGCGCGCAGCAGCTTTGGCGACGACCGCGTTTTTATTGAAAAATTTGTTGAAGAGCCGCGGCATATTGAAATCCAGTTGCTGGGCGACAGCCACGGCAACGTGGTGTACCTCAACGAGCGCGAGTGCTCGATCCAGCGCCGCCACCAGAAGGTCATCGAAGAGGCGCCGTCGCCCTTCATCAGCGACGCCACGCGCCGGGCCATGGGCGAGCAGGCGGTGGCGCTGGCCAAGGCGGTGAAGTACCAGAGCGCCGGCACCGTGGAGTTCGTCGTTGGCAAGGACCAGAGCTTTTACTTTCTGGAAATGAACACCCGCCTGCAGGTGGAGCATCCGGTGACGGAGTGCATCACCGGGCTGGACCTCGTGGAGCTGATGATTCGCGTGGCAGCCGGCGAGAAACTGCCGATCGAACAAAAAGACGTTCAGCGCAATGGTTGGGCCATCGAATGCCGCATCAACGCGGAAGACCCATTCCGCAGTTTCCTTCCGAGCACCGGGCGGCTGGTGCGGTTCCAGCCGCCCAGGCAAACCATGTTTTCAGCCGACCCTTCGCAGCTTTTCGGCGTGCGGGTCGATACCGGTGTGCAGGATGGCGGCGAAATCCCGATGTTCTATGACTCGATGATTGCCAAGCTCATCGTGCATGGCAGGGACCGGAATGACGCCATTGCCAGGATGCGCGAGGCGCTCAACGCGTTTGTGATCCGCGGCATCAGCAGCAACATCCCGTTCCAGGCGGCGCTGCTGGCGCACCCGAAGTTTGTCGCGGGGGATTTCAATACCGGATTTATCGCGGAAAACTATGGCAAAGGTTTTCGTGCCGAGGATGTGCCACATGACGACCCGGACTTCCTGGTGGCGATGGCAGCCTATGTGAATCGCCGCTTGCTAGGCCGGGCTGCGGGCATCAGCGGCCAGCTGCCGGGCCACAGGTTGACGGTGGGGGAAGAGTTTGTGGTCATCAGCCTGGGGGCGGACGGGCAGAACAGCCCGCGTCCGGCGCTGGTTCGGGATTATCAAGCGGAGTCTGGCTCCAGCGTTGTGGAAACGGGCGACAAGTGCTATGAAATCTGTAGCGGTTGGCATCTGGGCGGCGCCCGCATCCGTGGCACGGCGAACGGCCAGCCCTTCGCGGCCCAGGTTGAGCGCGGCGTGGGCAAAAACCCGTTGGCCATCCGCATTGCGCACAACGGCACACGGCTGGATGCCCTGGTGCTGTCGCCTCGTGCCGCACAGCTTCATGCCCTGATGCCCTACAAGGCGCCTCCCGACATGAGCCGCTATGTACTGTCGCCCATGCCTGGCTTGCTGGTCGAAGTCGCCGTGCAGCCGGGGCAGAAGGTGCAGGCCGGAGAGCGCGTGGCGGTGATTGAAGCCATGAAGATGGAAAACGTGCTGTTTGCCGTGGCTGACGGCGTGGTCGGCAAGGTGCTTGCAGCCAAGGGTGAGTCGCTGGCAGTGGACCAGCCTATTGTGGAGTTCGCATGAATGTGGCCCCCACGGTCGCTCGCTTTGCGTAGCTTCCTGCCCCCCGAGGGGGCCACTGCGCCTGCGGCCCGGCGAAGCCGGTTCCGCGGCCCTTGCTTGGATAAGACCGCCCGCGCCTGTCACCTCGGGTTGATCGGTGGCGATGATTGTTCGTTGAGGAAAATAATATGACGCGTCCCTTTAAAGTGCTGGGCATCCAGCAAATCGCCATAGGCGCAACCAGCAAGGAGCGTCTGCGCACCTTGTGGGTGGACATGCTGGGCCTGGAAGTCACAGGCAATTTCGTCAGCGAACGCGAGAATGTCGACGAAGACATTTGCGCCATCGGCAGCGGCCCCTTCAAGGTCGAGGTGGATCTGATGCAACCACTGGACGTGGAGAAAAAGCCGGCCGTGCACACCACACCGCTCAATCACGTCGGGCTCTGGATTGACGATTTGCCCAAGGCGGTGGAATGGCTGACGGCGCAGGGCGTACGTTTTGCCCCCGGTGGCATACGCAAAGGGGCCGCCGGCTTTGACATCTGCTTCCTGCATCCGAAATCAAGCGACGAGTTTCCCATCTCCGGGGAGGGCGTACTGATCGAGATGGTGCAGGCGCCGCCGGAAGTCATCAAGGCCTTTGCCGCTATGGGCTGAACAGCCCCCATGCCGGCGGGCGGATCGGGCGGGCGGCACAATACAAGCTGCCTTTCTTACAAAAACCGATTCGTCTGGAGCATCGTTTCATGGACCTGAGCCGCTTTCCTCGTCGCCGTTACACCCAGGGGCCGACCCCGCTGGAGTTCCTGCCCCACTTCACTGAAGCACTCCGCGCCACCTGCCCCGAGGGCAGCGGCCCCAATATCTGGATCAAACGCGACGACATGCTGGGCCTGACGCCCGGCGGCAACAAGACGCGCAAGCTGGAGTTCCTGGCTGCTGACGCACTGGCCCAGGGTGCCGACACGCTGATAACCTGCGGCGCGCCACAGTCCAACCACTGCCGCGCCACACTGTGCGCGGCCATCAAGGAAGGGCTCAAATGCCGCTTCGTGATTGAAGAACGGGTGCCCAACAGCTACCGGGAAAATGCCAGCGGCAACAACTTTCTTTTCCGCCTGCTGGGCGTCGAGGCCATCACCGTCGTGCCTGCGGGCACCAACATGATGGAGGCCATGCAGAAAGTCGCCGCCGACCTGGCCAAAGAAGGCCGCAAGGGCTACATCGTGCCGGGCGGTGGTTCCAACGCCATTGGCGGTCTGGGTTATGTGGCCTGCGCGCAGGAGCTGCAGCAGCAGTTTTTCGAGCAGGGCGTGCAGATCGACAAGATCGTCGTGGGCTCGGGCAGCTCGGGCACGCACGGTGGCCTGCTGGCCGGCTTCCTGGGCAACCACATCCATATTCCCCTGATCGGCATTGGTGTGAGCCGCGACCCGGTGGACCAGGATCCCCTCGTGCACAAGGAGGCCCAGGCCGTGGCCGACCTGCTGGGCCTGAATATGACCATTCCGCGCGAAGCGGTCGTGAGCTATGGCGACTGGTGGAGGCCCAAGTATTCGGTACCCAACCAGGCCATGGTCGAAGCCGTGCAGATGCTGGCGCGCACCGAGGCCATTCTGCTGGACCCGGTGTACACCGGCAAGATCATGGCCGGGCTGATCGGACTGGCGCGCAAAGGCCATTTCCGCCGTGATGAAAACGTGCTGTTCATTCACACCGGAGGGGCACCGTCGCTGCATGCCTACGAAGCCGAGGTGCTGGGCCTGACCGAGCTGCCGGCCTGACCGTTTGCAGGACGGAGCCCGGGGCGAGCCCCGGGTAGCCGGTCTTTCTGTCAGGGCTTGTGTTGGCGTTGTGCCCGGGCGCGGGCCAGCGCCGCTTCAATCACCGCGCGCTTTCGCTCCACGATGGCTGTGTCTGATTCGGAGCGGGCAGGCCGGCCTATCACCGGGAGGTCTGCTTTCTTCTCCGGGTCTGCAGGTTTTTTAGCTTGCCGAGTCCCATCTTTTTCCAGTCGAATGCTATGAAAAGTATAGCGATGGAGGGCTGTGTCGGCAGCTTCCTGAGACCAGGCACTCCAGCCGGTGCGCGTGCCCGAGACATTTTCGAGGCTGATGCAGTCAACCGGACACACGGGGATGCAGAGCTCGCAGCCTGTGCAGTAAGGCTCAATCACGGTGTGCATCATCTTGTTGCTGCCCACAATGGCATCGGTCGGGCAGGCCTTGATGCACAGCGTGCAGCCTATGCACCAGGCTTCGTCGATGATGGCCACCCCGCGCGGGCCTTCGGTGCCGTTGGCCGGGTTCAGTGGCAGCACGGGCAAGCCGGTGATGTCTGCCAGCCGCTGGATACCCTCCGCGCCGCCCGGGGGGCACTGGTTGATGGCGGCGTCACCATGGGCAATGGCCTGTGCGTAGGCCGCGCAGTCAGGATAGCCGCAACGGGTGCATTGCGTCTGCGGCAAGGCAGCGTGGAGGCGTGCAGTTAAATCGTTCATGGGGAGTTTGCAGCGGCCGGTGATGATAAGCCGTCGTTGAGGCCGGCGCGCGAATTGGTTCAGGAATGTCGGGCTACTGCTGCGCCGGAAGGGAAATCACGCGTTGGCCGTCGGGCATGGTTTTGACCTGTGCCGGCTTGACGGTCTTTTTCGTTTTGCCGACTTGCACCGGGATGGCCAGCGCTTCAGCCATGCCACCGGAGCGCAGGTAGACATGGATGTAGTGCAGCCCTTCGCCTTGCGGCACCAGGTCCAGCACATAGTCCGCGGACGGCACTGTTTGCACCGCATGACCCCCCGGCAGTTTGCTGCCCAGGCGCAGGCCACCGCTGGGTGCCAGTTCGATTGTCAGTGGCGGCCCTGAGAAAGGGCGCTGCACGCTCAGGCGCACCTGGCTCCGACCGCCCACGGCAGGACTGTCGACCGTATAGCGGATGCGAACGCCCATGCTGGTTTTGGCAGTACGCGCCAGCCCGGTGATGGCCTGTGCCGGCTTCCTGGCGCCTGGCTGTTGGGCCGGCGTGGACTGGTCGGCTGCGATGCCGCCATTGGCGAGGGCCGGTGAGGACAACATGCAAGCCAGTACACAGAGCGGTATGAAGGGGGAAAGCAACTGGCTATTTTTCATGGCGAATTTCATGGTGAACTCCTGGTCCACGGCGTCATGGTCACTGGACCGTCAGGCTGAAGCAGGCGCTGGTATTGCCGCCGCTGGACGTCGGCCGGAAAAGCCGGAAATCGGTGATGGCCAGTACGTAGTCACCGGCCGGCAGACTCCAGCTCGCCGTTTCTGAATTTGACACGATCCCATTGGCCTCAAACAGTCGGCCCGCGTTGTTGTGCAGGACGAAATCAGGATCGCTCACATTGGTGGTGCTGCTGCTTTGCGTGACCGTGAAGGTGCGGTTGCCGGCCGGCAGCGTCAGTCGGACGTGGCGATATTCACCGGCCTTGTTGGCGTCAAGGTAGGGATCGACCGCATTGTCCACACACACATTGGTGAGGGCGGTATTGAGCGAGCCATAGGTCAGGTAGATCGGATTGATGTTGGCAATCGCCGGATTGCCGAAATTGGTCTCATTGTCGGCATAGGGCGTAGCGGGTAGAGCGATGCTCTGCGTGGCCAGAATGCTGGCGACGAGGGCGTTGTTGGATGTGTCGTTGGCAAGCGCCCGGGCAAATGAGTGGATGCTGGAGAGGGCCGCTGAAACCGTCAGGCCCGTCTTCAGGGTGCTCCAGACCTGGCTGAAGCCAATCGACGCGTGGTTGCTGAAATCCCAGAATATTTTCTCCACGCTGTGTTCCCTGAACCAGCCCGGGTTGGTGCTTTCGCCGACGGACACATTGAAGCTGCCGCCGCTGGCCTGGCTCGGCCCGATGGTGTCTGAGTAAATCGGGTTGTTGAGCGCAATGCCCGACCAGCCATTGCTCCAGCCTTCCGAAAATGCCACCCGCAGGTCAAGCAGGTCGTCCGGGCCGCCATGCAGGCCACCCACCGAGTCGTCGCGCGCGAAGGCTTCCTGCAGGTAGTGCCCGAGTTCATGCGCCACCACATGCCTGTCGTATTCGTCGGTGTCGTTGTCGGCAAATCCCAGGAAATAGAGGTTGCGGATCACCGTGCCACCGCTTGTTGTACGCTGGTAAAAAGACGTTCCTATTTGCCCCAATGCAATATCAATATCGCCACCTGACGCAATATTGTTGGGACTCCAGTTCGCATTCAATTTGGGAAAGCTGACGGCCGGATCTACCGAGATGATTTTCTGGGCGGCCTGGTAAATCGTATCCAGAATCGCGAACGGCCCGGCGGCACGTTCGGCGTCGATGTAGGTGCTGCCATTCCAGCCTGAAGCTGCGTTGAGGTTTTGGGTCAAGGCGGGGGTGACGCCGGTGACAAAGGGGGCACCGTCAATGGCCCATTGCGCACCGGCACTGGTGTTGTCGATCACCGATATGTCGGCCGCGTTGCTGCCGATCGCCTTCATCGCGGCTTTGGCACGGATAAATGCCGTTCGTCCCGCTGGCAGGGTCAGGGTGTAATCGCCTGCGGCATTGGTACTGACTGTGGCCAGGACTGACTGGGCGGCTGTGTCGACCGCTTCAACCACGACAGAACGCGCAGGCCGGCGGGCCGTGTTGTCATAGTCGAGCCGCGGCAGCGCGCCGGTGAGTGCGACGGGCACAAAATCGAAGGTGACCTTGCCGCTGACCACCGTCGGGCCGCCGGTGCCGGAGGACCCGCCGCCGCCGCCGCCGCAGGCAGCCAGCAGGAAACACAGCACACAGGCACCCGCCAGTTGTCGCATTTTTTCTCGTCCTCGAACGAAGTATTCACAGGCGCCACGACAAGCTTCGCCGTCATGGCGCGACCCGTCATGCCGGGGCCTCATGCCATCCACTGTTTAAGCGGCCCGGCGGGCATTGCGTGAACCCAATCCTTGACCCATGCCCGCACCGGCAACCGCTACCCAGGTTTAGGGTGATGCGGCTCCGTAAAGTTCAACCACCAGCTCAGCTTGTTTTGCGAGCCGTCTTTGCGGTCCCACGGCCTGACGGTTTTGCTGCCGGTTTTGCGACCGCTTTTGCTGGCGCTTTTGCCTTGGGGGCAGCTACTACGGCCACTTTGCCGGCATTGCGTTTCGTCGTGCCGGTTGATGGCGCGGCTGGCTTTGCCGGTTGCACTGCCAGAGGAGGCAATGTGTTGGTGGCCTTGCGCTGGCCGTGTTGCTCAAAAATAAAGGCTTTGACCTGCGGGTAAACGATCTCGCGCCAGCGACGGCCGCTGAAGATGCCATAGTGCCCGGCACCTTTGACTTCCAGGTGTTTCTGGCGGGCCTTCGGGACGTTGTAGCAAAGGTCGTGGGCAGCTTCGGTCTGGCCAGAGCCGGAAATGTCGTCCAGTTCACCTTCAATGGTGAAGTGGGCTGTCGTTTTGATGTCTTCGGGGCGCACGCGTTCGATCTTGCCGTCCACGCCCACGACATCCCAGGTACCGTTGACCAGCTTGAATTCCTGGAATACGGTGTTGATGGTGTCGAGGTAGTAGTCCGCGTCCATGTCGAGCACCGCGTTGTACTCGTCGTAAAACTTGCGATGGGCTTCCGCGCTGGCATCGTCGCCCTTGAGCAGATCCTTGAAATAGTCGTAGTGGCTGCTGGCGTGGCGGTCGGGATTCATCGCGACAAAGCCGGTATGCTGCAAAAAGCCGGGGTAGACCCGCCGTCCCGCGCCCGGGAAGTTGCTGGGCACCCGGTAGATTACGTTGTTTTCAAACCACTCAAAGCTCTTGTTCATTGCCAGGTTGTTGACCGCCGTTGGCGACTTGCGGGCATCAATCGGGCCGCCCATCATCGTCATGCTCAGGGGCGTCAACTCGCCGCGCGAAGCCATCAGCGACACGGCGGCCAGCACCGGCACCGTTGGCTGGCAAACGCTGATGACATGGCAGTTGCCGTAACTGCCCTGGATATGACGAATGAATTCCTGAACGTAATTGACATAGTCATCCAGGTGGAACGAACCCTCGGACAGAGGGACAGTGCGGGCGTTTTTCCAGTCGGTGATGTAGACCTTGTGGTCCTTGAGCATGGTTTTGACGGTGTCGCGCAGCAAGGTGGCGTAGTGGCCCGACAGCGGCGCCACGATCAGCACCGCCGGCTCGCCCTTCAGGCCGGTCAGCGTGGCGGGGTCGTCGGTGAAGCGCTTGAAGCGGCGCAGCTCGCAAAACGGCTTGTTGATTTCCACCCGTTCGTGGATGGTCACATCCGTGCCGTTCACATCGACGGTCTTGATGTCGAATGTTGGCTTTTCGTAGTCTTTGCCCAAGCGGTAAATCAGGCTGTAGCCGGCGGCCACACGCTGCGCAAAAGGGTTCTGCCCCACTGGCGACAAGGGGTTGCTGAAGAGTTTCGCAGCCGCCTGCGCAAAGTCAACAAAGGGCTCCATCAGTGTGCGCTGGGCTTCATAGACTTGGTAGAGCATGGGACAAACCTTCGTAATTTCTGGATTAATTTGGGGCGAGATCTGGGCGAAATCGGTGCATGTTGCAGTGCAATATAACAGGCATTGACCCTCTGGGTCTAAGGAGTACTACCCATTTTTGGGCCGTTTTAACAGGGATTCGGCCAAAGCGCTCCTGTGGGGCTGCTGACTCCACCCGGTGGCGCGGCTCTGGCCCCAGTAGTCCCGATTCCCCAAAAAGAACTGGCCGCTTCGCCCGCAGGCGACAAGTCCCTGTTTGCAAGGCTTAATATCTGGGCTCAGCAGTGAGCCAGTTCGGGCCGATGCCGTAACCCCCCTCGCAGGAGAAGCCCATGCTCCCCATCCCTGATGCCGCCACGCTGGACCGGCTCGCGTCCCTGAAGAAATCAGAAAGAATGCCGGTGCTTTTTCTCGGCCATGGCAGTCCCATGAACGCGCTTGGCGACAACGAATACCGGCGCAGCTGGCAGGTGCTGGGCGCCGAATTTGGATCGAAACTGCCCCGTCCGCAGCTGATTTTGTGCATTTCCGCGCACTGGCTGACCGAGGGCTGGTGGCTAACGGCCATGGCCCAGCCCAAGACCATCCATGACTTTGGCGGTTTTCCGCAGGAACTCTTTGACCAGCAATACCCGGCGCCAGGCGACCCCGCAGCGGCGCAGGCGCTCAGCCTGCTGGTGCGGCAGCGCGCCTCGGAACCGCTGGGGCTGGACGTGGGTGAATGGGGGCTGGACCACGGTAGCTGGTCTGTGCTCAAGCCCATGTTTCTGGGAGCGGACATCCCGGTCATCCAGCTCAGCATGGATTACAGCCGGGCACCCGACGAACACTATGCGCTGGCGCGACAACTCAAGGCCCTGCGCGACCGGGGCGTGCTGATTGTGGGCAGCGGCAACATCGTGCATAACCTGCGCCAGATGCAGCGGGGGGCCACTGGCAGCCAGGCCTACGATTGGGCCCTGGAATTCGACCAGACGATTGGCGGCTACCTGCAGCAGGGCAACCTCGCCGCCTTGCCTGGCTTCCAGAAACTCGGACAGGTGGCCAAAATGGCCCACCCGACCCACGAGCACTATCTGCCGCTGCTATACGCGGCAGGCGCTGTCGAGGCCCGGGAGCCGATGCGGTTTTTCAACACCAGCTTTCAGGGCGGCTCGATCTCGATGCGTTCGGTGGTCTGGGGCTAGGGCCTGGGCGGCGCCAGTCTTACATCACCTTCGCGATGGAGGCGCAGACGTAGTCGATGTTTTTGCTGTTCAGCGCCGCCACGCACATGCGGCCGGTGTCGGTGCCGTACACGCCAAACTCGTTGCGCAGGCGCACCATCTGGTCTTTGGACAGGCCCGAGTAGCTGAACATGCCGATCTGGGTGGTGATAAAGCTCATGTCCTGCTTGACACCGGCGGCCTTCAGGCCATCGACCAGTTTCTGGCGCATGGCCTTGATGCGCACACGCATCTCGCCCAGTTCCTGTTCCCACAGGGCGTGCAGCTCGGGGTTGTTCAGCACCGCAGCGACCACCGCACCGCCATGGATGGGCGGGTTGGAATAATTGGTGCGGATCACGATCTTGAGCTGGCTCAGCACGCGGGCTGCTTCTTCCTTGCTCTCGCACAGCACGCTCAAGGCGCCCACGCGTTCGCCGTACAGGCTGAAGCTCTTGGAGAACGAGGTCGAGACAAAGAAGTCCAGGCCCGCAGCCACAAATTTGCCGATGACCGCGCCGTCTTCGGCAATTCCATGGCCAAAGCCCTGGTAGGCCATGTCGAGGAAGGCGACGAGGTCTTTGGCCTTGACGGCGGCAATCACCTGGTCCCACTGGGCGGCGGTGATGTCGTAGCCGGTCGGGTTGTGGCAGCAGGCGTGCAGCACGACGATGGTGCCGGGCTCGGCGGCGTTCAGGCTGGCCAGCATGCCGTCAAAGTTCACGCCACGTTTGGCTGCATCGTAGTAGGCGTAGCTGTCGACCGTGAAGCCTGCATTGGTGAACAGGGCACGGTGGTTTTCCCAGCTCGGGTCGCTGATCAGCACCTTGGCGTTGGGGTTGAGGTGTTTGAGGAAGTCTGCGCCTATCTTCAGGCCACCGGTGCCGCCAATGCCCTGGACGGTGGCAATGCGGCCGGAAGTGACGGGTTCGCTGTCAGCGCCAAACACCAGGCCCTTGACAGCCGCGTCATAGGCGGCAATTCCGTCAATCGGCAGGTAACCACGCGGCGAGGGCGTGGCCATCATGGTTTTTTCAGCGGCCTGCACGCATTGCAACAGGGGCAGCTTGCCGTTATCGTCAAAATAAACGCCCACGCCGAGGTTGACTTTGGCCGGGTTGGTGTCGGCATTGAACTGCTCGTTCAGACCCAGAATCGGATCGCGCGGGGCCATTTCGACAGCGGTAAACAAAGACATGAAAAAATCCTCAGGAAGTAATGAAAGAAAGAATCAGCGGAAGAGAGCGGAAGAAGCAATCAATGCAGGCAGGCCGGTTTTACGGGGTGTTACTGCGGAGCGGGCATTTCGGGGGTTTTGAGCTTGTTATTTCAGATTTCGTCCGAATGTCGTATTCTGTTTAGTTGCCCCTGATTTTAACGGGCCCAGATTGAGGTTCTATGCCAGAAGTCACTGAAGTCATTACGGATTTGCCTGATTTATCCCCTGCCGGAGAATTTGTCAGCTTTCCCGATTCGCCCTTTGAGCTGTTCATGCCTTACCCGCCGGCAGGTGACCAGCCGACCGCGATTGCCCAGCTGGTGGAAGGCGTCAACGATGGCGAAGTGTTCCAGACCCTGCTGGGCGTCACGGGTTCGGGCAAGACCTTCACCATGGCCAACGTGATCGCGCGCCTGGGGCGCCCGGCAATCGTATTTGCGCCCAACAAGACCCTGGCAGCGCAGCTTTACAGCGAGTTCCGGGAGTTTTTCCCGAAGAACGCGGTGGAGTATTTCGTCAGTTATTACGACTACTACCAGCCCGAGGCCTACGTGCCGCAGCGCGATCTTTTTATCGAAAAAGACTCCGCCATCAACGAGCACATCGAGCAGATGCGCCTTTCAGCCACCAAGAGCGTGCTGGAGCGCCGGGACACCATCATCGTCGGCACCGTGAGCGCGATCTACGGCATTGGGGCACCCGAGGATTACACCCAGATGCGCTTCATCGCGCGTACTGGCGACAAGATGGGACAGCGCGACGTCATTGCCCGCCTGATCCGCATGCAGTACACCCGTAATGAACAGGATTTTGCGCGCGGCACCTTCCGGGTACGCGGCGACGTGATCGATATCTTTCCGGCCGAGCATTCCGAACTGGCCATCCGCATCGAGCTGTTTGACGACGAGATCGAAAGCCTGCAGCTGTTTGACCCGCTCACCGGGCGTATCCGGCAAAAAGTCCCGCGTTTTGTCGTGTATCCCAAAAGCCACTACGTGACGCCGCGTGACAAGGTCATGGCGGCGGTGGAGACCATCAAGCTGGAGCTGTCCGAGCGGGTGGGGCAGTTTGTGGCCGACGGCAAGCTGGTGGAGGCCCAGCGGATCGAGCAGCGCACCCGGTTTGACCTAGAGATGCTCAGCGAGATCGGGCACTGCAAGGGGATTGAAAACTACACCCGCCACCTGAGCGGATCGGCGCCGGGTTCAGCACCGTCAACCCTGTGCGACTACCTGCCCAAGGATGCGGTGATGTTCCTGGATGAGAGCCACGTCATGATCGGTCAGCTCAACGCCATGTACAACGGCGACCGGGCGCGCAAGACCACGCTGGTGGAATACGGCTTCAGGCTGCCCAGCGCGCTGGACAACCGGCCGCTCAAGTTTGACGAGTTCGAAGCCAAGATGCGCCAGGCCATCTTTGTGTCTGCCACACCGGCGGCCTACGAGCAGGAACACGCGGGCCAGGTGGTGGAGCAGGTTGTCAGGCCCACCGGGCTGGTGGACCCGCAGGTGGAGGTGCGGCCGGCCACGCATCAGGTCGATGATGTGCTGCAGGAAATCCGCATCCGGGTCGACCGGAACGAGCGGGTGCTGATCACCACCTTGACCAAGCGGATGGCCGAGCAGCTCACCGATTACCTGGGCGACAACGGAGTGAAAGTTCGCTATCTGCACAGTGACGTGGATACGGTCGAGCGCGTGGAAATTTTGCGCGACCTGCGGCTCGGTGCATTTGACGTGCTGGTCGGCATCAATTTGCTGCGCGAAGGCCTGGACATTCCCGAGGTCTCGCTGGTGGCGATTCTGGATGCGGACAAGGAAGGTTTTTTAAGGTCGGAGCGTAGCCTGATTCAAACCATTGGCCGGGCGGCCCGAAACCTGAACGGCCGTGCCATTCTGTATGCCGACCGCATCACCGATTCCATGAAAAAAGCCATGGACGAAACCGAGCGCCGCCGCAACAAACAAATTGCATTCAACCTGGAGCATGGCATTACGCCGCGAAGCATTGTCAAACGAATCAAAGACCTGATTGATGGCGTTTACAGCGAAAAATCCGGCAAGGAAGCTGAAAAGCTTGAAATGCAAAAGGCGCTCGTGGAAGACATGAGCGAGAAAGACATCGCCCGTGAGATCAAGCGGCTGGAAAAGCAGATGGTTGAACACGCCAGGAACCTGGAGTTCGAAAAAGCCGCCAGGATTCGAGACCAGCTGCACACGCTCAAGGAACAGGCTTTTGGCGCACCGGGCGCGGACAATGTGGAGGTTATTGCGGCTTCGGGTGCGGGGTCGCGCTAGCTTTCGGCGCGGGCACGCCTGTGCTTTCGCACCATGGCGGTGCATTGAGTGGGCTGGCGCCCCGGGCAGCGGGCCAGGGTGGGAAAACCCGGCCTGTGGTATACTTGACGAAAACAGTCAGGAACAACCTGACAGCAAAAAGAGCCCCCCGCGACATCCCGTTGACTGACTTGGGCTGCTGGAGGACGAGTTCCCTGAGGGTCACAAGCTTTCAGGGTGAAAACGACAGTCAAGCCAACTTAAAGGAGCTTGTTATGCGCCTCACAACCAAAGGCCGCTTTGCGGTCACTGCGATGATTGATTTGGGACTGCGCCAGAACAGTGGGCCGGTCACCTTGGCTGCGATCAGCCAGCGTCAGCAGATTTCCCTGTCCTATCTTGAACAACTCTTTGGCAAGCTGCGTCGGCATGAGCTGGTCGAGTCCACCCGTGGACCCGGTGGCGGTTACACCTTGGGCCGCAAGGCGTCTGAAATCACCGTTGCCGACATCATTGTGTCGGTGGACGAGCCGATTGATGCGACCCAATGCGGTGGCAAGGAGAACTGCCTGGGCGACGGCGGACGCTGCATGACGCATGAGCTGTGGGCCTCCCTGAACAGCCGCATGGTGGAGTTCCTTGATTCCGTGACTTTGCAGAAACTGGTGGATGACCAGTTGGCCAAAGGCGTGGTGGTCGAGAATACTCCTCAGGTGAAAAAGGCCGTTTTTGCTGCACCGGTGGTCAAACCCATCCGTGTCAATGCGCCCAACTCCGTGTTCGCCTTGGGGAACGCATTTTCCAAATCCTGAGGGCCTGAACGCAGTATTTTGCCGGGTTCGACCTGCGGATGAATCGAGGTCGTTGTTTTGAGCTGCCAGCCAACCTGTGAACTAAAAAAGCTAGCTAAATAAATGGATACCCCACACTTTCCGATTTATATGGATTACAGCGCCACCAATCCTTGCGACCCGAGGGTGGTGGATGCCATGATTCCCTGGTTGCGCGAGCATTTCGGCAACCCGGCTTCCCGCAGCCATGCCTGGGGCTGGGAGGCAGAAGCTGCGGTTGAAAATGCGCGCGAGCAGGTTGCCGCACTGATTGGCGCCGATCCGCGCGAAATCGTCTGGACCAGCGGTGCGACCGAATCCAACAATCTGGCGCTGAAAGGCGCCGCCCATTTTTACAAGACCAAGGGCAAGCACCTCATCACGGTCAAGACTGAGCACAAGGCTGTGCTTGATACCTGCCGCGAACTGGAACGCCAGGGTTTTGAAGTCACCTATTTGGATGTGCAGGCCGATGGCCTGCTTGACATGGAGGCCCTCAAGGCCGCCATGCGGCCCGACACCATTGTGGTCAGCGTCATGTACGTCAACAACGAAATTGGCGTGATCCAGGACATCCCCGCGATTGGCGCCCTGTGCCGCGAGCGGGGCATTATTTTCCATGTGGACGCTGCGCAGGCGACCGGCCGTGTGGACATCGACCTGGCGACACTGCCGGTGGACCTGATGAGCTTGACTTCGCACAAAACCTACGGCCCCAAAGGCATTGGCGCGCTGTATGTGCGCCGCAAGCCCCGCGTGCGCCTGGAGGCCCAGATGCACGGCGGAGGCCACGAGCGCGGCATGCGCTCCGGTACCTTGCCTACGCATCAGTGCGTGGGCATGGGCGAGGCCTACCGCATTGCCAAAGCAGAGATGCACGAAGAGAACAAGCGTATCGCCGCCCTGCACGAGCGCATGCTCAACGGCCTCAAGGATGTGGAGGAAGTGTTCCTCAATGGCCATGCTGAAAAGCGCGTGCCGCACAACCTGAACATGAGCTTCAATTTCGTCGAGGGCGAGTCGCTGATCATGGGTATCAAGGGCCTGGCTGTCTCCAGCGGTTCTGCCTGTACCTCGGCCAGTCTGGAGCCCAGTTATGTATTGCGCGCGTTGGGTCGCAGCGACGAACTGGCGCACAGCAGCCTGCGCATGACGATCGGCCGCTGGAGCACGGAAGAAGAGATCGATTACGCGGTTGAAACCATCAAGGAAAATGTGGCCAAGCTGCGTGAACTGTCCCCGCTGTGGGAGATGTTCAAGGATGGGGTTGACCTGTCCACCATCCAGTGGGCTGCCCACTAGACCGGCAGATCCAGCAGATCAGCAGACAAGACAGCTTTAAGAGGTAAACAAAATGGCATACAGCGAAAAAGTGGTAGACCACTATGAAAATCCCCGCAATGTCGGCTCTTTTGAAAAGGGCGACGACTCGGTAGGTACCGGCATGGTGGGTGCGCCCGCTTGTGGCGACGTGATGAAGCTGCAGATCAAGGTCAATCCGGCCACCGGTGTGATCGAAGATGCGCGTTTTAAAACCTATGGTTGTGGTTCTGCGATTGCTTCCAGCTCGCTCGTGACCGAGTGGGTCAAGGGTAAAACGCTGGACGAAGCGGCAAGTATCAAGAACAGCGCCATTGCTGAAGAACTGGCTTTGCCGCCGGTCAAAATTCACTGCTCCATTCTGGCGGAAGACGCCATCAAGGCTGCCGTGAACGACTACAAGCAAAAGCACGCACACTGATAGTCCTGCCTAATTTTTGAGTCATTGAAATGTCCGTTACTCTCACCGATGCTGCTGCCCGTCACGTGACCCGCTATATGGCCAAGCGCGGGAAGGGCGTGGGCGTGCGTTTGGGCGTCAAGACCACAGGCTGCTCGGGTCTGGCATACAAGCTTGAATATGCCGACGAGATCGCGCCTGAAGATGTGGTGTTTGAAGACAACGGCGTCAAGGTGCTGGTGGATCCCAAAAGCATGGCCTACATCGACGGCACCCAGCTTGATTTTGTGCGCGAGGGTCTGAACGAAGGCTTCAAGTTCATCAATCCCAACGAGCGTGATCGCTGTGGTTGCGGTGAAAGCTTTCGCGTTTGACGGGCGCACTTGCGCTAGCCCCGACATCCAGTACAGCCGTTTTTGCAGAGCCGCCTTCACTGACTGTGCTGGCGGCTTTTTCTTGACATGAACCTTCACTCCACCGATTTCGAACTGTTTGGCGTGCCTGTGCAGTTTGCGCAGGATCGTGCCGTGCTTGATGCTCGCTGGAAAGAGCTGCAGCGTGAGGCACATCCGGACAAGTTTGCAGTCCAGGGCGCGGCCGCCCAGCGTGTGGCCATGCAATGGTCGGTACGCATCAATGAGGCTTACCAGCGGCTCAGGGATCCCTTGAAGCGCGCCAGCTACCTGCGCGAGTTGCATGGGGCTCCGATCCAGGCCGAAAAAAATACGGCCATGCCACACGATTTTCTGGTCCAGCAAATGCAGTTGCGTGAAGCGCTGGATGAAGCCCAAACCGTTGAGGATCTGGAGGATATTGCCTCCGAGTCCCTATTGACTGCGGAAAAGCAGCTATCAAAAATAGAGCGCGCTCTTGACATCAACAAGGACTTTGCCACTGCGGCGCAGCAGGTCAGAAGCCTTATGTTTATTGAGCGTTTTGCCAGCGAGGTGGATGCGCGCATCGACCAGCTGGGACAATGAAGAATCATCCGAAGAACGACATGGCACTCCTGCAGATATCCGAACCCGGCCAGACGCCAGATCCGCACCAGCGGCGCATTGCCGTTGGCATCGACCTGGGCACGACGCACTCCCTGGTTGCCAGTGTGCGCAATGGTGTCTCTGAGTGCCTGCCTGACAACGAAGGCCGCGTGATTTTGCCCAGCGTGGTGCGCTATCTGGACGCCAATCGGCGCCAGATCGGTTTTGAGGCGCTGGCGGCACAGGTTGAAGACCCCGGCAACACCATTTCGTCGGTCAAGCGCCTGATGGGGCGGGGCATTGACGACATTGGCAGCCGCGCGCAGTTGCCCTACCAGCTCAACGACAAGCCGGGCATGGTCACGCTGCAGACTGTTGCGGGAGAAAAGAGCCCGGTCGAGATCAGCGCTGAAATTCTGGCTACGCTGCGTTATCGCGCCGAAGACACCTTCAATGATGATATTTACGGTGCCGTGATCACGGTGCCCGCGTATTTCGACGAGGCCCAGCGCCAGGCGACCAAGGACGCGGCGCAACTGGCCGGCCTGAACGTGCTGCGTCTCATCAACGAACCCACGGCGGCTGCAATCGCTTACGGCCTGGACAATGCCAGCGAAGGCGTCTATGCCGTCTACGACATGGGCGGGGGGACGTTTGATATTTCCATCCTGCGCCTCACGCAGGGCGTGTTTGAGGTGGTGTCCACCGGTGGCGACTCTGCGCTCGGAGGCGACGATTACGACCGCGCGCTGGTGGACTGGGTGCTGGCCAAAGCCGGCCTGGCGGCCGACGTCCTCACGCCCTCGGACAAGGCGGCCCTGCAACGGGCAGCGCGCGCCTGCAAGGAGGCCTTGTCTGCCGCAGATTCGGCCCCGTTTTCCGTGCAGCTGGCTAAGGCGCTGGTCAATCTGGAGATGAAGGCGGAAGATTTTGAGGCGGCAACCGCTCATCTGACGCAGCGCACACTGTCGGCCGTGCGCAAGGCCTTGCGCGATGCCAAACTGGGCAAGGATGAGATTCACGGCATTGTGCTGGTGGGCGGTTCCACGCGCATGCCTCAGGTGCGCAAGGCGGTGGCCAGTTTCTTTGGCCGTGAGCCTTTGACCAACCTCAATCCCGACGAGGTGGTGGCCCTCGGCGCTGCCATTTCTGCCAACCAGCTGGCTGGCAACCATGGCGGGAGTGATTTGCTGCTTCTCGATGTGATTCCACTCTCGCTGGGTATTGAGACCATGGGCGGACTGGTCGAGCGCATTGTGCCGCGCAACCAGACCATACCGACGGCGATGGCGCAGGACTTCACCACCTACCAGGACGGCCAGACCGCGCTCGCCCTGCATGTGGTGCAGGGCGAGCGTGATCTGGTGGCTGATTGCCGCAGCCTTGCCCGCTTCGAGTTGCGCGGCATACCCCCCATGGCCGCCGGTGCTGCGCGCATCCGTGTGACCTTCACCGTGGATGCGGACGGCCTGCTCAGCGTCAATGCCAAAGAGCAGGGCAGCGGGGTGGAGGCGCGCATTGATGTGAAGCCTTCCTACGGCCTGTCTGATGACGAGATTGCCCGCATGCTGCAGGAGAGTTTTTCCACCGCCCAGCAGGACATGCAGGCGCGTGCCCTGGCCGAGGCGCAGGTCGACGCCGACCGCATGATTCTTGCCACCCAGAGTGCGCTGGCGGCGGACGCGGACCTGCTGAGCCCCAATGAACGGGCGCAGATTGACAACCTGGTCGTCGGACTCACCGATGCGCGTGCCCATGGCGACGCCGCCACCATTGAAGCCGCCACCCAGGCGCTGGCCAAAGGCACCGAGTCCTTCGCGGCGCAACGCATGAACCGCGGCATTCGACAAGCCCTGGCGGGGAAAAACATCGAGGCGGTCTGAGCGAGCGTCTGCGCCAAGCCCCAACAAGTCAGGTTGACACCATGCCCATCATCAAAATATTGCCCCATTCCGAATACTGCCCCGAGGGCGCTGAAATTTCGGCGCCCGCAGGAACGTCCATCTGCGAGGCCTTGCTCGACAACCAGATCAATATTGAGCACGCCTGCGACTTGAGTTGCGCCTGTACCACCTGCCATGTGATCGTGCGCGAAGGTTTCAACTCCCTCAACGAGCTCGACGAAAGCGAGGAAGATCTGCTCGACCGCGCCTGGGGACTGGAGCCCAATTCCCGCCTGAGCTGCCAGGCGTTTCTGGCGCAGACCGATGTGACGGTTGAAATACCGAAATATTCCATCAATCACGCCAAGGAAAACCATTGACAGTGCGGCTGGCCTGAAGTGAAAAACCGGGTCTTCGGACCTGAAGGCGGCACTGCTGAAGAGCGATAATCCAGGCCATGCGACAAATCGTTCTAGACACAGAAACTACGGGTCTTTCCGCTGAAAACGGCGACCGCATCATTGAAATCGGCTGCGTGGAGCTGGTGGGTCGCAAGCTCACGGGCAACAACCGGCATTTTTACCTGAACCCCGAGCGCGACAGCCATGAGGATGCGCTCAAGGTGCACGGCATCAGCAATGAGTTTTTGAAGGACAAGCCCAAGTTTGCTGCCGTGGCCGACGAACTGCTGGAGTACCTGCAGGGCGCCGAGATCATCATCCACAACGCGCCCTTCGACGTGAGCTTCCTCAACAAGGAACTGGAGCTCATCGGTCGGGACCCGATCCGGCACTGCGTGGCCAAGGTGACGGACAGCCTGATGATGGCCAAGGAACTGTTCCCGGGCAAGCGCAACTCGCTCGACGCGCTGTGCGACAGGCTGGACGTTGACAATTCGGGCCGGACGCTGCACGGGGCTTTACTCGACGCCGAACTGCTGGCCGATGTGTACATCAATCTCACGCGGGGGCAAAACTCCCTGATGATGGACGTGGGTGGTCCGGCGCAGGACGGCGACACGCCCCCGCTGATTGACCTGAGTGCTTTTGCTTTGCCACTGCTGTTGGCCAATGACCAGGAAATTGCCGCGCATGAAGTATTGCTGGCCGATATTGACAAGGCCAGCAAGGGGAAAACAGTTTGGCGTGCCGCCACGGTCTAGGCCGGAAAATCACCCAAAAACAGCCTATAATCGAAGGCTGACCAAATAGGGCGGTTAGCTCAGGGGTAGAGCACTGCATTCACACTGCAGGGGTCGCAGGTTCGAAGCCTGCACCGCCCACCAGAATTCTTGAATTCAAAAGACTTGCGCTGACCGCAAGTCTTTTTTTTGCCTGCGTGAAGCAGTCACCAACCGGGCCAAAGACCGCTATATCGCTGCAGCATACGCTATCGGGCAAACCCGTCTGGTCTTCTTGCTGCTGCCTCCCGTGTTCCCCACGCTTGAAAAGCGTGCCCGGAGCAAATCAGGCGTCAGCCTCTTTGTTTGCGTGGCGGCTTTCCGGTTGCCGAGCTGCCGTCCGCTTCACCGCTGGTTCGGGACTGGTTCGAACGGTCCGGCTCGGCTGGCAGCGAGATATTTCCCAGGGAGGCGGCCACATCGGCATCTTTATCGGGGTCCTTGGCCGCAATATCGCCCAGGGAAATAATTCCGACCAGCCGATCCTGATCATCAACCACCGGTAACCGGCGAATCTGGCTCTCAGCCATCTCGCTGAGAACTTCGTCCACGTCCTCGTTCTCGCGCGCCGTGCGCACGTTCGTGCTCATCAAGTCCGACAGGTCTGTGGTCTTTGCATCGAGTTCCTGCGCCACGCCGCGCACGACAATATCGCGGTCGGTCACCATGCCCACCAGCTTCTCGCCGTCGCAGACCGGAATGACGCCCACGTTGAGTTCATCCATGGCCCGCGCGGCGGATGTCACGGTATCGGCGGGCGTCAAGGTCCGCACGCCGCGAGTCATAAGGTCGGAAACTGTTGTCATCTCGAACTCCTTGAGTCAGGCCGGCACAGCGCCAGCGCGTGATTCAAGCCTAATAGGACTATCAGTCGAGCCTGTCGGCAAGCTCGCAAACCGGCGTAGGACTGGCGCTAAGACGGCAAGGGGCATGTCTTTCGGCGGGGGCCTGAGGGGGCCAATGCGGCATCGCGGCATCGTGTTGTACGACGGGAACTGGCGCTGCGGGAAGTTCAGGCTTAACCGGGGCCGTATTTTCAGGACTGAATTTCGGACGTAAAAAAGGCCAGGTCATGCAACCTGGCCTTTTTACTTTTTACGTTTCCCGATTCGCTGTCGCGTTGCCCCGGCGGCTACAGCACCTCACTGGCAAAGTCGGCCAGCCGTGAGCGTTCCCCTCGCGCCAGCGTGATGTGCCCGCCATGCGGCCAGCCCTTGAAGCGATCGACCGCGAATGTCATTCCCGAGGAGCCTTCGGTGAGGTAGGGGGTGTCGATCTGCGCCAGGTTGCCCATGCAGATGATCTTGGTACCGGGGCCGGCTCGGGTGATGAGGGTCTTCATCTGCTTGGGTGTCAGGTTTTGTGCCTCGTCGATGATGACGTACTTGTTGAGGAAGGTGCGGCCGCGCATGAAGTTCATGCTCTTGACCTTGATGCGCGAACGGATCAGCTCGTTGGTGGCTGCGCGTCCCCACTCGCCGGAACCACTGTCGGTTTTACCCAGTACTTCCAGGTTGTCGTCAAGCGCGCCCATCCATGGACCCATTTTTTCCTCTTCGGTGCCCGGCAAAAAGCCAATGTCTTCACCGACCGAAACGGTTGCTCGCGTCATGATGATCTCGGTGTAGCGGCGGTCGTCAAGCACCTGCGTGAGACCGCTGGCCAGCGCCATCAGTGTTTTTCCGGTACCCGCCGTACCAGCCAGCGTCACGAAATCCACTTCAGGGTCCATCAGCAGGTTCATCGCAAAGTTTTGCTCGCGGTTACGCGTGGTCACGCCCCAGACCGCATTTTTCAAATGGTTGTAATCCTTGAGGGTTTTCAGCACAGCTGTTTTGGCCCGGATTTCCGTGACTCTGGCATACAGCGGGGGCTCTCCAGGGGCCTCAAAAAAGACAAACTGGTTGATCAGCAGGCTGGCCACGATAGGGCCGGTGATCCGGTAAAAAGTGTGGCTGCCCTGCTGCCAGCTTTCAATCGTCTTGCTCTGCCGTGTCCAGAAGTCAGCCGGCAGCGCGAGCGAACCGGCATAGAGCAGGTCGCCGTCTTCCAGCGTCTTGTCGTTCTGGTAGTCATCCGTGGCCAGGCCCAGCGCACGCGCCTTGACGCGCATGTTGATGTCCTTGGACACCAGCACCACTTCACGCGGCGCATATTCCTTGCGCAGGGCCTCGACCACGCCCAGGATCTGGTTGTCGGCCTTGCCCTGCGGCAGGCTCATCGGCAACGTGTAGTCCATCGGTTTGGTCTGGAAAAACAGGCTGCCGCCTGCCTCCGGGTGGCCGGTGGTGTCCAGTTTGAGGCCCTTGCCAATGTCGGCGCCTTGGGCGCCGGCCAGTGCATCCAGCGTGCGGCTGGTCTGGCGCGCATTGCGGGCCACCTCGGTCATGCCTTTTTTGTGCCCGTCCAGCTCCTCGAGCACGATCATCGGCAGAAAGATGTCGTGTTCTTCAAAGCGGAACAGGCACATCGGGTCGTGCATCAGCACATTGGTGTCGAGCACAAACAGCTTGGCGGGACCGACATGTTTGGTCTTTTTGGGTTTGAGTGCTGGCTGGGGCAGTGGAATGCTCTCTTTTTCATAGCTGTCTTCGCCAGTTCTTCCGGGGCGGGGAGGCTCTTTGCCTTTGTAAGCGACGGGATGATCGCCACCGCCGGCCGTGACTGTACGGTTGTCAAACAGATCCAGCACCGGGGGTTTGCGGCCTGAGTCGGCGTTGTCCGTCTTTCGTGCAGCCTTGGAGGGTGAACGGGCGGGAGCATCCAGGACGTCGGTGGAGAGCAGGGCGGCACGTTTGGTCGGGGCGGGGGGCAGGGGCATGGTGCTTAAAACTCTCTTGAAAGGTGGTTCCAGAAGCAAAAAAGCCGCCTCAAGGCCGGGGCGGCTTTTTGTTTTGACGCAGTTGCGAAGGTCAACAGCATGAGTTCATTATGCACAACTGATGTGGCAGGGCAATCCAGTGTTGCCGGGCACTGTTGCGAACTGGCGTCAACAGGCTTTCAGGCAGCCTTTTTAAGGGCTTTGACGGCCTTGAGGACATCGTCGACATGGCCAGGCACCTTGAGGCCGCGCCATTCTTCCTTCAGCTGTCCATCGGCGCC
Source organism: Polaromonas sp. JS666 (assembly GCF_000013865.1). NCBI lineage: Bacteria > Pseudomonadati > Pseudomonadota > Betaproteobacteria > Burkholderiales > Comamonadaceae > Polaromonas > Polaromonas sp. JS666. The sequence continues at coordinate 2,283,141 of NC_007948.1, forward strand.
AATCAGGAAAGTGCTGCGCTCAATGCCCTTGACCTTTTTGCCGTACATGATCTTGTTCTTGACCACGCCGAACATGTGGCACATTTTTTCTTCGGTATCTGCAATCAGCTCGAAGGGGAGTTCCAGCTTGGACTTGAATTCGTCATGCGATTTCATGTTGTCGCGCGAGACGCCAAAGACGGTGGCGCCGGCTTTGACGAAGTCCTTGTAGTGGTCACGGAACTGCATGGCTTCGGTGGTGCAGCCGGGGGTGTTGTCCTTGGGGTAGAAGTACAGCACGACGACTTTTCCCAGATGGGACTGGTTGGACACCTTGATGCCACCCGTGGCGTTCGCTTCAAATTCGGGGAGTGGTTTATTGACGACGACTGCCATACTGAGTAGACCCTGACGAAAGTAGTTGTAATTAGCCGTGGCTATAGGCAATGCTTCATGCTCACAGCCGCGGTGTTGATCCCGACGGTCTGCGACCAAACGCAACCCTAGATTTTACCCTGAAAGAGCCGGTCTTTCAGTCGGCCGTCCCTTCTCTTTCAATCAGCAGGGCCGCGATGACCTGGCGGCCTTCGCCTGCGAGGATGTTGTAGGTACGGCAGGCTGCCAGCGTGTCCATGGTTTCAAGGCCTATGCGCTTGTCCATCAAAGCCCGTAAATAGGCCGGAGGCGGGAAGCGCAGGCGCGTACCGCTGCCGAAAATCACCAGTTCGGGCTGGGTTGTTGCAAGCAGCGCGAAATGCTCCGCGGTGAGTTCGTCAAAGCTTGCGCAATTCCAGTCGAATTTCTCGCCGCGCGAGCCAATCACGATGCTGTGTTCGATTTTTTCAGCCACGCCGTTGTGCCCCAGGCCAACCCATCCGGGGCCATAGCCGAGGATGGCTTGCACGTCGAGACGGTCTGGTTGAAGTTTCATGCGGGATTGGAGGGTTCAGGGATTCAGGGATTCAGAAGTTCAGGAAGACCTGTAGCGCTGGAAAATGGGCGGCGGGCAAGGGCCATTTGCCTGTGAAACGCGGGCGAAATACGCGTTTTATGTGGTCAAATTATAGATTCCGCCCGAATTTCCCGTTTTCGCACTGACCTTGCCCCGCCTGCCAGTGTGTTTGTCGGCCTGTTTGACGGTGTGGCCCCGGCCGCCTATCCCACAATGCAACATGAAACCGATCACTAAATCTGCCAAATTGGCCAACGTGCTCTACGACATCCGCGGCCCCATCATGGACGCCGCCAAGCAGATGGAAGAAGAAGGGCACCATCTCATCAAGCTCAACCTGGGCAATCTGGCAGTGTTCGGTTTCGATGCGCCCGAGGAAATCCAGCAGGACATGATCCGCAACCTGCCCTCGTCTGCCGGCTATTCAGACAGCAAGGGTATTTTTGCGGCGCGCAAGGCGGTGATGCACGAGACCCAGAAGCAGGGCATCAGCGGCGTGACGCTCGATGATATTTACCTGGGCAATGGCGCCAGCGAGTTGATCGCGATGGCCACCAACGCGCTGCTCGACGACGGCGATGAACTACTGCTGCCGACGCCTGACTATCCGCTATGGACCGCCTCCACCAGCCTGTCGGGCGGCAAACCGGTGCACTATCTCTGCGATGAGGACAACGGCTGGATGCCCAACCTTGACGATATTCGCGCCAAGATTACGCCCAAGACCAAGGGCATTGTGGTCATCAATCCAAACAACCCGACTGGCGCGCTGTATTCCGACGAACTTCTCAAGCAGATCGTGGAGATCGCCCGCACCCATGGCCTGGTGATTCTGGCCGATGAGGTCTACGACAAGGTGCTGTATGACGGGGCCCACCATACCGCCATCGCCAGCCTGTCGACGGACGTGCTCACGCTGACTTTCAATTCGCTGTCCAAGAGCTACCGCTCCTGCGGCTATCGCGCAGGCTGGCTGGTGGTGTCCGGCCCCAAGAAGCGGGCGGAGGACTACATCGAGGGCCTCAACATGCTGGCCAACATGAAGCTGTGCTCCAACGTGCCGGGCCAATGGGCCATCCAGACGGCCCTGGGTGGCTACCAGAGCATCAACGACCTGACGGGCGAGGGCGGGCGTCTGCGGCGCCAGCGCGATCTGGCGTACGAACTGATCACCGCCATCCCGGGGGTGAGCTGCGTGAAGCCGAGCGCTGCCCTCTACATGTTCCCCAAGCTCGATCCGAAGGTTTATCCGATCAAGGACGACCGGCAGTTCTTCCTCGAGCTGCTCAAGGAAACCAAGGTGATGCTGGTGCAGGGCACCGGCTTCAACTGGGCATCGCCGGATCACTTTCGCATCGTCTTTCTGCCCCATGAGGAAGATCTGCGCGAGGCCGTGGGCCGGATTGCAAAATTCCTCGAGAATTATCGAAACAACAACATCTGAGCCGGTACTGGCAAGGACTGCAGATATTTTTGACTATTGAGCAACATGAAACCGAAATCGACAAATCTCAAATCCATCCAGGTCGGCTTGCTGGGCATAGGCACCGTAGGCGGCGGCGTGTTCAACGTATTGCGGCGTAATCAGGAAGAGATCCTGCGCCGCGCCGGCCGCGGCATTGAAATCACCATGGTGGCAGACCTCGACACCGCCCGCGCCCGGGCGGCCGTGGGCGACGGCGTGCAGGTGGTGGCTGATGCCCGCGCGGTGATCGCCAACCCGGAAATCGACATCGTGGTTGAACTGATCGGCGGGTACGGCATTGCCCGTCAGCTGGTGATGGAAGCCATTGAGGCAGGCAAGCATGTCGTGACCGCCAACAAGGCCTTGCTGGCGGTGCACGGTACCGAAATCTTTGCCGCAGCGCACCGCAAGGGCGTGATGGTGGCCTTTGAAGCTGCGGTGGCCGGTGGCATTCCCATCATCAAGTCGCTGCGCGAAGGACTGACGGCCAACCGCATCGAATGGATCGCCGGCATCATCAACGGTACGACCAATTTCATCTTGAGCGAAATGCGTGACAAGGGCCTGGACTTCGACGTGGTGCTCAAGGAGGCGCAACGCCTGGGTTACGCCGAGGCTGATCCGACCTTTGACATTGAAGGCGTGGACGCGGCGCACAAGGTCACGCTGATGTCGGCGATTGCCTTCGGCATTCCGGTGCAGTTTGACAAAGCCTATGTCGAAGGCATTACCCGGCTAGGTGCGCAGGACATCAAGTACGCCGAGCAGCTCGGCTACCGCATCAAGCTGCTGGGCATCACCAAGAATACCGCCAAGGGCATCGAGCTGCGTGTGCATCCCAGCCTGGTGCCGATGAAGCGCCTGATTGCCAATGTGGAAGGCGCGATGAACGCCGTGATGGTGCATGGTGACGCCGTCGGCACCACGATGTATTACGGCAAGGGCGCGGGCAGCGAGCCCACCGCCAGCGCCGTGATTGCCGACCTGGTGGACATTGCCCGCCTGCACACCGCCGACGCGGCGCATCGCGTGCCGCATCTGGCGTTCCAGCCCGATTGGATGAGCGACGCGCCGGTGCTCGCCATGGGTGATGTGGTCACCAGTTATTACCTGCGTCTTAAAGTGGCTGACGAAGCCGGTGTGCTGGCCAAGGTCACTGGAATTCTGGCTGACGCCGGCATCAGCATAGACGCCGTGTTGCAGCGTGAAGCCGACGAAGTGGGCGGCGAGGGCTCCACGCAAACCGATCTCATCATCCTCACGCACGATTGTGCGGAGGCGAAGATGAACGACGCGTTGGCGCAGATGCAGGCACTGCCCACGGTGCTGGCACCGATCACGCGTATCCGCAAGGAGGAACTGGCTTAAATGAAATTCCCCCACGTTCACTTTGTTCTCGCCCCCCCGGGGGGCGCATCGGCCTTCGGGCGGCCGGGCGGTCGATGATGCGCTACATCTCCACCCGCGCCGCATCCGGCGATATGGCTGACCGCAAGCGCTTTTGCGAAATCCTGCTTGAAGGTCTGGCGCCTGATGGCGGTTTGTACCTGCCGGAGCGCTATCCGCAGGTGGACGACGCGACGCTGACGAAATGGCGCGGCCTGTCCTATGGCGACCTTGCGTTTGAAGTCCTGTCGCTCTATGTCGACGATATTCCGCCGGCGGACCTGAAGGCGATCTGCGAGAAGACCTATACCGAAGAGGTTTTTGGAACGAAAGAGATCGTTCCGCTGAAAAAACTGCAAGAGGGCCTGTACCTCGAAGCCCTCTCGAACGGCCCCACACTCGCCTTCAAGGACATGGCCATGCAATTGCTGGGCAACCTGTTCGAGTACGAACTGGCCCGCCGCGGCGAAGAGCTGAACATCTTGGGGGCCACCAGCGGCGATACCGGCAGTGCGGCCGAATACGCGATGCGCGGCAAAAAGGGCGTGCGGGTTTTCATGACCTCGCCGAATGGCCGCATGAGCCCGTTCCAGCAGGCGCAGATGTTCAGCCTGCAGGACCCGAACATCCACAATCTCGCGCTGGAAGGCGTGTTTGATGACTGCCAGGACATCGTCAAGGCGGTGTCCAATGACCTGGATTTCAAGCGCCAGTACAAGATTGGCACGGTCAATTCCATCAACTGGGCGCGCTTGATGGCGCAGGTGGTGTATTACTTCGCCGGCTATTTCGAAGCCACGACATCGAACACCGAAAAAGTCAGCTTTACCGTGCCGTCGGGCAACTTCGGCAATGTCTGCGCCGGCCATGTGGCCCGCATGATGGGTTTGCCCATTGCCAAGCTGGTGGTGGCGACCAACGAGAACGACGTGCTGGACGAATTCTTTCGCACCGGGGTCTACCGCGTGCGGGCCGGCGCCGACACGCATGAGACCTCCAGCCCGTCAATGGACATTTCCAAAGCCTCGAACTTCGAGCGTTTTGTGTTCGACCTGCTGGGCCGGGACGCGACGCGCATCGCCGAACTGTTCGGAAACCGGTTGTCGGCACAGGGCAGTTTTGACCTGAGCGGCGATGCCGCCTTCCAGGCAGCCGCGCAGCGCTACGGGTTTGCCAGCGGCACGAGCACCCACGCCGACCGGTTGCAGACGATTCGCGACACCTTCCAGCGCCTGGGTACCATGATCGATACGCATACCGCCGACGGCCTGAAGGTGGCGCGTACGCACCTGCAGGTGGGTGTGCCCATGATCGTGCTCGAGACGGCCCTGCCGATCAAGTTCGCCGAAACCATCGAAGAGGCGTTGGGCCGCTTGCCGACCCGGCCCGCAAAGTTCGAAGGCATAGAGGACTTGCCCAAGCGTGTGCAGGTCATGCCCGCCGATGTTGACCTGGTCAAGGCCTATATCGCCAACAATGTGCATTGAGTGGCTCTCCAGTCCTTTTCGGACGGGCATTACCAGCCATTGAATCAGTAGCAAACCAGGATCGGTGAAAAACTGTTTATGAACGTGGTTGCATTTGCCGGCTATTCCGGCTCGGGGAAGACGACGCTGGTGGAAAGGCTGATTCCCGCGCTCAAGCTGCGTGGCCTGCGTGTCTCGGTCGTCAAACATGCGCACCACAAATTCGACATCGACCACCCGGGCAAGGATACCTACCGTCACCGGGAGGCCGGGGCCTTCGAGGTGGTTGTCGCGTCGGAAAACAGGCTGGCGCTGATCCGCGAATTCGAGCAGCCCAAGACCCTGTCGGTGCACCACCTGATTGCCGAACTGTACGAGGGTGTGGACTGGGTGCTGGTGGAAGGCTTCAAAAGCAGCGACCTGCTGAAAATAGAAGTCTGGCGTGCATCGTCCGGCAAGCCTGCACGTTATCCGGACGACGATTTTGTGGTGGCCATTGCGACCGATTCGCCGGAGCAACTGCCGCAAACCACCCTCAGGCCGGTGCTGGATTTGAACGATGTTGATGCCCTGGCGCAGTGGTTGATTGACAATCAGGAACGCTTTGCCTACCGCCCCGAGTCGTATGCATGAACACCTCCCGAGCCACCCCTACATCCAGCCCCGCTGCACCAGCTGCCCGTCCCGCGCTCAGGCCGCTTGACGACGCGCTGGCCGAACTGCTGACCCCAGCCCTGCCGCTGGCTGGCCCGGAAACGGTCTCGACGTTCGAGGCCGATGGCCGCGTGCTGGCCGAAGATGTGGTTTCCGCGCTGCAGGTGCCGCCCGAAGACAACAGCTCGATGGACGGATACGCCGTGCGCGCAGCTGAAGTACAGCACGCCGGCACGGCTTTGCGTGTGTCGCAACGCATTCCCGCCGGCAGTGCAGGCAGTGCGCTGGAGCCGGGCACGGCCGCGCGCATCTTCACCGGCGCGCCTATCCCGGCCGGGGCCGACGCGGTGGTGATGCAGGAAGACTGCGAAGTGCTGGCGGACCCGCAAGGTTTTATCCGCATCACGCAGGCGCCCAAACCCGCGCAGTGGATTCGCCGTGCCGGCGAGGATGTCATGCGCGGCGCCGTCGTGCTATCAAAAGGGGAACGACTAACGCCTGCCGCACTTGGGCTGGCAGCCGGTATTGGCAGGAATTTTCTGCAAGTGGCACGTCGGCCGCGGGTGGCACTGTTTTCCACCGGCGATGAGCTGGTCATGCCCGGCGAAGTTGCTCCAGAGCAGATGCGGCCGGGCGCCATCTACAACTCCAACCGCTTCTTCCTGCGCGCCTTGCTGTCGCGTCTGGGCTGCGAGGTGACCGACATGGGCATCGTGCCGGACCGGCGCGATGCCACGCTGGACGCGCTGCGCAGCGCCAGCCAGGCGCACGATTTGATCCTGACCAGCGGCGGCGTGTCTGTCGGTGAAGAAGATCACATCAAGCCTGCGGTGCAGCAGCTTGGGTCACTCGATCTCTGGCAGATCGCGATCAAGCCGGGCAAGCCGTTTGCCTATGGCAAGGTCGGGCCGGCGCACTTCATCGGCCTGCCGGGCAACCCTGTTTCCAGCTTCGTGACCTTCCTGCTACTGGTGCGGCCCTTTCTGCTCAAGCTGCAGGGTGCGAGCCAGGTGGCCATGAAATCAGTCACTGTTCCCGCTCATTTCAGCTGGCCCAGGGCCGACAAGCGCCGCGAGTTCCTGCGGGTGCGACGCAATGCTGCCGGCGGGCTGGACCTGTTTGCCAATCAGAGTTCTGGCGTACTGACCTCGGCGGTCTGGGGCGACGGCCTGGTGGACAACCCGGCGGGGCAGACCATCGCGCACGGCGACAGCGTACAGTTCATCCCGTTTTCGGAGCTTCTCTCGTGAAAGCCCATTCATGAAAGTCACGGTCAGGTATTTTGCGTCCATCCGTGAGGCCATCGGGCGGGGTAGCGAGTTGCGCGAAACCGCCGCCGGCACGCTGGCGGCCCTGCGCGACGAACTGCTGGCCGCCAGCCCCGCGCATGCCGACAGCCTGGCACGCGGCAAGTCTGTGCGCATGGCGCTGAACCAGGTCATGAGTGACGAGTCGGCCGTTTTAAGCGAAGGCTGCGAAGTCGCTTTTTTCCCGCCCGTCACCGGCGGCTGATTTACCCGATCAACCCATCCAGCCGCTGCAGGCGTTCAACCAGCGCGCCAGAGGCCGGGGTCATGGGGCTGCGAAGTTCTTCGCGAACCAGTCCCCGGCGCGCGAGCAGGGCTTTCAGCGGGCCTGGGCTGGGTTCGGCGAACAAGCCTTCAATCAGCGGCAGCAGCGGCTCCCACAGCGTGCGGGCCTGCGCCTCATCGCCGGTCCTGATGAGATCCATCCCCTGGACGAAACGCCGCGTGTGCACATGGGCCGCCGCCGCAATCGCACCATGGCCGCCTTGCGCCAGGGTGGAGAAAATATGGCCATCCTCGCCGCACAAGACCTGCAGGCGGCCGTCCCTGATCAGCGCTTGCGTTTTGTCTGCGTCGCCACCGCAGTCCTTGATGGCGCAGATGCGTGGATGGCTGGCCAGCGCCCTCAGGGTCTCCAGTTCGATCTTCACACCGGTGCGGTAGGGAATGTCATACAGGATGACCGGCACGGCACTGGCGTCGGCCAGCTGGGTAAACCACTCGATCAGGCCGGCTTGGGCAGGCCGGATGTAGTGGGGCGCGGGCAGCAGGATGCCGGCAATGCCCAGCTCGCCCAGCACTTTGATGCGCGCCGCGGTTTTCCCCAGGTGGTAGCCCGACAGGCCCATGACCACCGGCAGTTCAGGTGCTTCCCGCATGACGGCCTGCAGCACGGCCAGCTGCTCTTCGTCGCTCAAGGCTGCTGCTTCGCCCGTGGAGCCGCAGGCCACCAGGCCGGCAATGCCGCTGCCGCGGTAGTGCGCCACCAGGCGCTTCAAGGACGCATGGTCAACCTGGCCGTGGTCAAAAGGGGTGACAAGCGGGATCCAGAGCCCCGAGAAATCCGGAGTTACCGGGGTTACCTGGTTTGCATTGCGCGCTGTTTGCATGAAGACACATCCTTAAAAACTGACCGGCTTGGAAGGCCATCGTCAAAACAAGAGGTGGTGCACGCAGGAAAGACCTGAAAGTAACTGGCGGCTCCATCGCTCATTCGACGACGGAACCGCAGCCCCGGTCAAATGAGCAACGGTTTTTTTGACTTGCTGGCGCACGCCTCATGGCCACGGCTGCCGTTGGGCATCCAGGCGGTGAGGAGGTTTGTGCAGCCAGTCATGCGACAAATCTTACGGTATGTATCCGGCTTTTGGGGGCTGGTGGCAAAATTGCAACTATGGCTCTATCCCGCGTTCTGATCACGACCGAAGACTTCAACCTGGCCGATGAGGTGGCTGTTCTGCGCGCGAATGACAGCCGGGTCGGCGCCGTATGCACTTTCACGGGCACCGTGAGGGACCGCAATATGGCCCCCACACTTGCCACTGCGTGTGCTGCGCTGCCCCCCGAGGGGGCTGAACTTGCTAGGGGCGGCCCGTCGCTGCGTTCGTCGGCCCAGCAAGGGGAGGTGCTTTCGATGGAACTGGAACACTACCCCGGCATGACCGAAAAAGCCATTGAGGCCATGATCGACGAGGCGATGGTGCGCTTCGATATTTTTGGCGTTCGGGTGATCCACCGTGTCGGACTTTTGCAGCCGCTGGATCAGGTGGTCATGGTGGCGGTGACTTCCGCTCACCGCGGTGAAAGCTTCAAGGCCTGTGAATTTTTGATGGACTACCTGAAAACCCAGGCGCCGTTCTGGAAAAAAGAGCAGACGCCAGAGGGCGCGCGCTGGGTCGATGCGCGCGTGAGCGACGATGCCGCACTGGCCAAATGGGGCATACAAGCCACCAATGGCTAGTACTTCTGGGTCGGAGTACCAAACATTACTTCGCCCCCGGCATACCCCTGGGCTCGTCCGTATCTTGCGCTGGAGGCACAAAAGGGGCCCGCGCCTCGTCTTCCAGCCCGGCTGTCAGCAACTGCAGCAGCTGGACCAGCTGGTTTTGCTGCGTATTGTCCAGCGGCGCCATCAGGCGGCTGTAGGCGCGCTCGGCGGGTTCCTGTGCCTGTTTCAGCAGGGCGAGCCCCTCGGGTGACAGGGAAATCGACAAGTTGCGCCGGCTCGAAGGTGCGGGCACGCGCTCTATCAGTCCCCGCGTTTCCAGGCCGCGCAACACGCGCAGCACCGTCACCTTGTCAAAACCCAGCGCGCGTGCCAGCGTGGACTGGTCCAGGCCAGGGCTGGCGCGCAGCACACTGAGCACGCCGAACTGCGCGGGTGTCAGCCCGACACTGCGGCATTCGTCTTCGAAAACGGCGGCCGAGATCTGGTGCGCGCGACGCAGCAAAAAACCGGGGCGCGCGTAAAGTTTGGAAAGGTTATGGAAGGCAGGCACAGTATCTGGTCAGAGCCGGTCAACTCAGGGGCTAAGGAAAGACTACGGTATCCAAGTATTCGGGGGCTCAGGGAATTCATGGATTGTGCCCTGTTGATTTTGCCAAATACTGGTTAGCATACAAACCAAATAAGACTTGTTGATGACGATTACCTTTTCGTGCCGTCGCCAGCTGGTGCTCAGGCTGGGCATGCTGCTGGCTGCGGCGGCCACCGGTGCAAATGTGCTGGCGCAGACCGCGGCGCTGCCCCAAAGCCCCATTCGCCTGATCGTTCCTTTCACCCCGGGCACCGGCATCGACCTGATTGCCCGCACCGTGGGCCCCCGGCTGTCCGAGCGCCTCGGGCGGCCGGTGGTGGTGGACAACCGCGCCGGGGCCTCCGGCAACATCGGCACCGAAGCCGTGGTGCGCGCGGCGCCCAACGGTGCCACCTTGCTGGTAACCGTCAATACGCTGGTGATGAATGCCAGCCTGTACCCGCAACTCCCGTTTGACCCGGTCAAAGACCTGACACCGGTCTCGCTGACCAGCTGGGGACAGCTTCTGCTGGTGGCAAACCCGAAAACCGGCTTCAAAACCGCGACGGACCTGGTCGCCGCCGCACGTAGAGCCCCCGGACGCATCAACTATGGCTCGCCCGGTGTTGGCACGCCGCACCACCTGGCCATGGAACTGCTCAAGACCACGGCTGGCGTGTTTGTCACGCATATTCCCTACCGCGGCACCGGCCCTGCGGTGACGGATCTGATCGGTGGCCAGATCGACGCCATGTTTTTACCCATCCATGTGGCCTTGCCGCATGTCAGGGCGGGCAGGCTGCTGGCACTGGGCCTTGGCAGCGACAGGCGCCACCCCTTGCTGCCGGAGCTTCCCACCTTGGCTGAAGGCCGGACCGGTAACGTCAACGTGGACATGTGGTACGGCATCTTCGCGCCCGCCGGCACGCCACCGGATCTGGTGGCCGTGCTGAACCGTGAGATCAGGGACATCCTGTTGAGCGACGAGGTGAAGAAAGCCTTCCAGGCCCAGGGCATGGACCCCGGCAGCAGCACGCCGGCGGACTTCCGGCGTCTGGTTGAAAAAGATGCGAAGCGCTGGGCCGAACTGATCAAGACACAGAACATCGCCGCGGACTGAGTCTGCTGCAAGCTCAATATGCTATCAAATGTGTAGCATAACTGTTTCGTATTTAAAAGACCGGTCTCTGTTCACCCCATAAGAGCCACTAACCGACGAGAACACCATGAAGATTGCAATAGTTGGCGGCGGCATAGGAGGCTTGAGCCTGGCGCTGGCAGTCAAACAACGCGGTCTGGCATGCGATGTCTTTGAAACCGTCCCGGAGGTCCGGGAGGTCGGTGTCGGTATCACCCTGTTGCCGCACGCGATGCGTGAATTGGCGGCGCTGGGCCTGCAGCCGCAGCTCGAAGCTGCCGGTATTGAAAACGAGGAAAGCGTGTTTTTCAACCGCTTCGGCCAGTTCATCTACAAAGAGCCACGCGGGCGCCATGCCGGCTATGACTTGCCGGAAATTGGCATCCCGCGCGGCAAGCTGCACCGGCTGCTGTACGAAGCGGCGCTGGAGCGCCTGGGCAGCGGCGCCGTTCACACCGACCACCGTTGCACCGGCGTGGACCAGGACGACAGCGGCGCCACGGTTCATTTCACGCAGACGTCAAGCGGTGCAGACTTGCCCTCCCGGCGAGCCGACGTGGTGATTGCCTGTGACGGTGTCAACTCGACCGTGCGCCGCCAGTTCTATCCTGACGAGAAGGTCGCTTTTGCCGGCATCAACACCTGGCGCGGCGTCACGCGCCACCAGCCCATTCTGACGGGCAAAAGTTATCTGCGCGTGGGCTCCCTCCACACCGGCAAGATGGTGATCTACCCCATCGTCGACCGGGTGGATGATGAAGGTACCCAACTGATCAACTGGGTCGCTGAAATCCGGCGTGACAACGCGGCGATGAACGACTGGAACCGCCCGGGCGACCTGAAGGACTTTCTGGACATCTTCAAGGATTGGCGTTTCCCCTGGCTCGATGTCGCCGCGTTGATTACCAGTGCCGGGCAGATCCTTGAATACCCGATGGTGGACAAGGACCCGGTGCCCCAATGGACGTTTGGCCGCGTCACCCTGCTCGGTGATGCGGCGCATCCGATGTACCCGCGCGGCTCCAACGGTTCGGCCCAGGCCCTGATTGACGCGCGGGTGCTGGCTGAACAGCTTGCGGCCCACGCGGGCGGCGATGCGCGCGCCGCGCTGCAGGCTTACGAGGAACTGCGGCTGGCTCCGACGGCACAGCTTGTGCTGACCAACCGCTCGGTGCCGCCCGACTTCATCAACATCAAGGTCGATGAGCTGAGCGGCGGCAAACCCTTTGCGAACATCGACGAGCTGATCAGCCAGCAGGAACTGCGCAGGATTTCAGAGTACTACAAGAAAGTCGCCGGCTTCTCGCTGGATATGCCCAAGGCGGGTTGAATAACCCACTGATCGAGTCCGCGAAGACAATGCACGCGGTCAGCGTGAGACACCCACCCAGACCAGCGTGCCACTGTCTGTCGCTGTCTGCCGTGGTCTGCTGTCATTCAGTTCAGGTACCTGGGCTTGGCGGGCTCAATGGCCAGCTCGGGCACCTCGGAGCTGCCGGCTGGCGTGAGGTTGGCGGGCGCCACAGGCTCCAGCCACTGTGAGGCGTTCAGGCTCTGGTGCAGCAGGTGCAGCAAGCCGTTGGTCAGCTGCCCATCCATCATGACCTGAAAATTTCGTACGGTGTCACTGCCTGGCAGTTTTTCAAGCATCTGCAGGCGCAGCTGACCACTGCTCATCAACGTGACCTTGACTTCGGTCAGCAGCAGCGGCTCGGGGCCCAGCACGGCATTGGCGGGCTGGCCCTGCCGGTCTTCGTAGGGCGTCTTGAAGTCGCCGGTGCGCAGCAATGCCTCTTTCTGGAAGGTGTCCAGCAGCTGGTCGCGCTGTTCGTCCAGGCTGGCCGCGGGCGCCGCGGGACCCGCGAGCTTGGTCATTTGGGCGGTTGCCGATTGGTTGAGTACTGGCAACAGGGCCAGGGCCAGGCGCCGGGTCAGCCAGGCGCGCAGCTCGCCGCCTTCCTTGCCATTGATCCGTATCAATAAACGGTCCTGTTCCGGCGCGTAATTGACCGAAACCTGATGTATGTTCATGTCAATGATTCTAGTCCGCTGCCCGCATGCCGGGGGGCCTCGGGGTAGCCGCTGGCCAGACCCGCCGGTTGTCGGCGCTATTGAAAAAGCTTTGGTCCAGCCCCAGATCAACAGCAATCAAATTCGAAGGGACGCCTCATGCGCCAGGACAAACTCACCACCAAATTTCAGGAAGCGCTCAGCGATGCACAGTCGCTGGCACTCGGCAACGACAACGGCTACATCGAGCCTGCTCATTTGCTGGCGGCCATGCTGCGCCAGGATGACGGCCCCCGCGCCTTGCTGGAGCGGGCCGGCGTCAATGTCAATGGGCTGACCCAGGCGGCCGATAGCGCCGTCAAAAAACTGCCCCAGGTGCAGGGTCAGGACCAGATCCAGGTCGGCCCCGAGCTGGCCCGGTTGCTGCAGGCCACCGAAAAAGAAGCGATCAAGCGCAATGACCAGTTCATTGCCGGTGAGCTTTTTTTGCTGGCCGTGGCCGACAGCAAGGCCGACGTGGGCAGGATCGCTCGCGAAAACGGCCTGACCCGCAAGTCGCTGGAAGCGGCGATTGACGCGGTACGCGGCGGGCAGGGCGTGAACAGCGCTGATGCGGAGGGCCAACGCGAAGCCCTGAAGAAATACTGCATGGACCTGACAGAGCGCGCACGCCTGGGCAAGCTCGATCCGGTGATTGGGCGCGACGATGAAATCCGGCGTGCCATCCAGGTGCTGCAGCGCCGCACCAAAAACAACCCGGTGCTGATTGGTGAGCCCGGCGTCGGCAAGACCGCCATCGTCGAGGGCCTGGCCCAGCGCATCGTGGCTGGCGAGGTACCCGATTCATTGAAGGGCAAGCGCGTGCTGTCACTCGACATGGCCGCCTTGCTGGCCGGGGCCAAATTCCGTGGCGAGTTTGAAGAGCGCCTGAAAACCGTGCTCAATGAATTGGCCAAGGATGAAGGCCAGACCATCGTCTTTATCGACGAGCTGCACACCATGGTCGGCGCCGGCAAGGCAGAAGGCGCCATGGATGCCGGCAACATGCTCAAGCCCGCGCTGGCGCGTGGCGAGCTGCACTGCGTGGGTGCCACCACCCTGGACGAATACCGCAAGTACATTGAAAAGGACGCCGCCCTGGAGCGTCGCTTCCAGAAGATACTGGTGGACGAGCCCACGGTGGAAGCCACCATTGCCATCCTGCGCGGGCTGCAGGAAAAATACGAAGTCCACCATGGTGTGCAGATCACCGACCCGGCCATCGTGGCTGCGGCCGAACTCAGCCACCGCTACATCACCGACCGCTTTTTGCCCGACAAGGCCATCGACCTGATTGACGAGGCAGCGGCCAAGATCAAGATCGAGATGGACTCCAAGCCCGAGGTGATGGATCGCCTTGACCGGCGCCTGATCCAGCTGCAGATCGAGCGTGAAGCCGTGCGCCGCGAAAAAGACGAAGCGTCGCAAAAGCGCTTTGGATTGATCGAAGTGGAGATCGCCAAGCTGCAGAAGGAGATATCCGATCTCGACGAAATCTGGCAGGCCGAAAAAGCCCAGGCGCTCGGCTCCAAGGACGTCATGGAAGAGATCGACCGCATCCGCTTCCAGATTGAAGAGTTCACCCGCAAGGGCGACTTCAACAAGGTTGCCGAGCTGCAATACGGCAAGCTGCCCGAACTTGAAAAACGCCTCAAGGCCGCGCAGGACACCGAGGCGCAGAAGGAAACCAGCGATGTGCCCAAGCTGCTGCGTACCCAGGTCGGCGCCGAAGAGATTGCCGAGGTTGTCGCGCGTGCCACCGGTATTCCGGTCAGCAAGCTGATGCAGGGCGAGCGCGACAAGCTGCTGCTGATGGAGGGAAAACTGCATGAGCGCGTGGTCGGCCAGGACGAGGCCATAGGCGCAGTCGCCAACGCGATCCGCCGTTCGCGTTCGGGTCTCAGCGATCCGAATCGGCCGACCGGCTCCTTCCTGTTCCTTGGCCCGACGGGTGTGGGAAAGACCGAGCTGTGCAAGGCGCTGGCAGGCTTCCTGTTTGACAGTGAAGACCACCTGATCCGCGTTGACATGAGCGAGTTCATGGAGAAGCACTCGGTCGCCCGCCTGATTGGGGCGCCTCCCGGCTATGTGGGTTACGAGGAGGGCGGTCATCTCACCGAGGCCGTGCGCCGCAAACCCTACAGCGTGCTGCTGCTCGACGAGATTGAAAAGGCTCACCCCGATGTGTTCAACGTACTGTTGCAGGTGCTTGACGATGGGCGCCTGACCGACGGCCAGGGCCGCACCGTGGACTTTAAAAACACCGTGATCGTGATGACCAGCAACATCGGTTCACCCATTATCCAGTCCATGGTTGGCCAGCCGGCCGAAGACATCAAGGACGCGGTGACCGACGAGCTGAAGAACTACTTCCGCCCGGAGTTCCTGAATCGCATTGACGAGACCGTGGTGTTTCATGCGCTCGACGCGAAGAACATCGAGTCGATCGCGCGTATCCAGCTCAAGGTGTTGATGGAGCGCCTGCAGAAAATGGACCTGGCGATGGAAGTCTCGGAGGCGGCAATTGCCGAGCTGGCCAAGGTCGGCTTCGACCCGGTGTTTGGCGCACGGCCACTCAAGCGCGCCATCCAGCAGCGCATCGAAAATCCGCTGTCCAGGCTGTTGCTGGAAGGGCGCTTTCCGCCCAAGAGCGTGATCCCGGTCGAGGTGGATCCCGTGCGCGAGCCGGGCGTTTTCAAGTTCGAGCGAGCCGCCCACTAGGCCCTGGTGCCCCAGGGTGCCATGGAGTTTGTAGCTTCCGGCGATCGCCATTTTCAATGGCTACGCATGTTTTGTCGCTGAGGATAAAACCCGATCCTGCGCAGACAGGATGCGGGTGCGGTGAGCGAGGCTTCAGTGAAATGCGCAGAGTGTTTGTGTAACCATGTGCTCGTTTGTGTAAAAGCCTTGAGGCCCGCGTCGAGTACTGCGCATTTCTGCCAGTGTTCGAGCCCTGGTGCGAAGGCAAACCAATCGTGAGCCCCCTGAGCACGAATGCCACCGTCTGCCGGCAAGGGCTTTTGGGCGATAAAAACAGGTACCGCCTGCGTGATGCCTGTACGGGCCGGTTGCACATGCTGAAAGCAGGACCCTTCAGCATCGTACGGAGTCCTGCGCCACAGCCTGTGCAGAGGCAGTGCAGGGTGTGGCAGTACCTGCCCACCTCGCACAAACGTGAACGAGCACCTCATTACATAGGGTTACCGCCGGGGAGCTCATGAGCGATAGAGTGGCTGCGTGCGCAACCGCTTTGGTCGAGCTTCTCACCATTTCACACGCGGTCGCACAAATGGCTGGCAAGTGCGCTTGCTTTTCCGATGCGCGTTGAATGTGCGACTGCACCCGTGACCTTTGTCCGGCGTGCCCTCCGGCATTCACCGTATTCCTTTTTACACACGGAACGTCAATGCCTTATTCTTACTGTGTTATAAATCAAGGCATTATCTGCACATCTTCAACTGAAAGGTGAGCCTTGATGGACGAACTGCAAGAGTTTGATCGCTACATGGCGCATCTGAGCGAAGGTCTGGGCCATGCGGACCGGCACGCCGGACTGCGTGGGTACTGCACCGGCCTGATGTCGCCGCTGCAGCGCAAGAGCGTCGAGCCGATGGCCGCGCACATGGACCCGCTGAAGGTGCGCTCGCGGCACCAGTCGCTGCATCACTTCGTGGCCGATGCGAACTGGTCGGATGGGCAGATGCTGCTGCGTGTGTGCCAATGGGTGGTGCCGCTGATGGACCTCAAGGACGGCGGCTGGTGGATCATCGACGACACGGGTTTCCCCAAGCAGGGCCGGCACTCGGTGGGCGTGGCACGCCAGTACTGCGGGATGCTGGGTAAGCAGGACAATTGCCAGGTGGCCGTGAGCGTGTCGCTGGCGTGCGAGGCGGCCAGCGTGCCGGTAGCGTGGCAGTTGTACCTGCCGCGCGAGTGGGCCGACGACCCGGCGCGCCGCGACAAGGCCGGCGTCCCCGAGGCACTGCAGTTCGCGACCAAGCCGCAGATCGCATTGCAGCAGATCGAGCATTTGATGGGTCAGGGTGCGCCCCGACACTGTGTTCTGGCCGATGCCGGCTACGGCGTGGACACGGCATTTCGCGCACGCCTGAGTGAGTTGGGCCTGCGCTATGCGGTGGGCGTCACCGGCAGCGTCACGGTCTGGCCGCCCGGGCGCGAGCCCTTGCCGCCGGCGGCCTACGGGGGGCGCGGGCGCCTGGCCAAGCGACTGCGCCTGGGCGGCACCGCTTTGCCGCAACACCATCCGCAATCGATCAAGGAACTCGCCCTGGAACTTGGAGCCAAGCATTGGCACACCGTCACCTGGCGCGAAGGAACGAACGCCAGGCTGCGTTCGCGCTTCGCCCGCGTGCGGGTGCGCGCAGCGCACCGGGACAACCTGCGCGAGGAATTGCGCGAACCCGAGTGGCTGCTCATCGAGTGGCCCAAGGGTGATGCAGAGCCGCTCAAGTACTGGCTGTCCACACTGCCCGAGGACACACCGCTGGCGCGCATGGTGTTTGAAGCCAAGATGCGTTGGCGTATCGAGCGCGACTACCAAGACCTCAAGCAGGATCTCGGCCTGGGCCACTACGAGGGGCGGGGCTGGCGGGGCTTTCATCATCACGCCAGCCTGAGCATCGCCGCCTACGGTTTCTTGCTCGCTCAGCGGTTGACCCACCCCGATGAAGCCGGGGGTAAAAAAAACGGCGCAAAACGCCAAGAGTCTGCCCTACCCACGCATTACAAGCCTCGGGGAAGCCCAGCGCACGCAGCGCCACGTCCCATCCTCGATCACCACCTTGCGGCTGCGCATCGGCGCGCTACTGGCTCGCAGTCTGCCTCGATGCCCTTGTTGCCTTCGAGTTCGGGACGGACCAATTAACTAACACAGTAAGATTATCGCCCTGTCATGAAATCCCGAAATCAGTGTCCCGGCTGCCTGTCGGATTCGCTGTCTGTCGTTTACGAAGAGTCGTATGGCGGCCCGGGCATCAGGAGCTATATGGCGAGGCACTACGAAGGCAATGCCAGCAGCGCTGCTGATGCCTGTTCCTATGAGCTGGTGCGCTGCAACAGCTGCACCCTGGCCTTTCAAAAGCAGGTGCCTGATGACCGATTGCTGGATGAAATCTACAACGGCTGGGTTCCTGGCACCGAGCTGGACCGGACCCATCGGAACTACAGTCTTGACGACTACCGCTACCTGGCTGAGCAGGTTCAGTATGTCATTCAATACTTCGGCGTTCCACCGGGCGAATTGAGTGTTCTGGACTTTGGGTTCGGATGGGCACACTGGTCCCGCATGGCCATGGCGTATGGCTGTGATGTGTATGGTGTTGAGCTGTCTGAAGAACGCATCCGGCATGGCCGATCGGTGGGAATCAAGGTTGTCGAGCTCGCCGATCTGCCCGCCAAAAAATTTCATTTCATCCATACAGAACAGGTCTTCGAGCACCTGACTGAGCCTCGGGCGGTTCTTGAGCGCCTGGCGCAGGCGCTGGCTGCGGACGGGCTCATCAAAATCAGCGTGCCCAACGCAGGGCCGTCGCTGAAAAAGCTGGCCCGGCACGGTGATTTCGGCGCGCTTTCGCCAGCGCATCAAATGCCCATCGCGCCGCTTGAACACGTCAACGCCTTCAATCACGATTCGCTGGTTGCGTTCGGTAAAACGCTGGGCCTGAAGCCGGTGCGACCCAATTTTTTCAAGCTGTACAACAGCGCATCCGGCATGCTCGCGGCCAAAAACCTGGCGCGTGTTCTTGCGCGCCCCTTCTATCGGCACATCTTTCCGCGCAGCACGTTCGTCTACTTTGCGCACGCCTAGTTTCTTGCTGAGGCCCAGGTGAAGTGCTGCGCGCTATAAAAAGTGTGTGTGCGGCCGCATGGATTTTGCAAAAGGGCTGATTGGCTAACCAGCTGCCCGCATCGGGGAGATTACCTGGCGACCTGGCTCATCAGGGCCGCAACGTCTGCGCGTGCCGGAATGCCGTCGATCGCGCCACGCCTGGTCACTGACAGGGCCGCCGCGGCATTGGCCCATTGCATGGCGCTCGCGAGTGGCTCGCCGCGTGCCAGGGCCGCTGCCAGCGTACCGGTGAAGGTGTCGCCTGCGCCTATGGTGTCCAGCACGGGCATGCTGCGTCCGGCCAGGCCGATCGGGGTCTGTCTGCCTTGATAAAGGCGACAGCCGGCAGCGCCCAGCGTCACCAGCACCGCACCGGTTCCGCCTGCCAGCAGGTGATTTGCGGCGGCGTCCAACGATCCTGAGTGCTCCGCACCGGCGAGCTGATACAGCTCGCTTTCGTTCGGCGTGAGAACGTCGACCAGTGCCAGCAACTCCTCAGGCAGGGGACGTGCCGGCGCGGGGTTCAGCAGGGTGATGGCCCCGGCTTCGCGGGCCAGCCGGAAGGCCTGCAGCGTGGCCTCTACAGGCACCTCGCAGGACGCCATCACGACGCGGCAGCTGCGCAGCACACCATGGGCCGCCTGTACCTGCGATGCGCCCAGGCCGGAGCCGGCGCCGGGGCAGACAGCAATGCTGTTGTCGCCATCGTCATACACCAGGATCTGGGCCACGCCGCTGCATTCGCCGGCGGCGTGCTCGACATGGTCGGTGGCGACGCCTTCGGCATGCCACAGCGTCATGCCCATACGCCCGAAGTCGTCGTCGCCGATGCGGGCGATGAGCGCTACGCGCGCGCCCTGGCGGGCGGCAGCGACGGCCGCATTGCTGCCTTTGCCGCCGGGGCTGATGCTGAATGCACTGGCCATCAGCGTCTCGCCGCGAGCGATAGGCCGTGCCACGTGCGACACCAGGTCGGCATTCCAGCTGGCCACGCAGACCACCTCGGCAGGCGCTTCGGTGGCTGTTATTGCTACGGGCTCTGCGGCGCCGGCGGGGCTATCCGGGTGGCTCACTATTTGCCTCCGTAGCCCATGGTTTGCGGCAGCCACAGCACAATTTGTGGAAAGCAGGTCATGGCGAGCAGCAAGAGCAGCAGCATGACCAGGAAATGCCAGCCTTCTTTCATCATTTCGCCAATCGGGATGCCGGTCAGCGCCTTGGTTACGAACAGCAGCATGCCAAAGGGCGGGTGGATCAGGCCGATCATCATGTTGAGCACCACCAGCACGCCAAAGTGCACCAGGTCCACGCCCAGCAGCTTGGCCGCGGGCAGCAGCATGGGCACAAACACCAGCAGCAGCACCGACACATCCAGAAAGCAGCCCAGCACCAGGAACATCACGTTGACCAGCAGCAAAAACTTGATCTGCGAGAGCTGCATGCTGTCGACCCACGTGGCCATGGCTTGCGGCACGCCTTCGGCGGTGAATGCGTAATTGAGCATGAAGGAGCCGGCCAGGATCATGGTGATGACGGCGCTGCCGCGGGTGGACTCCATGATCACGCCCCAGAAGGTGCGCCAGGTCAGCGCGCGGTAAACCACCCCCGCCAGCACCAGCGCATGAAAAGCAGCCACCGCGGCGGCTTCTGTGGGCGTGAAGGCGCCGGAGTAAATGCCACCGAGCAGCACGATGGGCATGGACAGCGGCAGGGCGCCGCGAAAGATGATGCTCGGCCATTCACTCAGCGGAATTTTGTCTTCACGCGGCATGTTGCGTTTCACGGCAATGAAATGCACCACTGCCATCATCAAAAATGCCATCAAAAAGCCCGGCACCACACCACCCAGAAACAGCGCCCCCACCGAAGCGCCCGACACCAGGGCGTAAATCACCATGGGAATGGAAGGCGGAATGATGGGTCCGAGTGTGGCGCTGGCCACCACCACGGCACCCGCAAAGCCGCGTGTGTATTCCGGCTTCTTGAGCATCTGGCGAATGGTGACCAGGCCGGGCCCGGCGGCGTCGGCAATGGCGCTGCCGCTCATGCCCGAGAACACCACGCTCACCAGAATATCCACTTGCGCCAGGCCGCCGCGCACGCGCCCGACCAGGATGCGGCAGAAGTCAAAAATGCGCTCGCTCACCGTGCCGGCGTTCATGATGTTGGCCGCAAACACGAAGAGCGGCACGGCCAGCAGCACATAGCTGTTGTAGAGGCCGTTGCCCACCTGCTCGGCCACCAGGCCGATGTCCTGCCCCTTGACCATCAGGTAGGCAATGCCCGAGGCCAGCATCGAAAAACCGATGGGCATGCGCAGCAGCATGCCGGCCACCAGCACGAGAACAAGAACGAGGATTCCGGATGTCATATGCGCAACTCCGCTTCAAGACCAACACCCCGAATCGCGTTCCAGATGGCCCACGCAGAGCGAACAACCAGTGCCGCCAGCAGCAGCACAAAAGGCAAAAACACCCACATGAAGGACAGGCCCAGCACGGGTGTTCCTTCCCGGGCCATGAAATGCACATAGTCCCAGCTGGCCGGAATGCCGCACAGCGCCAGCCCGCCAATCATCAGGTTGCCTGCGATCTGCATCACCTGCCGGGCGCGTCGGCTGACGCTGTTCCAGACCAGGTCGAACACCACGTGTTCACGCTCGGGCACGATAAAAGCAGCAGCCCACAGAATGACCCAGACATACAGGATCACGGCGGCTTCGTCGGTCCATGCCATCGGTTTGTTGAACCCGAAGCGTGCCGTGACCTGGATCACAAACACGATGAACAGAGTCAGGAATAACCCGCCGCCGATCAGGTCGGCAGCCTTTTTAGGCCAGGTTTTCATGGGGATGTGGCGTGCCGGATTTACTTGGTGGCGTTGATGCGCTCAAGCAGGCCTTTGGGCCAGGCTTTGGCGTACTCCGAGTTCAGGTAGGTGGCCTGCACCGACTTGCGGAAGGCATCCACATCGGGCGTGGTGACCTGCAGGCCCTGTTGCTTGAAGAAATCAACCAGCTGCGCTTCTTCCTTCAGGCGGTTCTCGTTGTTGTAGCTTGATGCCGCCTGCGCAGCCGCCTTGACCTTCTGCTTTTGCGTTGCGTTCATGGCGTTGTACGCCTTGTTGGAGATCGCAATGAAGATGCCGTCCACCAGATGGCTGGTCAACACGATCTGCTTGGTCACTTCATAGAACTTGGCGGCGCGCACGGAAGGCAGGGGATTGTCCTGACCATCGATGGTGCCGGTCTTCAGGCCCAGGTAGACCTCGCCAAAAGCCAGGGGCGTGGCGGTGGCGCCCAGCGCTTCACCGAGGAACAGCCATTCCTTGGAGCCGGGCATGCGCAACTTGATGCCCTTGAGGTCGGCAGGGGTCTTGACATTGCGCGCCTCACGCAGGTTGACCTGCCGGGTGCCGAGGTACACGGTGGACAGCGGCGTCACGTCCATTTTTTCAGACACCGTCTTGAACATCTCGGTGCCAATGGGGCCGTTGAACACCTTTTGCTGGTGGTCCGGGTCGCGCACGATATAGCCTGCAGTGAAGACCGAGAACTCGGGAATCAGCTTGGCAATGTCAAAGGCGGAGATCGAGGAGAGCTCCAGATTTCCGCGCGCCATGGCCGCCGGCTCGGTTCCCTGCTTGAACAGCGACGCGTTCAGGTTGATCTGCACGTCGAATTCGCCGGGCGCGCTTTTTTCCAGGTTGTCCTTGAAGACTGTCCACATCTTGGCATGCCAGTCGTCGGGAACGGCCGGGGTGGATATGCGCAGCACCATCTTGTTTTGCGCCTGTGCCTGTACCGGGATGCTGTGCAGCAGGGCACCCATCAGCATCACGGCGGAAGCGGTGGCCAGCAGGCTGCGGCGAAAAATGTTGTTCAGGGAAGTTTTCATGGTGTCTCCTTTGTCGTTAAGTCGCTTGCAAACTCGTTGAATGCGGATCAGGCTTGCCTGATGCGGGTCAGTCGGATTTTGTATCAATACCGAAAGCGGTGATGCTCTTTTCGAGGGCCTTGAACTCGTCAGGTGTCAGAGCAACCAGCGGCGCACGCACACGCAGCCAGGTCTGGTCACCGCTCAACATGGCCATGATGCCCTTGAGCGCCGGCATCAATGAGTAGCCTTCGAGCAGGCCAAGCAACTTGATGATGCGCTCGCGTTCGGCAGGCGTTGTTGCGGCGTCGGGCTGGGTCACCAGGCGCTTGACCACACGCGGCATGAAGTTGGCCAGGCCGCTGATGGCGCCGGTGCTGCCGCGCCGGCCCATTTCCGGCAGGTCCGGCTCGAAGCCGACGTACACCGTCAGGTCTTTCATGAACGCATTGGCCAGGCCGACGGAATGCTCTGTGCTGCAGGCGCTGTCCTTGATGCCCAGAATGGTATTGGGGTACATGTTTTTCAGCGTGCTGATCACGTGGTGTGACAGGCCGACGCCGGTGACCTGCGGAATGTGGTACAGGTAAAGCTTGAGCCTGTCATCGGCCAGCCCGTCAATGACATAGCGGTAGCAATCGATGACTCCCTGGTCTGAAACACCCTTGAGGAAGAAGGGCGGCAGCATCAGGCAGCCGTGCACACCGGCGTTCACCGCGTGGCGCGTGAGCTCCAGGGTTTCGGGCAGGGCCGCGCAGCTGGTGGAGACCATGATCTGACCGGCAGGGATGCCGTTTTTAATCAGCTGCTCAATCGCCTCCTTGCGCTCGGCCAGGGAAAACGAGGGCCCTTCGCCGGTGGTGCCAAAAGCAGTGACGCCGGGGCAGCCGCTGGCGATCAGCGACTTGCAATGGGCTGCCAATTTGGCGTGGTCAATGCTCAGGTCGGCATGCAGCGGCGTGAGCAGGGCGGGCCAGATGCCACGGAATGCCAGCGATTTGGTGGAAGTTTGGGGTTCGGTCATAAAAGTTTCTCCAAAGACCACGGCATGTCCGGCCGCGGCAGTCCGAGTACGCGACGGTGCGCACTCTCGATGTGGTGGCTCAGGCGGTCGACCACGGCTTGCGGGTCGCGCCGCTTGAGGGCGTCTATAAACCAGAGGTGCTCTTCCATGGCGGGAATCAGCACTTCGGGTGAAAGGGTGGAGCCTTCGAGCTTGATGAGGCGCACGCGCAGGCTGTTGATGCGGTAGACCTCGGAAATCAGCTCGTTGCCCAGTGCGTCAATCATCAGGTCGTGCAGGCCCCAGTCCACCGCGGTGGCGTCCTTGAGCAGGTCGTCGTCGATCGCCGTCAGGCGTGCGCGCCGCACGATGTCGAGGTGGGCCTGCTCGATGGCGGCCAGGTCGCGATCGGACACGGTGGTGACAAAGCGGCTCGCCGCCTCGCGCTCAAGCAGCCGGCGCAACTGGAAGGCGTTGTTGATCAGCTTCAGGTCGACATGGGCGACCTGCAGGCCGCGCTGCGGCACGGTCTTGAGCAGGCCTTCGGCCTCCAGGCGTGGAATCAGCTCGCGCACCGCGCCCAGCGGCATGCCCAGCAGCTGCATCAATTCGCGCTGCGAGATGAACTGGCCGGGCCGGATATTGGCATCGACGATCTGCTGCTGAAAGCTCTCGTAGGCCTGCGCGCGCAGGCTGGTGGGAGCGGGGTGGTGGGTGGTGGTGCTCATGCCTTGGTCATTCGTCGTCGCTGGCAATGACGCCTTTGCGCAGCACGATGTTGCCGTACTTGCGCTGCTCGCCGGTCTGCAGGATCAGGTAGGCTGACTGCGCGCGTTCGTAAAAATCAAAGCGCTCCAGGGAAACCGCAGGGCGCTCGCCGGCCTGGGCCAGCGCCGATGCAAATTCGGCCACCGGCGCGGGGATGGCCGTGGCATTGCCGACCACCTGCATGGTCCAGGCGGCATCGGGCACAAAATCGTCCAGCGGAAGCAACTGCAATACGGCGTTGAGAACTTGCGGTGCGCTGGTTCCGGCAAGTTGTACCAGGCGGGCGCCGCTTTGCTGGGCCACGCGGGCTGCCGGAAAGTTGGCATCGACAATGGCCACATCATCGCCATGGCCCATGCTGGCCAGCGCGTGAAGTGCGTCGGGCGTGAGGAGGGGCGGAATGTTTTTCAGCATGGCAGGGACAGGATGCGCAGGGGCGGGCGGGTTGTGGTCAGCTGTGGATGGTGGCTTGTGGACTTGTGGCTGGTGTTGACGTGCGCGGTGCTGCTGGAAGTTAATTAATTGCCAAACCACGGGATTTCCCCGTGTTGATGACTGACATGTTAGCTATACCATAGCTGAACTTTTATCGGGATTTACCCTGCCATGCCACCAGTTTTTCCTCCCTGCGCTGCCAGCCAGCTACGCCTTGGTCTCGGCGGTGCGCCCTTGGGCAACCTGTTTAGTGCCGTCACGGATGACGACGCCCAGGCGCTGGTTGACGCCGCCTGGGCCAGCGGTTGCCGCAGTTTTGATACCGCACCTCATTACGGACATGGCCTGTCGGAACGCCGGCTGGGCGATAGGCTGCGCCGCCATCCGCGTGATGATTTTGTGCTGTCGAGCAAGGTGGGGCGCGTCTTGGTGCCGGATGCCGGCGCGCCCCGCGCCCAGCATGGCTATGTCGATATTCTTCCTTTTCGCCAGGTTTGGGACTTCAGCGCGGCGGGCACGCGCCGCAGCGTGGAGGACAGCCTGCAGCGCCTGGGTCTTTCGAGGCTGGACGTGGCGTATGTGCACGACCCGGATGCGGCGACCCACGGCGCGCGCGCGCCCGAAGTGCTCAGGCAGGTGATTGATGAAACCCTGCCGGCGTTGCGCCAGCTCAAACAGGAGGGCCTGGTACGCGCCATCGGCCTGGGCACCAACGACGTGGATGTGGTGCTGCAGGTGCTGCGTGAGGCCGATCTGGATGTGTTGATGCTGGCCGGACGCTACAGCCTGCTGGACCACAGCGCGCTGCCCGAACTGTTGCCGCAATGCGTGGCGCGCGGCGTGCGCATTGCGCTGGGCGGCGTCTTCAACTCCGGCATTCTTGCCACAGGCACCCGGCACGGTGCGGCGACGTTCAACTACGCGCCGGCCGCAGGGACCTGGGTGGAGCGCACGGCAAGGATCGAAGCGGTGTGCGAGGCATACGGCGTGCCGCTGCGCGCGGCGGCGCTGCAATTTCCGCTGGCGCATCCGGCGGTGGAAATCGTGATGCTGGGCGCCCGTCAGGTCGCTGAATGGGAGGATGCGCTGGCCATGCTGCAGCACCGGATCCAGCCCGGCTTCTGGACGGCGCTGCGTGAGCAGGGCCTGTTGCCCGCCGAGGCACCTACGCCATGAGCATTGACGCGCACTTTCATTGTTGGCAGCTGGCGCGCGGCGACTATGGCTGGTTGAACCCCGCGCGAGATCCGGCGCTGGCACCCATCTGCCGTGATGTGGCCGTGACGGACTGGCAGGCCCAAGCTATGCCGCACGGCGTCACCGGCGGCGTGCTGGTGCAGGCCGCGCCGACGGAAGCTGAAACGCATTTCCTGCTGGCGCAGGCCGATGCGCATCCAGCGGTGCTGGGGGTGGTCGGCTGGGTGGATTTTCTGGCTGCTGATGCGCCTGCCCGCATGGCAGCGTTGGCAGGTCATCCGCGCCTGAAGGGCTTGCGCCCGATGTTGCAGGACATTGGCGACCCCGCGTGGATACTGCAACCGGCGCTGGCGCCCGCATTGCGCGCCATGTCCGATGGCGGCCTGGTGTTCGATGCCCTGGTCAAGCCAGTTCACCTGCCGCACATCCTGACGCTGGCGCTGCGCTACCCGGATTTGCGCCTGGTGATAGACCATGGAGCCAAGCCGGCGATTGCCGCCAACGAATGGCAGCCCTGGGCCGATGGGATGGCCCGGCTGGCTTCGCAAACGCAGGCCATGTGCAAACTCTCCGGGTTGATGACCGAGGCCGGCCCGGCACCGGCGCCCGGAGCGGTACGACGATGGGCTGAGCATGTGCTGGCGTGCTTTGGCCCCTCCCGCGTGGTGTGGGGCAGTGACTGGCCGGTACTGGAACTCGCCGGCAGCTATGGCCAGTGGTGGCGCGAAACGCAGCACCTGCTGACCGGGCTGGGCGTGCAGGAGCAGGCGGCCATCATGGGTGACAACGCAAAACGCCTCTATCGCCTCTGACTCGTTTCCGACTCGCCGGTGGCTGGCACAGCATCTGGAGGGGGTCTTTAAAATCACCTCATCATTTGTTGACCGGAAGAACCCCGCGTGACTGAATTTGCCTCCCCCAACCTGCACATTTGCCGGGCCGACTACGCCCATCCGGTACACGCCCGCGCAGTGGTCGAGTTGCTGGATGCCTACGCACGGGACGGAGCCGGTGGCAGCAAGGCCCTCAGTGACTTTGCAAAGACCCACCTGGTGAAAGAACTGGCTGCGCGCCCCCAAGCCTTCAGCGTGCTGGCTTTTGCTGGTGACCAGCCCGTGGGCCTGATCAACTGCATCGAGGGTTTTTCCACCTTTGCCTGCCGTCCGCTGGTCAATATCCATGACGTGGCCGTGCTGCCCGGCCACCGCGGGCAGCGGGTGGGCGAGCGCATGCTGGCGCTGGTCGACCAGATTGCCCGCGAACGCGGCGCCTGCAAGCTCACGCTGGAAGTCCTGCAAGGCAACCAAAGCGCCATCAGGCTCTATGAGCGCGTGGGCTTTGCCGGCTACCAGCTGGACCCGGCCATGGGGCAGGCGCAGTTTTTCCAGAAGTGGCTGGAATGATGGCCACCTGAGGCCATCGGCATACCTGAGGATTGATCAAGGGTGCTGCACTCCGTCCGCGTGGGGTTGCGCGCCGGTGGCACCCAGCCATCGACTGAGCAGCACACCTGCCACCGCCCCGGCGGCCTCAGCCACCGCAAAACCTGGCGCACTGATGGGCGCAATGCCAGCAAAGCTGTCTGACAGCATGCGCCCGAGCACAGCGGCCGGATTGGCGAACGAAGTACTCGCCGTGAACCAGTAAGCCGCGCCGATGTAGCAGGCCACCAGCGCCGCTGCCTTGCCTTTGGGCGCGCGCAGCACCACCAGAATCAGCCCGGCAGTGGCCACGCCTTCGGCCAGCCATTGACCCCAGCCGCTGCGCAGCTTGCTGCTGAACTGCAGCACGCTCATGTCGAACATGGCATGGGCCAGCCAGGCGCCTGACACCGCACCCAGCAATTGACCCGCTATAAGAAAGAGGGCGGTTGGCGTCCGTCCGCCATGGGTTGGGGTGCTTCTTGACCATAAAACGAGGGTTACCAGCGGGTTGAAGTGGGCGCCGCTTACGGGGCCCAACACTTCAATCAGCACGTAGAGGGCAAACACGGTGGCCAGCGTGTTGGCCAGCAGGGCTATGGCGGTGTTGCCGCCGCTCAGGCGCTCGGCCATGATGCCGGAGCCGATCACGGCGCACAGCAAGGCGGCGGTACCGAAAAACTCGGCCAGCAGCTGGTGCTTTAAACGTGGCGGGGCGGCCTGGGAATGCGCTTGACGGTCCGGGCTGGTCGACAGCTGGCTCATGAATCCGCCAAATTACGTGCGCTGTTTTGCAGCATCAATTTGCCAAGGCTGGCTGGCGGCAGATTGACCAGCAGTTCCAGACGGCGGTGGATCGCATGCAATGTCTGTCGGAAAGCCTCCAGCTTTTGCGCATCGTTGCCGTCGCCCGCTGACGGGTCGGCATAACCCCAATGGACGGTAGCGGGGTGACCTGGCCAGAACGGGCACGCTTCGCCTGCAGCGTCGTCACAGACAGTAATCACCAGGTCCATCACGGGGGCACCGGGCAAGGCAAACTCATCCCAGCTTTTGCTGCGCAGCCCCTGGGTCGGGATGCCCGCAGTTTCCAGAACCTGAAGCCCCAGTGGGTTGGGTTGCTGATTTTCCCGCGGCCTGCTGCCGGCTGAAAACGCCTTGAAGCGGCCTTGGCCGATATGGTTCAGCAGGGCTTCGGCCAGAATGCTGCGGGCCGAATTGTGGGTGCATAAGAACAGGACGTTGAGGGGGTGCTCGGGCATGAGAATTCTCCAGCGGTTTATGTTTTTTTCAGCAGACCGTGCCTGGGGCAGCAACGCATGCGCTGTCGCTTGCGGGCATGGTTGATCGGGGTGGGGGCAGGCGGCTGTCCAGGGCGGATAACACCACCACCGGGGAAAAACCGCCGCCGGCCGTTCGGAAGTTGGTGGTCTGGCCGGTGTAGGTGCGCGCCGCCAGCAATTGCACCTGGCCGCGCCAGGTGTAGGCGCGCAGGTCCAGCTTCAGGCGGGTGGCCACACCATCGACGTCCACCAGGCGCTCGCTGGGCGGCACCAGCGCCTGGGCCACAAAGCCGCCGGCCAGGATATCGCCCCAGACGCCGCGCGTGAGCTTGTCGCCGCGGTAGGCGGCTTTTGCGCCATAGCCCGCCACGGGTTTGAAGAACAGCTGGCGCCGTCGGGCCCAGAGTGCTTGGGCATGGTCGGCGGTGACCAGTTCGGTGTGCGGAATGGCGGCCTGCAGAATCCGGCGGTCCTCATCGGACACCCCCCACGACGCAAGCAGTGCGTCGTTGCCGAGTGTGATGAGGTTGCGTTTGTCCGCATACAGCGCATGGGCACGCGGATGCGGCGTGACGACCGCTGCACCCGCCACATAAGCGTCGTGCAGGGCCGCATGGGTCGGGTCGGACAGGCTGAAGTCGGTCAGGCGGTTGTAGACCAGATCCACCGGCTGGCCTGCAGGAAGGGCCGGGTGCCACAGGGCGTCGTCCTTCCACTGCAATTCGCGCGCATCTCCCACGGCGGCAACGAGGCCATGGGCGAGGAACAACTGCCGTGCCAGCGCAAACTCGGGCGCGAGGTACTGGGCGTGCGGCGCGTCATCGATGATCAGGATGGTGCGCAGCGGCCGTGCTCCGCGCTGGGCTTGCCACTCGGCGCGGAACATGTCCACAAAGCTCTGGTTGACCCGCGTCAGATCGGTTGACGCATCCATCAGGCCCTGCATGGGTTCGCAGCAGGCCCGGTGCGCGCGCGCCAGCGCTGCGTTCAGCAGGGCGCCACCAGCGTTGGTGTTGATTTCAATCAGGCGTGGGCCGTCGACGCCGAGGTGAAAGTCATAGCCCATGAACACGCCTGCGGGCCCGAAATCATGGCGGGCAATCTCGGGGGCGCAGGCCAGGGCCAGTTGCTGGTAGGCGGGCAGGGCGATCACGCGCTCGATGGCGGCGATGGCCTGGCCCAGCGTCGTGCGGATCGCGGGGTCCAGAAAGACGGCGGTTTCGGAGAACAGGTGGGGATGCGTGGTGGCCAGCCCGGCCACCATGCCTTCCAGGCTGGGGTCGGTCTCGAGCTGCTCGCGCAGCTGGTCCGGGTTCAGGGTGCGGCACAGGCACCCCAGGTTCAATGCCTCTGCGAGGTTCATGAGAGCTCCTGGGCGTTGTGAGTCAGCAGGCCCCGCAGGATGCGGTGTTGGTTACCTCACAGGCCTCGCCTTGGCAGCAATGCTCGGTCAGGTAAGTCAGCAGCGCGGTCATCTGGCCGAAGTTTGCGCGGTAAATCAGGTTGCGACCGCGCGCTTCGCTGCGGACCAAACCCGAATAAGCCAGCTCTTTCAAGTGGAACGACAGCGCGCTGGGCGCCACACCCAGTTGCTCCGCCATGGCCCCCGGCGTCAGGCCATCGGGCCCAGCCGCCACCAGGGCCCGAAAAGCCCGCAGCCGTTGGGCCTGGGCCAAGGCGGCCAGCGCCTTTACGGCGGCACTTTCGTCCAGTGGGGTCAGCTCAATGGGGTGTGCTAAATATTCCATAGTTCAAATATAATTGAATCATTGAATTGAAGCAACCCCGCAATCCACCCATTCCTTCAGGAGTCAAAGCGCATGTCTTCCGTCACGATCTATCACAACCCCCAATGCGGCACCTCGCGCAACGTACTGGCGCTGATCCGCAATACCGGCGTCGAGCCCGAAGTCATTGAGTACCTGAAAACACCGCCTACGCGGGAAAAACTGCTGGAACTGATCGCGCAGATGGCGGTGCCGGTGAGGGAGGTCATCAGGCAAAAAGGAACGCCGTATGGGGAGCTCGGCCTGGACGACCCAGCGCTGCCGGATGAGGCCCTGATCGACGCCATGCTGGCCCACCCCATCCTGATCAACCGGCCCATCGTGGTGACGCCGCTGGCCACGCGCCTGTGCCGCCCCTCGGAAGCCGTGCTGGACATCCTGCCCCTGCCGCAGCGCGGCGCGTTCGCCAAGGAAGACGGCGAACAGGTCGTCAATGAGCGGGGAGAGCGTGTTGCAGGCCGTTAGTCCCTCGCCGATGGATCTGCCGAACATCGATCCGGCGCTTTTTGTACAGCCGGTAACCGGGCTGCGAGGCCCAGCGCCCGGCATGCACGCGCCGCGCATCCTGCTGCTTTACGGTTCGGTGCGCGAGCGCTCCTACAGCCGCCTCGCCAGCGAGGAAGCGGCGCGCCTGCTGCAGGCCATGGGCGCGCAGACCCGGACCTTCGACCCCAGCGGCCTGCCGCTGCCCGACGATGCACCCGACACGCATCCCAAGGTGCAGGAACTGCGGCAATTGGCGCAATGGGCTGAGGGCATGGTCTGGTGCTCGCCCGAGCGGCACGGCGCCATGACCGGCATCATGAAGTCGCAGATCGACTGGATACCCCTGGCCGACGGCGCGGTGCGGCCCACGCAGGGCAAGACGCTGGCGCTGATGCAGGTCTCGGGCGGCTCCCAGTCCTTCAACGCCGTCAACCAGATGCGGGTGCTGGGCCGCTGGATGCGCATGCTGACCATTCCCAACCAGTCGTCAGTGGCCAAGGCTTTTCTCGAGTTTGACGAAGCCGGGCGCATGAAACCCTCGGCCTACTACGACCGCGTGGTGGACGTGATGGAAGAGCTGGTGAAGTTCACGCTGCTGACGCGCGATATGTCGGCCTGGCTGACGGACCGCTACAGCGAGCGCAGGGAGAGCGCGGACGCGCTGGCCAAGCGGGTCAACCAGCGCGCGCTAAGTGGACTCTGAGCTTCCCCGGGAGTGCGAAAAAACTATTTCCCTACAGCAACAACATCGCTGCCGCGATGATGGTTGGCAGCAGCGCACCGAGCAATAGCCCGCCGGCGCCGATGGATTCATCGTTAAAGCCCTGCTTGAGCAAGGCAATGCCGGCCGGGTTGGGAGCGTTCGCAATCACGGTCAGACCTCCGCCCGCGACGGCACCGGCAACCAGCATGTACTTGGCCGAATCACTCATGCCTTCAATCAGCGACCCCAGATAGGTTAGTGCAGCGTTGTCTGTGATGGCGGTCAGACCGAGGGCGCCAAAGAACAGGGCGGTTGGCTCCAGGCCGGACACGATGGGCTGCAGCCACCACTGCTGCATGCCCCCGAGCACCACCAGACCGGCAAGGAAGAAACCCACGAGTAAAGCCTCCTTCAGGATGAGGGGCGTCTGGTAGCGGGAATAGGCCTGCGTGAAACCGAGGAAGAGCAGGAACAGGCCGAGGAATATCACCGGGTGGTGGGCGAACGCCACGACGGTCGCGAGGAATGCCAGGTGAATCGCGCTGACGAGGGCTGGAATGCGCCGCTCACGGTCTTCGGGCGATGCTGGCTCAGCATCATCAAGATGCCGACGCAGCACCAGCGTAACAGCCGTGGCGTTGATAACGACAGCGATGACGGCCTTCCAGCCGAAGTGTGTCACCATAAAGGCACTGTCCCAGTTCCAGGTGGCGGCCACCATGAGAACAGGGGGTGCAGCGAAGGAGGTCAAGGTGCCGCCCACGGAGATGTTTACGAACAAGACCCCGAGTGCGGCGTACTTTAACCACTCCGGAATGCCGGCGCGGAACACCAGGGAGCCGAGCATCAGCGCAGCAAGCGTCATTGCCGCTGGCTCGGTAATCAAGGAGCCGATCAGGGGCACCAGAGCCAGGCAAAGCCAGACTTGAGCGACGACGGTTCGAACCGGTGCGAACCTGGCGAAAGAGGCCACCAACGCCTTGATGACTTCCACAACTGGCCGTGATGCAGCCACCACCATGATGACGAACACAAACAAAGGTTCGGTGTACTGCCGGGACTCGGCGTACTCGATGGCTTGTGAACCTCCGACCACGAGAGCCATAACGGTGATGAGCACGACGGCCCAGAAGCCGAAGACGACCTCCACTTCACCGAGCAGATGGAATAGGCCAGCATGGCGAGGGTGGCGGTGTGCCAGCCGCTCAAATAACTTTGTCGAGAAGGTGTGGACCAACGCGAATGCAAAGAGAATGGCTCCGATGATGTCGATATTTGGCATAGTGATTGACCTCGGAGCCAATCATACGGGGCGAATCAGCCTTCTAGACGCGGCTGCACAAGAGGCTCCTCAGCCAAGGAAATCTGGTCCACCGATTGTGGACGCGGCGATCAGTAAGGTTGCGCAATATGCTTCTGATGAAGCAAGGCACCTACTTGATCAGGATAACTGGCACCTCGACCAAGTGCACGACGCGAGTGGCGACAGAGCCGATCATGACGTTGGCGATCGGTCCCATGCCGCGTGTCCCCATGACTACCCCATCACAGCGTGTTTCACGCACTTGCGCTGCGATTTCGCTGGCGGCCGCGCCAACGCGGTAGTGTGCCTGATAGGGAATACCAGCTTGGTCGAGAATCTGTCGTGCCGGCTGAAGCACCTGATCCGCCTCACTCGCATACAGGTCATTGACCTCTATGTTGGTCAAGGTGGCGTGGGATCTGAGTGACATGGGATCAAGCACGTGCAGCAGTTCAAGTTCCAGGGTGGATTTTTCTTGCACCGCTGTGGCTGCATAGCGCACTGCGCGCAATGCATTGGGAGAGCCATCAAAAGGAATAAGTATTTTTTGCATGCTATTTTCCAAAAGGTTCTCGCTGAACCCGCATGTCGGCGCGCGCATCGCACAAGCCGCACCATTGCCAAGCTGTTCCTGCGAAGGATACTGCGACCGTGCAAGTTCTCTATTTGGTGCAGATCAAATCAATTCATACTGAGGCCAAGCACGGCCTTTCGTGTATGTATGGCCCCGACACCTTTTGCAAGATTTTTTTGGTGACTGGAAACAGTTTGCATGCATGTATACGGCTTGCTAATGAGCAAGTGCACACACGCCCGCAGCCTCGATGAGATTTGCACACCCAGTCCTCAGCAAATTGGCGGCTTGATCCCGAGGGACACCATCGCTGTGGCGGAGATGGGCTCAACGCCGTCGATTGCGGAGATCTTCTTGCACAGGGCCGAGCGTTTCATGAACGCTTTGATCCAGCCTTCAGCGCGCTTGACGCGTTGTTCCAATTCCTGAATCTGCTGCACCAACTCCAAGAGCATGGCTTGGCAAACGCTGGTCACCTTGCCTTCGCAATTGGCCAGAATCTGCGGCGCAGCACGCTTGAAAGCCTCTGGTGACTTGGCAATCGTCACGCCTCGCTTCCCCGGCAAGCCCTGAACTGACTGAGCGCGGTGCGCTGCTGGACCAGCAGCTCGCGTACGCACGCAATGGACCGCCTGTATATCCTGTTGCTCGACCGACTTCACCGTGACGAAGCGCATCGCCGGCCGGCTGGCAACCGTTGGTCAGTCACGAGGTGATCGTTCAGTTGATCGCCAACACGACCACCCAGGCCGGACTGAAAATTCGCGCCGAACTCGACACGGGCCATTACCCTACAGGCATCAGCGTCACCGACGCCGAGTTGGCCGCGTTGAATCTCAAGCGCGCCAACTTCCATGGTGACTGGAACTACACGTTGCTGCCGCTCTGGAAAAAATAATAGTCAACTTATTTTGCCGCGACTCCTTACCCCTGAACTCGCCGGGCTTCAATCCGCTAGAAATTTGCTAAAGGATGGAAAAGGACGGCAAGGCGGTCACCGATGCCGATGGGCAGGCAGGAGGCGGATTGTGGTAGTGCCTCCGGCATCGAGTCGTCACGGCCCGCTACAGGCGTCCTCCTTTGTAGTGTGAAACCTGTTCCAGTTGCGACATATCGCCAGAGGAAGTTGTGGTCTTTCCGCCCATGCCTATGGAAGAACAGCCGGCAGAAATAAGAACCACGACCACGAGGGCAATCGATGCGAGCTTGCTCATGAAAGTCTCCTTGCGATTCCAGGGATAAGGGAGTGCGGAATTCGCCGGGAACCAGGACGGCGAGCCCTGCAGAGCAGCAAAGGCAACCGCGACGCTCAAGGAACCAGCAAAGTTGGCCGCTTTTTGTGCAATTGCGAGTGAGACGCTCTAAACAGAAATTCGCTTGAAAGCGCCCGCCGGTTACGGGCCAGGGCAAAATTTGCAGAGGTATTTTTTTTGACCTCCTTGTAACCAACCCGCACCATGGAACGAATACGAGGGTTGGCCGTGATCATGGTGGCACTCCTCCAGGCTGGCAGTGAAGCTCAAACTGTCCTGTCTCGACCGCCTGCACCAGTTGCGTCGCTGTTCATCCGGCTGGCTGGGAAACGGTCACGATCTTCCCTTGAAGGCCCGCAGCAGTCGTGCCACTGAAAGGCCGAATAAGCCGGTCAGCGCAATGGCTGCAACAACCCAGTGCTCCCCTATGAAAGCACCAGCGGTCGTTCCGGCCAGCACGGCGGCGAGAACGGGTAGATGACAGGGGCAGGTCAACACGGCAAGCGCACCCCACAGGTAGCCAGAAAGTGGCTTGCGTGTCTCAACGGGAATACGCTCAGGACTGCTCATGGCGAAATCTCCGTATCGCGTGCCAGTTCGGTTAGCTGACAGGCCAGCTGCGCTTCCAAGCCTGCTGCGCCTGACGCCGGCGCTCCACGAGCTGGCGCAGATCAGTAAGATACGCCAGCGCTTCATCGCCGTCTGCGGCATCCAGCGCCCGACGCAGCCGCGTTAGCGTGTCGAGGCCGATGTCTGCTTCGAAAGCGGCCCGCACGAAGCACAGCCGCTGCAAAGCATCCGCATCGAGCAAGCCGTAGCCGCCTGCGGTGCGGTCCACAGGCCGCAACAACCCACGCAGCATGTAGTCGCGCACGACATGCACACTCACACCGGCATCCAGGGCCAGATGGGACACCGTGCAGGCGTTCATCGAACACCTTCTTTTCTTCATCCGGCGCAGCAGGAAAGCTGCGTTACGTCCTTGCTGAAGGTCTGTGCCGCGAGCTTCAGCCCCTCGACCATCGTCAAGTATGGGAACAACTGGTCAGCCAGTTCTTGCACCGTCATGCGGTTACGTATGGCGAGCACCGCCGTCTGGATCAGCTCGCCCGCTTCCGGGGCCACCGCCTGTACGCCGATGAGTCGTCCGCTACCTTCCTCAATAACCAGCTTGATAAAGCCGCGCGTATCGAAGTTGGCGAGCGCACGTGGTACGTTATCCAACGTGAGCAGCCGGCTGTCCGTCTCGATGCCGTCATGGTGCCCTTGCGCTTCGCTGTAGCCCACGGTGGCGACTTGCGGGTCGGTGAACACCACTGCCGGCATAACGCTTAGATCAATGGCAGCTTCGCCACCGGTCATGTTGATCGCTGCACGGGTGCCGGCCGCCGCTGCCACATAGACGAACTGCGGTTGGTCGGTGCAGTCGCCGGCAGCGTAGACGTGCGGGGTACTTGTGCGCATGAACTTGTCGATGACGATGGCACCCTGCGCATTAACGGTGACGCCCGCCGCTTCCAGTGCCAGGCTGTGCGTGTTCGGCGCCCGGCCGGTGGCGACCAATAGCTTGTCGGCACGTACTTCGCCGTGTCCCGTGGTAAGCAGGAATTCACCGTCCGCATAAGCGACGTGGCTGGCTTGCGTGTGTTCCAGCACCTTGATCCCTTCCGCACGGAAGGCGGCTGTGACGGCCTCGCCGATAGCCGGGTCTTCGCGGAAGAACAGCGTGCTGCGCGCCAGGATAGTGACCTGGCTGCCCAGTCGGGCAAAGGCTTGTGCCAGCTCCACCGCGACCACCGACGAGCCGATCACAGCCAGCCGCTGAGGAATCGTGTCGCTGACCAGCGCCTCGATGGAGGTCCAGTAAGGTGTGTCTTTCAGGCCGGGAATCGGCGGGACTGCCGCGCTGGCGCCGGTGGCGACCAGGCAGCGGTCGAACACCACCGCGCGCTCGCCGCCATCGTTCAAACCGACGGCAAGGCTTTGGCCGTCTTTGAAACGCGCTTCACCCTGCAGCACATTGATGGCCGGGTTGCTGTCCAGAATGCCCTCGTACTTGGCGTGGCGCAGTTCATCGACGCGAGCCTGCTGCTGCGCCAGCAGTTCGCGGCGGTCAATCGCAGGCACAGTCGCCTCGATACCGTCGTCGAATGGACTTTCACGGCGCAGATGGGCGATATGGGCGGCGCGGATCATGATCTTGGACGGCACGCAACCGACATTGACGCAAGTGCCGCCGATGGTGCCGCGCTCGATCAGCGTGACCTTCGCGCCTTGCTCGGCGGCCTTTAGCGCCGCCGCCATCGCAGCGCCGCCGCTACCGATGACGGCAATATGCAGTTTGCCTCCATCGCCGACTGATTTGTCGCCACCACTCAGCCATCCACGCGCTTTATCAAGCAGACCGCCGCGCTTCTCGGCTGTCGGTGCATCCGCGAGCGTGGCCTTGTAGCCGAGTCCGGCAACGGCGGCAGTCAGCGCATCCGGCGACGTGCCTAGCTCGGTGGCGAGCTGCGCAGTGCCCTTCGCGTAGGACACGACCGCAGAAAACACACCCGGCACCTTCTCCAAGGCTTCCTTGACATGCGCAGCGCACGAGTCGCAGGTCATTCCGGTGATCTTCAAGTCGGTCATGCAATAGTTCCTTTTTCTGTTTCGGCAACGGCCAATGCCGTCAGCCACGCCGGGGCGGCAGTGCGCAGCCGTCCGGTCCGCCGCGGCGCTTCGCTGGCGAGACGAAATCCCAGATCGATACGCTGAACATGAAGGCCAGGCCAACATAGAGCAGCAATTCGCTGCGCCAGCCAAAGGTCAAATACACCGCGGCCAGCACCAAGGCTGGACCGATCAGGCCGAGTGTTGTCCGTCGCCACTGCCGATGGCTGAACCAACCGAGCGCATTGGCGAGCAGTGCGATGCCGGCGAACAGCGGCAGCAGAATGCGAATGAATAGCCCTTCGTACTGGCTCAAGAAGCCCAGCCCGATGGCGGCGCCGAGGCTGGCGATGGCGGGAAAGCAGCTCGCGCAGCCCATTGCTGACACGATGCTGCCGAGGCCACCGGCCCTATCGGCCGCGCGTGCGATGAGTCCCATGTGTCGCTCCCGAGTCAGATCCAGCGGCTTACCGCTTGACGCTGGACGGATAGCCCGCATCTTCGGTCGACTTGGTCAGCTTCTGGACGCTGGTTTTGGCATCGTCGAAGGTGACGACGGCCTCACGCTTGTCGAAACTCACGTCGGTCTTGCTTACACCCGCTACTTTCGAGATGGCCTTTTTGACAGTGATTGGACAGGCAGCGCAGGTCATGCCCGGCACCGACAGCGTAACGGTCTGGGTGGAGGCCAACACGGGGGCAACGACGGCGACAAGTGCGAGGGAGGCAAACAGTTTTTTCACGGTGAACTCCTGATTAGTAGAAAAATGGCATGACATAGGGAAAACCGAGCGCGACCAAGACCAGCACGGCCACTATCCAGAAAATGAGCTGGTAGGTAGTCCGCACCTGCGGGATTGCGCAAACCTCGCCCGGCTGGCATGCCTGTACGGGCTGGAAAATGCGCAGCCAAGCGAAGGACATCGCCACCAGTGCCGCGCCGATGAAGATCGGGCGGTACGGCTCCACCGCCGTTAAATTGCCGATCCAGGCCCCACTGAATCCCAGTGCGACCAGTACCAGCGGCCCCAGGCAGCAAGTGGAGGCAAGGATGGCGGCCAGCCCGCCGGCGAAGAGGGCACCACGAACATTTTGTGGTTCAGACATGTGTTTGTGCTTTCGAAACTGGAATGAATGGCGTAACCTTATTTCCGTAGTAATGTACGGAGTCAAGCGATATGCAAAATATTTTTGGGAATTTGACCATTGGCGTTTTTGCCAAGGCGGCCGGGGTCAACGTGGAGACCATCCGGTTCTATCAGCGCAAGGGCCTGCTGCCGGAGCCAGACAAGCCTTACGGCAGCATTCGCCGGTATGGCGAGGCGGATGTAACGCGGGTGCGGTTTGTGAAATCGGCCCAGCGACTGGGCTTCAGCCTGGACGAGATCGCCGAATTGCTCAGATTGGAGGATGGCACCCACTGCCGCGAAGCCAGTAACCTGGCCGAGCACAAGCTCCAGGACGTGCGCGAAAAGATGGCTGACCTGGCGCGCATGGAAACCGTGCTATCCAAGCTTGTGTGCGCCTGCCATGCACGGAAGGGGAACGTTTCCTGTCCGCTGATTGCGTCGCTCCAAGGGGAGAAAGAAACTTCCAGCTCCGGGGCGAAATAGTTGAGGAACACGCGGGCCTTAGCGTGCTTTATTTTCCGTTTTTGAGGCGCCCCGAGAAGTTCGGTTGAACCGAAGCGTTCAGGTAGGTGCGGAGAGGGCTACCCTCGTTTTGCAGCCCTTGCTTTTGAGATTTCACGCCGACGGAGGCCAGTCGACGGTGGAGGTAACCCACGTCATGGGCAGGGTCGAACCTAAACGGCTTGACCTTCCCATGGGGGCAAGCACTATCTTCATGTTCATGGCTTGTTGTTCCCCCATGAAGACTATTGCACTTGAGCAACGCCTGCTGAGCGTCTATAAGCAGGCGGTCCGTCAACACAATTGGCTCGTCGCCGACCATCTGCTATCGGCCATCGAGGCCTGCGCACCGCCCGGCGCCGAACTGAGCGAGACGGTGGCCGAAGCCTACCGCGCCCTGGCCGCGCAGGCCACTGCGCCGGGCGAACGTCAATGACAGGGCAACGCCAGGCACTTGACCTTCGCCTTAGGACGAAGGTTTGCAGTTGTTCTTTTAAACCCTGTTTAAAGCACCGCTTCCCATGCTTACGATCGGCAAACTTGCGGCACTGGCGGGTACCACACCCAACACTTTGCGCTATCACGAGCGCGAGGGCTTGATTCCGCCAGCGTCCAAAGGCGACAACGGCTATCGCCTCTACGCGCAAGACGCGGCGCAACGTGTCCACTTCATAAGGCAAGCGCAGCAATGCGGCTTCGCGCTCGCGGAGATTCGAGCGCTGCTGACTATCCCGCGGCAGGCATCGGCCGGCTGCTCCGACGTTCGTACCTTTGCTATCGAAAAGAAACTCGCTCTGGAAGCAAAGATCAAACTGATGAAAGCAATGCCGGCGGAACTCGACCAATTGATCGGTGACTGCGTTGATGACAAACGCCCGCTGAATGATTGCCCTATTTTGAATGCGCTGAACCGCGTGCCCGTGGAGATAACACATTGAAGATCGAAGTCTTTTATGCCGATGGCTGCGGCAGTTGCAGCGCGGCCAGGCAAGAATTGAAGCAGGCGGTGCTTGAAGCGTTCCCCACCGGCGCAGCCTGGAGCGAAATCGATATTGTCAAAAATATTGACTATGCGGTGGAGCTGGGTGTACTCACCGTTCCGGCCGTTGCGATTGACGGGGCACTCGCGTTTGCCAAGCTGCCAACAGCGCAGCAGCTTGTCTCTGAGCTGGCGGCACGCGTGGAAAGCAACTGAATGAACACCGAAGTCTGGCTGCAGCTAGTCCAACAGGGCGGCATGACGGCGGTCATCGCTGCGTTTCTGACCGGTCTGGTCTCGAGCTTCAACCCCGTGGCGATGGCAGCCGTGCCAGTGGCGCTTGCGTATGTGACCAAGGCCCGGGAAACCCGACAGGCGGTGCTGTATGGCGCCATGTTTGTGGCCGGCATGCTTGTCACGCACACGGCACCTGGATTTTTGGCGGGCCTGGGCGGCAGCTGGGTCCAGGGCTTGCTGGGGCGGTTTTGGGGTCTTTTATTGGGCCCGATCCTGATCCTGCTTGGTCTGGTCTGGACCGGCTGGGTCCGGATTCCCTTGCCTGTCTTTGCCCTGCGAGACTCCCCCGCTAACAAAGCCATTTCCCTTCTTAAATCGCTGATGCTTTGACTTGTTTCTGGGGCAACCGTATCCATCTTCACGAAAAATGCGATGACCGCATGTCGAGAGACATTGAGATTTAATGATTAACTTATTTGCCAATCGTTGCATGGTGTCGCAATGTTCTGTCAACTCTCGTCGGACGCCAGGGTTTCGTTGTCGGGTTTAATATTGGTTGTCGTTTTCTGCCGATTTTTCCTGGAGCTTTTTCATGGTCCACCATTCCCGATCCGTTGCCCTCAGGGTCTTGGCAGCGTGCGTTGTGCTGGCTTTTGCGGGCGTGTCGCACGCGCAATCTGTTTTTCGCGTGACCACCATTCCCGAAGAGGCGGCGACCGAGCAGATGCGAAAGTTCGGCCCCATTGTGAAATACCTGGAGCAAAAGCTCGGAATGAAAGTCGAGTTCACACCCGTGAGCGACTACCCGGCTGCCGTCGAAACGCTGGTCAACAAGAACATCGATATGGCCTGGTTGGGCGGATTTACCTTTATCCAGGCGCAAAACCGCTCCGGCGGCAAAATCATTCCTATTGCCCAGCGGGAAGAAGACACGAAATTCCAGTCGGTGTTCATTGCCAAAACCAGCTCGGGCATCAAGACTCTGGCTGACCTCAAAGGCAAGCAGGTCAGTTTTGGCTCCCAGTCCAGCACCTCCGGTCACTTGATGCCGCGCAGCTTTTTGCTGCAAGCCAATATCGACCCCGACAAGGACTTCAAGCGGGTGGCCTACTCCGGCGCGCATGACGCCACGATTGCCTCGGTGGTGAGCGGCAAGGTTGAAGCTGCTGCGCTTGATATCACGGTGTGGAACAAGTTCGTCAAGGAAAACAGGGTCGATACCAAAGACGTCAATGTCTTCTACACCACGCTCGGCTACTTCAACTACAACTGGGCCGTGCATGCCGACATGCCGGCGGCCTTGCGTGAGAAGGTCACCAAGGCCCTGATTGATATCGACCCGGCCACCGCACAAGGCAAGGAAATTCTCGACCTCAACCGCGCAACGCGCTACATCCCGACCCAGGCGGGCAATTACAGAGGCATTGAGGCAGCCGCCCGCAGTGCCGGTTTGCTCAAGTAAAAATGCTATCAAATAAGTAGCCTCTCGCGCCCATCAATAAAGGGCTAGAGGTCGTTTTTGTATATGAATATCAAGCTAGACAAGGTATCGGCGCGGCATCCTGCGGCAAAACGCGATGCCGCGGCGGCGCTGCGCGGTGTGTCGCTGGAGGTGTCTGCTGGCGAACAGATCGCCGTGATCGGGCCTTCCGGCGCTGGCAAGACCACGCTGCTGCACGTACTGGGCTGTGCCCTGCCGCCGTCGTCCGGCAGCCTGCAGCTCAACGCGCGCGATCCCTGGCGGCTGCCCCGCAGCAAGCTGCAGCTTTTGCGCGGCGAGCTGTTTCTGGCACCGCAGGTGCCGCCCCTGCCGCCGCGTCAGCGCGTCGTCACCTCGGTGCTGGCCGGTCGCCTGCCGCATATCGGCCTGTGGCAGAGCTTGCGCAGCCTGTTTTACCCGACGGCGATTGCCCAGGCCGACGCCGCGCTGGCCCGGTTTGACTTGAGCGACAAGTTGTTTGCCCGGGTGGACCGGCTGTCGGGCGGTGAGCGTCAGCGCGTGGGCCTGGCCCGCGCGCTGGTCACCGAGGCCAGCTTGCTGCTGGTCGACGAGCCACTCTCTGCGCTGGACCCGACGCGCGGGCAGCAGGCCATTGCTTCTTTGACGCAAGCGGCACGCGAGCGTGGCGCCACGCTGGTCAGCACCCTGCACCATGTCGAGATGGCGCTGCAGAATTTTCCGCGCATCATCGGTCTGCGAGACGGAGAGCTGGCCTTCGATCTGCCGGCAGCCCAGGTGACGCCCGAGCGCCTGCAGGCGCTGTATGCGCAGCATTTGCATGAGCTCACTGGGCCAGCGCATGAGGCGTTCGATCTGCCTGCGGCAGCAACGCCTCCTGCGGTCATGCATTGCCGCTGACCGGCCCGACACTCCCATGACCAGTGCGACCGCCCGCCTGCCCATGCGCCCCGAGCTGCGCGACCCGGCCTGGCGCGGCCGCATTTTCTGGGCACTGGCTGGTCTGCTGTTGCTCTGGCCCGCGCTGGTGCTGACCGAATTCAAGCCCTGGGTGATGGTCGAGCCCGGCACGCTCAAATCAACGCTGAAGTTTCTCAGCGATTTTGTCCCGCCCAAGGTCGAGCCGGACTTTTTGCTGCTGGTGGCGCGGGAAACCTGGCGCACGGTGGCCATCGCCACCGCCGGCATGGCGCTGGCGCTGCTGCTGGCCCTGCCGCTGACCTTGCTGTCGGTGCGCGTGTTGTCAGTGTCTGCCTTGAGTGGGCGCATGGCGCCGGTGCCGGCCGCGCTGCGACAGCTGGTGCGCTGGCTGCTGATTGTGTTGCGCAGCGTGCCCGAGCTGATCTGGGCGCTGATTTTTGTGCGTGTGGTCGGGCTGGGCCCGACCGCCGGCGTGCTGGCCATTGCGCTGACCTACAGCGGCATGCTTGGCAAGGTGTATGGCGAAATCCTCGAAAGCGGGGAAAGCCACGTCACTGTTTCGCTACTGCGCAACGGATCGGGCCGCCTGCAGGCTTTCTTTTATGGCTTGCTGCCGCAAAACGCGGCCGAGCTGACCAGCTACAGCGTCTATCGCTGGGAGTGCGCCATCCGCTCGTCGGCGGTGCTGGGTTTTGTCGGTGCCGGCGGCCTGGGGCAGCAGATGGACGCCTCGATGAAGATGTTCACTGGCGCCGAGGTCAGCACCATGCTGCTGGTCTTCATGGCGCTGGTTTGGCTGGCAGACCAGGCCAGCGCCTGGCTGCGCAAGGCCCTGGGTTGACAGCCGGCTCTGGACACTGCCATGAATGAGCCTCGCCCGTCTGCACCTGCGGCCAACGAGGTCTATCGCCTGCCACCGCCACTTTTCGGTGCGCGTTGCAAGGCCTGCTGGCTGGTGGCTGGGGTGCTTGTGCTGGTGGTCCTGAGTTTCTTGACGCTGGACTTGAAGTGGGCGCAGTTCTTGTCCAGCGATGCATTGCGCAAGATGGCACGCTTTGTGGGCGAGCTGCTGCATCCCACGGGCGAGGCCGCTTTCCTGCAAAAGCTGCTGAAGGCCACGCTGGAAACCTTGGCCATGTCGGCCCTGGGCACCCTGATTGCGTCTGTGTCCGGCCTGCTGCTGGCTTTGCCTGCGAGCCGCACGCATGCCCACGACAGGGCCCGCTTCAAAGGAATCACGCGGCTGCTGCTCAACGCGCTGCGCAGCATTCCCGAGCTGGTGTGGGCGGCCCTGCTGCTGATTGCCGCCGGCTTGGGCCCCCTGGCCGGCACGCTGGCGTTGGCTCTGCACACCACGGGCGTGCTCGGACGGCTGTTTGCCGAGGCGGTTGAAAACGTTCCCGAAGGGGCCGGTTTCGCGCTGCGGATGCGCGGTGTGGGCGAGGGCCGGGTATTTTGCTACGCCACCTTGCCGCAGGTGTTGCCGCAGCTGCTGAGTTACACGCTGTACCGCTGGGAAAACAACATTCGTGCTGCCGCCGTGCTCGGCGTGGTGGGCGCGGGCGGCCTGGGGCAGATGCTGGCGTTTCACATGGGTTTGTTCCAGATGTCCGAAACCAGCGCCATTTTGCTGTCGATGATCGGGCTGGTGGCGCTGGTCGATGCCTGCAGCTACCTGGTGCGGCGGCTCATGGCACGCTGACAGAGCAGCACCCAAGTATTATTTGCCATATTGCATGGGTGCATATCACGACCAAAAAAAGGCCGAAGCCCGCATAAGCATTGGGTTGCGGCCGGATCGAGGGTCAAAGTTCGGTTTAACCGGACACTACTGACGATGCATATCTATTTCAACCTGCCGCACCTGAGACGTATGCCATCGTCAATTTATTCCGTGGCGTTTCGAAAAGGTTTCCGCACTGGCCAAACTCGATCAACTTTCCTACGCGCTCCGTCATCCAGAAGAATGCTGCGTAATTGGCGATGCGGCGGGCCTGCGCGAGGTTGTGGCTCATGGTGTTTCAGAACGCAACAATGGGCCATGATATATGTCAGCAACCAACGTCACGATGGCCGAATTTACGTTCGGTCAACCGGCAGGCACGCTGGAAGTGGTAGCAACCAAGACGCATCAGCGGAAATATTTCCTCAGCGAAGCACGAGAACCGGCACCGGGCTGGT
Source organism: Polaromonas sp. JS666 (assembly GCF_000013865.1). NCBI lineage: Bacteria > Pseudomonadati > Pseudomonadota > Betaproteobacteria > Burkholderiales > Comamonadaceae > Polaromonas > Polaromonas sp. JS666. Next base: position 2,328,052 of record NC_007948.1, read on the forward strand.
CCGCAGCAAGGTGGTGGTGCTGCCCGCAATAAATTGGCGGATGCGGGAGTGCCCGGAAGCTGCTGCCACCAGTACCGGACGCCGCACCGAACGGATGGCCCGCTCGACCTTGTGGTCCAGATGGCGTTTTCCGCCCTGTTCGGCGTGGTGGTGTTGCCCGAGCACGAACAATCTGCCTTCAGGCTCCATGTCCAGGAGCGCTTCGACCAGGTTGCCGTGGCGCTGGCGGCTCTCCACCGCGGTCAGGCCCGCATCCATCACACGGCGAACCACGCCATCGAGCAGTTCGCGGCCATGACGTTGAGCCAGCGCGCTGCGTTTTTCATCCAGTGCAGCCAGTTCCTGCAACGACGACTCCTCGGGACCCAGGCCGATGTTTCCCCGCTGTAGTCGGTGACCGGCGCCGGTTCCGGTTCCGGATGCCGGTCAGGCACAAGTAAAAATTCCAGCGGAACAGCCAGCCGCTGCGCGGCCCAAGATTGTGCAGTCGCACACGATGAGCGTATAGGCCGCTCCATCTACACAGGCATGACGTAAATCATGGCACCGGACCGTTCGGGGCGAACGGTAATACGGCACTTGTCGCTATTTATGAAACGCTCAATGGGCAGGCGGTGATTCGGGCGATCCATGATCAAGAGGATCTTTTACTGGCTCTCGGTTGCCAGGGACGCGAAGTCAGCGCGGTGCGCTGTCATACAACTGCCATCGAACTGACACGAGCACGTCACCCCCGGCTTTCAGAATCACGCCATGACCAGCATGACGGAGCACGCGATGGAACTGTATTTGAACCACGCCCCTGAACAGGGCAAGCACGAGCAGGGCGCCGCCAGCGCCCTGAGCGCCGGCATCCATGACCTCAACCAGCAGTGCCTGCGCATCCTGCGCTGCACGGCCCAGGCGCTGGCCAACAGTCCGGGCGGATTGCGCTTCAAGGCGGGTACCCGGCCCTGGCTCGAAGGCCTTTCAAAAGCGCGGCCGGCGCTGATCACCGGCTTGGGGCGACGGGACGACGCGGTGTCGCTCGTCGTCGGCGATTGACAGAGTGAGAGCCGGAGCCCCCTTTATTGGGGCTTTTTTATAGCGCGCCTGATTTGAGTCGTGGAGTTGCTGAAGTTGTTGACACAAGGAACCAAGGAGTTAGCCATGAAAGAACTGCCCAATCCCACCTTTGCATTGTCGCCCGTCGCAATGCCACGGGGGTCACTTCATCAAAGCGGTCATGCTGTCAGCCAGCCCTCTACTCATGGGGTTCAAGGGTCTCAAAGGCCTTCAGTGGGGAAAATCCTGGTCAGCTGGGCCCGGCACCAGGACGAGGTCCGGCAGGCGCAACGCCTGAGGTACCAGGTGTTTGCTCTTGAAATGGGCGCCACCCTGTCCAGGACCTTGCCGGGTCACGACATTGACCTGTTTGACGATTATTGCGAACACCTGCTGGTGCGCGACGAGGCCAGCGGCGACGTGATTGGCACCTACCGCGTGCTCACCCCGACCCAGGCCAAGCGCGTGGGCAGCACCTACAGCGACACCGAATTCGACCTGACCCGGCTGCGCTCCCTGCGCGAGCGCATGGTGGAGCTGGGGCGCAGCTGCGTGCACGCAGACCACCGGCATGGCGGCGTGATTCTGGCACTCTGGGGCGCGCTGGCCGAGTTCATGGCGCGCAACCAGCTCGACACCATGATTGGTTGTGCCAGCATCCCAATGCAGCACAACGGTGTCTCCAGTGGGCAGGCGGCTGCCAGCATCTGGCGCCAGGTGCGGCAAACCCACCTGGCCGCCATCGAATACCGCGTGACGCCGCGCCTGGCCTTGCCGGTGGAGCAGCTCGACGACTCACTGGATGTGGAGCCGCCGGCGCTGATCAAGGGTTACCTGCGCCTGGGCGCCAAGGTGCTCGGGGCGCCGGCCTGGGACCCGGACTTCAACTCGGCCGATTTGCCCATGATGATGCGCATCGCCGACTTGCCGCCGCGTTACCTGAAGCATTTTTCGGGCAAGCCCCTTCCTGCCAATTCCGCGGAGGCTTGATGCGGCACATGTTTGACGCCCTCGCATCGTTCGGCAACGGGAATGTGCCGGGCCAGGACGACAGCGACGATGAGTCGTTGCGCAAGCGTTACCGCACGATTTTCATCTCTGACCTTCATCTGGGCACGCCCGGCTGCCAGGCGGCGGCGCTGCTGGACTTCCTGAAAGCCCATCCCAGCGACAACCTGTACCTGGTGGGCGATATCGTTGACGGCTGGCAGCTGCGCCGCAAGTGGTACTGGCCGCAGTCCCACAACGACGTGGTGCAAAAGCTGCTGCGGCGCGCCCGCAAAGGCTGCCGCATCATTTATGTGCCGGGCAACCATGATGAGTTTGCGCGTGAATTTATGGGCCACCAGTTTGGCGGCATTGAAGTGATGGAAGAAGCGGTGCACACCACGGTCGCCGGCTTGCAGTTGTGGGTGATCCACGGTGATTATTTCGATGCGGTCGTGCAATGCGCCAAATGGCTCGCCTACGTGGGCGACAACCTGTATGAATTCACGCTCAAACTTAACCGGCATCTCAACAGCCTGCGCGCCCGAATGGGTTTGCCCTATTGGTCGCTGTCGGCTTACCTGAAGCAAAAGGTCAAGAGCGCGCTGAACTACGTCACCGACTTCGAAGTGGCCGTGGCCAGCGAAGCGCGCCGCCGCGGCCACCAGGGTGTGGTGTGCGGCCATATTCATCGTGCCGAGATGCGCGACATCAACGGCGTCCTGTACTGTAACGACGGCGACTGGGTCGAAAGCCGCACGGCCTTGGTTGAAAATTTTGACGGCAGCCTGGAACTGGTGCATTGGGCGCCGGCCCATGAAACCCAGGGCCGTGGTCATGCCGTGCAGGCGGTGACCGCATGAAGATTGCCTTGGTCACGGACGCCTGGGGGCCCCAGGTTAACGGTGTGGTTACCACGCTTGTGGAGTTGGTGCGCGAACTGGAGCAACTGGGGCACGTGGTTGAGGTGATCCACCCAGGTCTTTTCAAGACCCGGCCTTGTCCCGGCTATGCGGGCATTGACCTGGCGATTCGCCCGGGCCGGGGCCTGACTGAAAAGCTCGATGCTTTTCAGCCTGACGCCATTCACGTCGCGACCGAGGGCCCGTTGGGCTGGGCGGCGCGCAGCTATTGCGACAAACGCGGCCTGAAGTTCACAACGGCATTTCACACCAAGTTTCCTGAAATCCTCCATGCGGCGCTCAGGATCCCGCTGTCGTGGGGCTACGCGCTGTTTCGTTACTTTCATAAACCATCATCCGGCGTGATGGTGCCCACGCAAGGCGTGTTGCGCATGCTGGAGCGGCGGGGCTTTCGCAATTTGCGCGGCTGGACGCACGGCGTGGACACGCAGCTTTTTGAATTTCAGGATGCGCCGCGTGTGTATCCGCCTGTGGGCACGCTGGTTCGACCGGTTTCGCTGTTTGTGGGGCGGCTGTCGTATGAGAAGAACATCGAGGCGTTTCTCAAGCTGGACATTCCCGGCACCAAGGTCGTTTGCGGCGTGGGGCCGCTGGAAGTCGCACTCAGGGAGCGCTATCCGCATGTGCGATGGATGGGTGTGATGCCCCGCAGTGAACTGGCCAAGGTGTACGCGGCCGCCGATGTATTTGTGTTTCCCAGCCGGTCGGAAACGTTCGGCCTGGTGATGCTGGAGGCCATGGCGGCGGGCACACCTGTGGCGGCCTACCCGGTGGATGGCCCGCTGGAGGTGCTGGGTAGCGAGGAAGGGAACTGTCACGGCGGTGTCATGAATACCGATTTGCAGCAGGCCTGCTACAGCGCGCTGGCGGTACCGCGGCATCAAGCCCGCAGGCGGGCATTGGACTTCAGTTGGGAACAGGCGACACAACAGTTTGAAAGTTACCTGGTTCTGGCCGTGAAAAGCACCTCTTGCAAGCCGGTCAGTGGGGGAATAGCATCAGTCAAAAGTACTGTCACGCCTTTGTCATCAAACCGGTAAACACTTGGATTGCCTTTGATTACAAAGACTTGTGTTGTTGATGTCCGATTTGCTCCCTTCATTTATTTTGTCCGCTCAATCCTCGGATGCTGCGCGACCTGTCAGGTTTCTCGACCGTGACCACAGTATTCTCGCTTTCAACGAGCGGGTGCTGGACTGGGCCAGGCGCCCGGATGTGCCATTGCTGGAGCGCCTGAGGTTTTTGTGCATTGTGTCGTCCAACCTGGACGAGTTTTTTGAGGTTCGCGCCGCGCCTCACCTGACGGCGGCCCAGGGCAACGAACAAAAAGGTCTGTACACCGTAGAGTCCTTCGCGGCGCTGTCGGCTGCGGCGCATGACATGGTGGCGCGCCAGTATTCCCTTTATAACGATGACCTGCTGCCGGAGTTTGAACGGCAGGGCATTCGCATCGTCTCGCATGGCGAGCGCAACGCCGCCCAGCGACGCTGGGTGAAGGCCTATTTTGAACGGGAAGTCCGGCCGCTGCTGATTCCGGTCGGTCTCGACCCTTCCCATCCTTTCCCGCAGGTGGCCAACAAGTCGCTGAACTTTATTGTGAGGCTCGGTGGCCATGATGCCTTCGGCCGCCAGAATGAAGTCGCGATTGTCAAGATTCCGCGTGTATTGCCGCGCATGATCCACATGCCGACCTCCGGCGACAGCAAGGGCAGGCTGTTTGTCTCGCTGTCCAGTGTGGTCCGGGCCCACCTGGCCGAGCTGTTTCCGGGCCGGGAGGTCGGGCAGTTTTCCCAGTTCCGCGTGACCCGGCACTCCGATCTGGCGGTGGATGAAGACGATGTGAAGAACCTGCGCACGGCCCTGCGCCAGGGCCTGGAGCAACGCCATTATGGCCAGGCTGTCCGGCTGGAAGTCGCGGCCGGATGTTCGGAATACCTGGCGAACTTTTTGCTCAAGCAGTTCGACCTGCCGGCGCTTTCCCTTTACAGGGTCCAGGGGCCGGTCAATCTGGTGCGGTTGACCCAACTGGTGGACCTGGTCAACGACCCCAAGCTGCTGTTTTCGCACTACAGCGCCAGCTATCCCACGCAGCTGCAACCTGGGCAGTCATTTTTTGAACGGCTCAAGCAGGGCGATGTGTCCATTCACCAGCCCTTCGAGAGTTTTGACGGTGTTCTGGCTTTTTTACGCGAGGCGGTCAACGACCCGCAGGTCCTGGCGATCAAGCAGACCATTTACCGCACCGGCACTGATTCGGAGCTGATGCTGTTGCTGCGGGAGGCTGTTCGGCGCGGCAAGGAGGTCACCGTCGTGGTGGAGCTCAAGGCACGGTTCGACGAGGAAGCCAATATCAATTGGGCGGAGATGCTGGAGTCGATTGGTGCGCAGGTGGTTTATGGGGTGGTGGGCCTGAAGACCCACGCCAAGATGCTGCTGGTGACCCGGCGTGAGGGTCGGCATCTCGTCCGCTATGCACATCTGTCCACCGGCAATTACAACCCGCGTACGGCGCGCCTGTATACCGACATCAGCTACCTGACAGCCGATCCCTTGCTGACGCTGGACATTGACAATGTCTTTGTGCACCTGGCCAGCCAGAGCCGGCTGCCCAAATTGCATCACCTCTGGCTGGCGCCGTTTCAGCTGCAGCGCAAACTGATTGAAAAAATCGATGCGGTAGGCGAAGCCGCCCTGCAGGGCAAGGATGCCCGCATTGTGGTGAAGATGAATGCGCTGACTGATGAAGACTTGATGCTGGCCCTGACCAGGGCCGGGCAGCGTGGCGTCAAAATTGACCTGATCGTGCGCGGCGCCTGCATGCTGCCCGCCGGTGTTCCGGGCGTGACAGACAACATTCGGGTCCGCTCGGTGATTGGCCGGTTTCTGGAGCACTCGCGGGTGTTTTATTTCCGCAGTGCCGAGGAAGAAACGCTCTACCTCTCCAGCGCCGACTGGATGAACCGCAACATGCTACGCCGGATAGAACTGGCCTGGCCGGTCAACGATCCCGTCATTCGCCAGCGCATCATCGACGAATGCCTGGTGGCCTATTTGCACGACGGTCGCGACGCCTGGGACCTGCAGCCTGACGGTACCTACCTGCGGGTGGATCAACGTGCCAAGACCGCGGGTCATGGCGCTCAGGCGGCCCTGATGGCGCGTTATTCACCACTCCACCACAGGGAAAAATAGCCATGGACCTCATCTTGTGGCGCCATGCGGAGGCAGAGGACTGGCCCGGAGGTGATCCCGAGGGAGGCAGTGATCTGGACCGGTCTCTCACACCGCGGGGAGAGAAGCAGGCGGCCCGCATGGCCGGCTGGCTGGACCGGCAGCTCCCGGAAGGCACACGCATTCTGGTAAGCCCGGCGCGGCGCTGTGAGCAGACGGTGCTGGCGTTGGGACGCAAGTACAAGATACGGACAGAACTGGCACCTGATGCAACGCCTGCGCAGTTGCTGGAACTGGTGCAATGGCCGCAGAGCCGGTCGCCGGTTTTGGTGGTGGGGCATCAACCCACACTGGGACAGACCATTGCCAAGCTGCTGGGGCTGCAGGAGAGCGATTGCCCGGTCAAAAAGGGCTCGCTCTGGTGGCTTCGCAGCCGAGAACGCGACGGACATACCCAGACCATTGTGGTCACCGTGCAGTCGCCTGAAGTGCTCTAGTGTGGTGTTGCATGCTTGACGGCACCAATAAAACCGATGGATTTTTGGTCAGGGCAAGGCGCAAACCACAGCAATAGTCCCGCTATTGCGCGGATTTGCAACGCCGCCATGGACGAAAAGACGCGGTTTTAGGTGCCGGATAGCGTGCAACACCACACTAGGTGTGGGGGGCTTCCATAAATCCAATTCTCGGGCGCATGGCCGCGTTGCGCGGTGCTCGGAATCCTCATGCACCCAAGTGCATTCCGGTTCCTGCGCTTCGTGCGCCTTGCCCTGCATCCCGATAATTGAATTTCTGGAAGCCCCCGGTAAAAACCTCTTTTGCTGTGGCTATATTTTTAGGGCAGGGCGGCCAGTCTTGATGGCTGGAACCTGCTCCAGCGCCATCAGGAAGGCGGCATCGGACAGGGCTGCCAGGGCTTTGATGCCGGCACGCAGCACTTCGCTTTTTTTGGCCGGGCGGGTTAATTGGGCTGCACGCTGTTTGAGACCCTCAAGCACCAGGTATTCGGCTTTGGGAATGGTAAAGCTGTCGCGTACCAGTTTGGGTTTCTTGGGCTTGGCTGCCTTTTCAGGCGTCGTTGCCGGCAGGACCTTGGGCAGCGGCGCTTTGGCGCCCGCTTTTTTGGCAACGGGCGTGGGGGAGGGGGCCTTGCCCGTGACGGCTTTTCGGACGGGTGACTTTTTCAGTTCAGGTTTTGCTGCGTTTGGCTTGGCCGGGGTTTTTCGCGCCGGGGCGGGCGAGGCTTTCTTTGTGGTTGCCATGAGAATGTCCTTTTCAATAAACGATATAAACCGTATATATAGTTTATATCGTTTGAAAATGAACCGTCAAGCCTCCTGGCTGCCACAGGGTTCCTGCTGTCTACAGACCGGAGACAATCAGGGTCCATGGCGTTTTTTGCCAGGCCAGCACTTCTTCGCGCAGCAAGTGCGCCGATTGAGGAAAGGCTTCAGCCCAGCCCGGCCTGCAGTTCAGCACAAAAATCCTGCCGGGTTCCGCGCTGCATTCGAGTTGCAGTCCCTTGAGGTCAGGGTCTCGCCGGGCGTGGCACAAAATGACCGCCATGCGCAGGCACAGCAGTTGCTGGACAAACACCCGGTCTTCGAAGTCAACTTCCAGCTTGCGCAGTTTCCCGCGATGACCCAGCACGAGCAGGCTCAGCCGGTGCAGCTCGGGGAGCGCAAAACCGGGCGCGTCGGCGTTGTCCAGAATATAGGCGCCATGCTTGTGGTAGTCGCTGTGTGAAATCTGGCTGCCAATCTCATGAAGCTGCGCAGCCCACTGCAGCTTGCGCTGGAAACGCTCCAGTGCCTCGCCTGGGAGGCCTGCGCCAGCCATCCGGAACAGGTGCTGCGAAACTCTGCTGACCCGCTGGGCCTGTGCTGCATCTGAGTTGAATTTGCTCGCCAGGCGCTGGACGCTGGTTGAGCGCAAATCGGTGGAGTCCTGCTCCCGGTCGAGGAGGTCATAAAGAACGCCGTGGCGCAGCGCGCCCTGGGCGGCTTCCATCTGTTCAATGCCCAGCAGCCCGAACACAGCCCTCAGCACGCTGACGCCACCGCCAATGACGGCGCGCCGGTCATCTTTCATGCCGTCGAGCTTCACGCGGTCGGCATGTTGCGCCTTGAGCAGGCGATCGAGCAGCCAGTCGAGGCCATCACGCGTGACAAGGCCGGCAGGCCAGCCCGCGGCAGTCAGTACATCGCTGACGGCGCCAATCGTGCCGGACGAACCATAGGCGACATCCCAGACGCCCGGCTGGTAGGCATTGACCGCTTCATCAAGCACCGCTTTGGCCGCAATTTCAGCCATCTCGAAAGCCCGCGGCGTGAACTGGCCGTCCGGAAAGTACTTCATGGACCAAGCCACGCTGCCGACGCGGTAGGACTCCATCGTGCGTGCATCGAAGCCCTTGCCCAGGATCATTTCTGTGGAGCGGCCCCCAATGTCCACAACCAGCCGGCGCTCATCCGACTGGGGCAGCAGATGGGCCACACCCTGGTAAATCAGTCGGGCTTCTTCGCTGCCTGAAATGACATCAATGGGGAATTCCAGAATCCGGAAGGCCTGCGCCAGAAATTCTTCCCGGTTGCGTGCCTCCCGCAAGGTTTGCGTGGCGACGGCCCTGACCTGCGTTTTTTTGAACCCGGCCAGCCGTTCGGCGAAGCGGGCCAGGCAGTCCCAGCCGCGCTGCATGGCGTCCGGCGTCAGGTTGCGGTCGCCGTCCAGTCCGTTGCCCTGGCGGACCGTTTCCTTGATGTATTCCGTGCGGTGGACCCGGCCATGATCAAGGCGGCCAATTTCAAGGCGAAAACTGTTGGATCCCAGATCTACAGCCGCGAGCAGTGTTCCGTTTTGCATGTCTGAGTTTCTTTGTCCGGGCCCAGCATAGCATTCACGCGGGCATCGGCACTCACCCCGGCATTCCTGCTGCTTAGCCAATCAGCCGGCCATCTATCGTCATCATGCTTTGCGTGACATAGCTGCCGCTCCTGCGCTGCGGGTTGAAACTGACGCGAAACCCGCCGATGTCCAGGCTGGAGCGCCGCTGAAAGGCGGCCAACGCGCTTTGGCGTGTCAGCGGGCCATCCATGTCATTGAGCACTTCATAGGTGTATCTGGCGGCAATGAAGCCGGCCAGGCTCAGCGGGGCCGGGGGCTCATCAAACAGGCGTGCCAGTGTTTCGCGGTAGCTTCTGACCACCGGGAGGCTGGCATTGACCAGCGGCACCGGCTGGGTCGCAATGACCGGCGTGCTGCGCGCCGCCCCCATTTGCAGCATGGTCTGCAGGTTGACGTCGGCCAGCGCGACGACGTAGCGCTGGCGCGCCTGCTTTTCCAGTCCTTGCGTGAAGGCGGCAAGTTCGGGCGTGCCACCCACAAAAAGAAGTACAGCCGGCGTGCCGGGTGTCAGCTTCTGGCCGAGCAGACGCAAGTCCCCGTCGCCCTGAAACGACTGCAGCTTGAGCTGCATGCCGGCAGCAATGCGTTCGACCTCGACGCGGTAGGCCGCGTGGTCCTTGGCCGTCGCATAAATCGCGCCCAGCTCTTTCAGACCCATGACCGACAGGGTTTTAAGCGCGTAGGCGATCTGTTCCTGGCGCGCCGCGAAAATCGGGAACGTCTTGTCATCGATTTCGAGGCTGGAGTTTTGCAGCCAGGGCGCTGCGTGAGCAATATCCAGACCCCCCTGGCGCGACGGGGTGGCGATCTGGCTGGCGATCTGGTCGCCGACACTGCCGGAGAGGACAACGCAGGATGGATTGTCCCGGACCGAGTCGAGGGCCGCGCGCAGGCTGGCTGGTGTGCCGTCCGTTTCGAGCGCAAGATGCTGCACCTGTCGGCCGCGTATGCCCCCCCGAGAGTTGATGTCCTGCCAGGCGGCGCGTGACCCGATCAGGAAATCTTTTGACACGTCCTGTTGCGCTTGTGAGAAGTCAACAACCTGCGCAACGACGACAGCGCGTGATGCAGCCGCTTTGCCAGGCTGCGCCCAGCCTGGTGCTACAGCACCGGCAGTCAGCATGCTGGCACCTTGCAGCAGTTGGCGACGGCTGATGGCTGGACTTTGTAAAGGCATGAATGAATCCCCAGGCGGTGCAGTTCCCGCCGTCCGGTTTAAAGTGCTATTGAATTTGTAGCGGTCAACGCGCTTCAGAAAGGGCGTTGACCTGAAAGAGCCGTGATGCAGGGCCCTGAAGCCTGGTAGTGGCTTAGCGCTTCGCAGGAGGAATCAAAACGCTGTCGACGATATGCACCATACCGTTGGTCGCAGAAATATCAGCGGTTTGAACCATGGCTTCTTCCACCGTGACAAAATCGCCCGCTCTGGAGATTGCCACATTGGCGCCGTTGACGGTTTTGCTGTTGCCATTCTTGACGTCGGCGGCTATGACCTTGACGGGCAGTACGTGGTAGGTCAGCACGGCCTTGAGTTTGGCCGGATCCTTGGCAAGATCGTCCATGGTTTTTGCCGGAACCTTGGCGAAGGCCTCATTGGTAGGCGCGAAGACGGTAAAAGGGCCCGTACCCTTGAGGGTGTCCGTCAGTCCTGATTTGGCGACCAGGCTGGTGAGGGTGCTCAATTGCGGTTTGGCGGCGATGGTGTCCGCTACCGATACCGGGGCGCTGGAAGTAGCGCAGCCGGCGAGGGCGGCAACGGTTGTGGCGACGAGAAGAATGCGGAATTTGGGCATGAAAATTCTCCTGATTAAGACAGCGCCAAGCGTAGGAGGTGTCGATGACAGATCCGTGACGAAAATTTGAAGGTTTTATGACAACCCTGTGGATTTCCATGCATTGCCCCGGGAGGGTGTCTGTCACATCGTTGTCACACAAGTTTTTTACAGTTCGTGCATCTTTCCTACCAACCCCAAAGGTGTTCCGATGAAATTGAGTTTCAAAGCTTCTGCGACTGCTGTGATGGGTGTTGCCATCATGTCGTTTGCCACGTTGTCGGCCGCGCAGGATGTCACGGGCGCTGGAGCCAGTTTCCCCGCTCCGCTGTATTCCAAATGGGCTGCTGACTACAACAAGGCCACCAGCATCAAGATTAATTACCAGTCGGTCGGCTCTGGCGCGGGTTTGCGGCAGATTGAGGCCAAGACCGTGGACTTTGGCGCATCAGACGCTCCCCTGAAGGATGAAGAGCTCGCCAAAAAAGGGCTGGTGCAGTTTCCGACCGTGATTGGTGGCGTGGTTCCTGTGGTCAATATCAAGGGCGTCGCTCCGGGCCAACTGAAGCTGAGCGGTCAGGTCCTGGGTGACATCTACCTGGGCAAGATCACCAAGTGGACCGACCCCGCCATCAAGGCGATGAATCCTGCACTGGCCTTGCCGGATGCGGCCATCGCGCCGGTCCGCCGAGCTGATGGTTCAGGTACCAGCTTCATTTTCACCAATTATTTGAGCAAGGCCAACGCCGAGTGGAAGGCCAAAGTGGGTGAAGGTACGGCGGTGAACTGGCCGGCGGGTGCTGGCGGCAAGGGTAACGAGGGCGTCGCGGCGTTTGTCGGTCGCCTGCCCAACTCGATTGGCTATGTGGAGTACGCCTATGTCAAGCAGAACAAGATGACGTTTGTCCAGCTGAAGAATGCTGCCGGCAATTTCGTGTCGCCGGATGATGCGGCATTCAAGGCTGCTGCTGCAGGCGCCGACTGGTCCAAGAGTTTTTACCAGATACTGACTGAGCAGCCCGGCAAGGATGCATGGCCTATCACGGGCGCCACCTTTATCCTGATGCAGAAGGCGCAGGACAAGCCCGCGCAGGCCGCTGCCTCGCTCAAATTCTTCGAGTGGGCCTATAAGAACGGCGACAAGATCGCTGACGACCTGGACTATGTGCCCATGCCCGCCAGCGTGAAGACGATCATCGAAAAATCGTGGGCTGACATCAAGGACACGTCGGGCAAGGCTGTTGCTTACAAATAAGCCTGCTGCTTGGCCTGTTTTCCCTGAAAGTGACGACGAATCATGGGGGTTTTATAAGTGTCCTCTACACTTCCGGCTAGCCGGGCCGCTTTTGATCACCCGGCGGATGCGACCGGACGTGACATGACCAATCCTCCTCCTGTAAATGGTATACGCAGAAGCTCCCTGGCAGACCGGCTTTTCGGCTGGGCCGCCCAGGGGGCGGCACTGCTGACGCTCGGTTTGCTGATCGGTATTTTGTTGTCGTTGATCGTCGGAGCGTGGCCAGCCATCAGCAAGTACGGACTCGGTTTTTTGACCAGCAGCGTCTGGGACCCCGTCAAAGACGAGTACGGCGGACTGATCATGATCTATGGCACGCTCGCCACGTCGCTGATTGCCCTGGTGATTGCCGTGCCCGTGAGCTTTGGTATCGCGCTGTTCCTGACCGAGCTGTCGCCCGCCTGGCTCAAAAGGCCTTTGGGCACCGCTATTGAACTGCTGGCCGCCGTGCCGTCCATCGTGTACGGCATGTGGGGCTTGCTGGTGTTCGGGCCCATCCTCGCCACCTACGTGCAGCAGCCGCTGCAAAGTCTGTTCAGTAATGTGCCTTACCTGGGGGCCCTGTTTTCGGGGCCGCCGGTGGGCATTGGCATATTGTCGGCCGGCATCATTCTCGCGATCATGATCATTCCGTTCATCGCTTCGGTGATGCGCGATGTGTTTGAGGTCACGCCGGTGCTGCTGAAAGAATCGGCTTACGGCCTCGGATCCACCACCTGGGAAGTGGTATTCAAGGTGGTGCTGCCCTACACCAAAGCCGGTGTGGTGGGCGGCATCATGCTGGGCCTGGGGCGTGCGCTGGGCGAGACCATGGCGGTGACCTTCGTGATCGGCAACTTCAACCAGCTCGATTCCCTGAGCCTGTTTCAGGCAGCCAACAGCATCACGTCGGCACTGGCCAATGAGTTTGCCGAGGCGGCTGACGGCTTGCATCAGGCCGCATTGATCTACCTGGGCCTGGTGCTGTTCTTTATCACCTTTGTGGTGCTTTCGCTGTCCAAGCTCCTGTTGGCCCAATTGAGGAAAAACGAGGGAGCCAAATCATGAGTGCCGTGATGCAGGATGCGCGCCTGGCCAAGTTTGCCCGCCGCAAACGTGTCAACCAGATTGCGCTGGTGCTCTCCCTGGCGGCCATGTCGTTCGGGCTTTTCTGGCTGTTCTGGATTCTGTGGGAAACGATACGCCTGGGCATCGGCGGCATTGCACTGGCGACCTTCACCGAAATGACGCCCGCGCCCAATGAATCCGGCGGCATTGCGAATGCGCTGTATGGTTCGTTCCTGATGGTGCTGCTGGCGACGTGCGTCGGCACACCGATCGGCATCATGGCCGGTATTTACCTGGCTGAGTACAACACCAAGGGTTGGTTGGCATCGGTCACACGCTTTGTGAACGATATTTTGCTCTCGGCGCCCTCCATCGTGATCGGCCTGTTTGTGTACGCTGTGGTGGTGTCGCGCTTCAAGTCCTTTTCGGGATGGGCCGGCGTGATAGCGCTTGCATTGATTGTGATTCCGGTGGTGATCCGGACCACGGAAAACATGCTTCAGCTGGTTCCGGCCGGGCTGCGCGAGGCTGCCTACGCGCTGGGTGCGCCCAAATGGAAGGTGATCACCAGCATTACGCTCAAGGCGGCCCGCTCGGGTGTGGTGACCGGCATCCTCCTGGCCGTAGCGCGCATCGCGGGTGAAACAGCGCCTTTGTTGTTCACGGCGCTCAACAACCAGTTCTGGACTTCGGACCTGAGCCAGCCCATGGCCAGCTTGCCTGTGACGATTTTCAAGTTTGCCATGAGCCCGTACGAGAACTGGCAGCAACTTGCCTGGGCTGGCGTGTTCCTGATCACGCTCGCGGTACTCGGCCTGAATATTCTGGCGCGTGTATTGACGCGCACCAAACACTGATGGGCTGACCGACGGTCGACCCACATACCAAGACAAGGTCAAAAGATGGATACCCTCACTGCGTCACGCGAAAAGCTGGCCGAGAAATCGAAAATATCGGTCAAAAACCTCGACTTCTTCTACGGAAAATTTCACGCCCTCAAAAGCATTAATCTGGAAATTCCCGAGAAAAAAGTCACAGCCTTCATTGGCCCCTCGGGCTGCGGAAAATCCACCCTGCTGCGGATCTTCAACCGCATGTATGAACTTTATCCCGAGCAGCGTGCGGAGGGGGACGTTACGTTTGACGGGGAAAACCTGCTGACCTCCAAAAAGGACGTGGCGCTGATCCGCTCCAAGGTCGGCATGGTCTTTCAGAAGCCCACGCCATTTCCCATGTCGATTTATGACAATATTGCTTTTGGGGTCAAGCTGTTTGAAAGCCTCAACGCCTCGGATATGGACGAGCGGGTCGAGTGGGCACTGCGCAAGGCGGCTCTCTGGGGGGAAGTCAAGGACAAGCTGAACCAGAGCGGTTCCAGCCTGTCCGGAGGCCAGCAGCAACGGTTGTGCATTGCCCGCGGCATTGCCATCAAGCCCGAGGTGTTGCTGCTCGATGAGCCTTGCTCGGCGCTGGACCCCATTTCCACGGCCAAGGTGGAGGAACTGATTGCCGAGCTGAAAAACGACTACACGGTGGTGATCGTCACGCACAACATGCAGCAGGCCGCCCGCTGCAGCGATTACACGGCCTATATGTACCTGGGCGATCTTGTTGAATTTGGTGCCACGGAAGACCTCTTCTTCAAACCCAAGCGCAAAGAGACGGAAGACTACATCACCGGCCGTTTCGGATGAACAAAGCTTCCCCCTGTCTCGGCTCACTGCGTGTAGCCGGAATCCCCCTCCGGGGGACGGCGCCTGCGGCCCGGCGAAGCCGGTTCCGCGACGCCCGCTGGCTCGGCACTGAGCGTCTCATGCGTTGCGGCTCCGATTGCAGCGGCAAATAAACCCAAAGGGAACAACATGCCTGATAAACACCTCTCGACCCAGTTTGACAGCGAACTCAACGGCGTGTCCTCGCGTGTGATGGAGCTCGGCGGCCTGGTTGAATCCCAGATCCGTCTGGCCATCTATGCGTTGTCGCAATTCAGCACCGAGAGCGCCAACCAGGTGATAGAGACTGAGGCGCGTGTCAACGCGATGGAAATCGACATTGACCGCGAGCTGTCTTCCATCATTGCCCGCCGCCAGCCTACTGCCCGCGATTTGCGCCTGCTGATCGCCATTTCAAAGACCACGGCCAACCTGGAGCGTGCCGGCGATGAAGCCGAAAAAATCGCGCGCATGGTCAATTCGATCATCAACAGCGGTTCGGCACGCGTCCTGCCGTCGTCCGATCTTCGCGTTGCCGCAGAACTGGCTTCCGGCTTGCTGCGCAAGGCGCTGGACGCCTTCGCCCGGCTGGATACCGCTGCGGCGGTATCCATCCTCAAGGAGGACGACCTGATTGACCAGGAGTTTGACGGTTTTGTGCGCAAGCTGATCACCTACATGATGGAAGATCCACGCACCATTTCAGCCAGCCTGGACTTGCTGTTTGTCGCCAAGGCCATCGAGCGTGTGGGCGACCACGCCAAGAATATCGCCGAGTTCATCATCTATATCGTCAAAGGCGCGGATGTCAGGCATACCTCCATGGACCAGATCGAGTCCGCCGTCAAGTAAGGCCGCATGAAACACCAAGCCCGCATACTGATTGTTGAAGACGAGCCAGCGATTGCCGAACTGATTGCGGTCAACTTGAGGCATGGTGGGTTTGAGCCCGTCGTGGTTCAGGACAGTGTGGCGGCCCAGCGCGAACTCGACGCGGTGCTGCCCGATGCCATCCTGCTCGACTGGATGCTGCCGGGGCAGAGCGGCTTGGCGCTGGCGCGTCATTGGCGCAAGCAGGTACGCACCAAGGCCATTCCCATCCTGATGCTGACCGCCCGCGGCGATGAGCCTGACAAGGTTGCGGGCCTGGATGCCGGTGCCGACGACTACATCACCAAGCCGTTTTCAACGCAGGAGCTGCTCGCGCGCATTCGTGCCGTGCTGCGCCGCCGCGCACCGGAGTCGGTGAACGACAGTGTGACAGTGGGTGCGCTGGTACTGGATGCAGGCACCCATCGCATTTCGTTCCAGAACCAGGAACTCAAGCTGGGCCCGACGGAGTTCAAGCTGCTGCATTACCTGATGAAACATGCGGAACGTGTGCACAGCCGCAGTACCTTGCTGGACAAGGTGTGGGGTGACCATGTGTTCATTGAAGAACGTACGGTAGACGTTCACGTCAAGCGCCTGCGTGAGGCGCTGGGCGCCGCCGGTACCATGGTTGAAACCGTTCGCGGGGCGGGTTACCGTCTGACTGCTGCGGCTGCCGCTACCACTCGGGTAACTGCTGCGGCACAATCCGGCACATGATCAACCGCTGGATCGCTTTTACCGCCTGCATGTTGGCCGGTGGCGCATTGGGATGGTTGACGACTGCGAAGGGTGGACCCGCATGGAGCCTGGGTGTGGGTCTTGGACTGGGCGCCTTGATATGGCTGATGATCGACAGCCTCTACCTGGCCCGGCTCCTCCGGTGGCTGCGCGCCGAGCAGGGCCGCGAAGCGCCGGCCATGGTGTCCAGCCAGCTACCCCGCTTGCCCGGTGTATGGGAGGAAGTGGTCGACCGGACCCGCAGGCTGCTGAAGAACCGCGACCAGCAGTTGCAGGAAAGCCAGGCACGACTGGACGAGTTTCTGGCGGCCATGCAGGCTTCCCCGAGCGGGGTGGTGCTGCTGGATACGCAGGGGCGCATCGAGTGGTGCAATCAGATGGCGACCCAGCATTTTGGTTTTGACGTGCAGCGCGATGTGATGCAGCATATTGCCAACCTGGTTCGCGAGCCTGCCTTCAAGGCCTACCTGGCGTCGGGTAACTATTCGCATGACGTGGTGATTCCCGGCAGCCTCAGCACACCGGCGCGACCCGTCAAGTTGTCAGTGCATGTGCATTCGTATGGCAAAGACCGCAAGTTGCTGCTGTCGCGGGACATCACCGCCGTCGAGCTGGCGGAAGCCATGCGCCGGGATTTTGTGGCCAATGTGTCGCATGAGATCCGTACGCCGCTGACGGTGTTGTCCGGCTTCATCGAGACGCTGCGAACCCTGCCTTTGGAGGAGCCCGAGCGCGCACGTTACCTGGCGCTGATGGCGCAGCAATCCCAGCGCATGCAGACGCTGGTGAATGACTTGCTGACACTGTCACGCCTGGAGGGAAGCCCGTTCCCCGGCGCCAATGACTGGATCACCACCAGTGCGCTGCTGGTGCAGTGCGAGCAGGAGGCCCGGGCCTTGTCGGCTGTGATTGCGCCGCGCGGGCATCGGCTGGAGTTTGACGCCGGGCCGGCCAGCGAAATCGCAGGCGTGCAAACGGAGCTGTACAGCGCCATGTCCAACCTGGTGACCAATGCGGTCCGCTATACACCGGAGACGGGCCTGGTCAGCGTCAGCTGGAAGCTGCTCAAGGATGGCCGCGGCCAGTTTGAGGTCAGGGACACCGGACCGGGTATAGAGCCCGAACATTTGCCTCGCCTGACGGAGCGCTTTTATCGCATTGACCGCAGTCGCTCGCGTGAAACTGGCGGAACGGGTTTGGGCCTGGCCATCGTCAAGCATGTCGCCCAGCGCCACGGTGCCGAACTGCATATCGACAGCCAGCCCGGGCACGGTTCGCGCTTTTCACTCATTTTCCCCGCGGCACGCATCCGCCCGGCTCACGCTGCCTGAGTTTTCCCCGGGATGGCCCGCTGGCTCTGCCAAACCACGCGCCACAGCAACCCCAGGAGGCAGGCGGCTGCCAGTCCGATCGCGATGGTGCTGGCAGCCCAGAAGCTGCTGGCCGATTGGGTGGCGGCACGGCCCGCGATACCTTCGTAGGCCAGCAGGTAACCGCCAAACAGGCCCAGCCCCCACAGGAAAATTCCATACAGTACCAGTGGCGTGAGCGTGATGCGGTAGCAGCGCAGCAAGAAGGCGCACAGTGCCTGGGTGGCATCGGCGACGTGGTAAAAAGCCACCCACACCAGCAGGGACGACGCCAGGGAAATGATCGCTGGGCTGCCGGAATACCAGCTTGCCAGCAGCTTCCCTGCTACCGAAATAGTCGCAGCCAGTACCAGGGCCGCCAGCCCTGTGAGTTTCAGGCCCAGCACGACCACCCGCCTGGCGTAGTCCGGCCGTTCCGCACCCAGCCAGAACGATACGCGCGCACTGCAGGCAATGGCCATGGACAGCGGCATCATGTAAAGCACCGCCGCCACGCTGGCCGCGATCTGGTGGCTCGCCGAGGCCGTCGTTCCCAATCGCGCGATGAACAGGGCCATCAGTGTGAAGGAGGTCACTTCCACCAGATAGGCCAGCCCACCGGGGATACCCAGCCGGGCAAAGCCGCGAATCTGCGGCCAGTCGGGACGCTCCATGCGCCGCCAGATGCAAAACGGCCTGTATAGCGCTTGTGAGCGCAGCATCACCAGCGCCAGCACCAGAAGCAGGTAGTTCACGATCAGCGTGGCCAAGGCGCAGCCGGCGACACCCATGGGCTCCACGCCGCCACCGCCAGCCACCAGCCAGATGGACAGCGGGATTTTGAGCGCCAACGCGCCTACCTGCAGCCAGGTGACCAGCAGCGGTTTTCCCAGGGACTGGTTGAACGTGCTGTAAACCCGGAACAGCAGCGAGGGAACAAACCCGAAGGCCAGAATGGCGAGGTAGTGCCGCACGTCATCCTGCATCAGTTCGGGCACCTGTGCCCAGCGCAGCAGCGGGCCGGGAAACAGCAGGGCAGCCATGCCGGCGGCCGTGATGAAGCTGCACAGGTAAAGACTTTGCCGCAAGGATTGTCCGACCGCCTCATACTGTCGGGCACCCCGCATCTCGGCCCAGATGGGGAGCAGGGCCTGGACAATGCCAATCAGCCCGACGTAAACACTGATGTAGATGGCGGAGCCTACCGACAGCGCAGCCAGGGCCTCGTCGCTGTAGCGCCCGGCAATCACGGTGTCTGCCACGCCAAAGGCCATCACGGCCAGCTGACCCACCAGCACCGTACCCGCGTGCTGGCTGATGATTTTGAGTTCGCTCAAGGGCGGGCGGGCAGACCGTCTCGCTTTGCCGCCCGGGCCTGGTTATCCGTGCTGACCCGTTTGAAAACCAGGACGTTCTCATTTTTGTCCGTCGGTCTGCGCACGGTGGCCAGGAACGCCCAGTCCGGCAAATTGACGGTGTTGCTGAGGGTCGACTGGGCATCGACATCGACGACCAGATAAGGACAGCTTGCATGGGAGGTCGCCTGGCGCAGTTCCAGCCGGCCGTGGTACTGCAGCGCAGCAGCCTGGGCGCTGTCCACGCCATAGATCTCGACACAGGCATTTTTGTCAACCAGGCTGGCGATCTGCCGCGACATCGGCGCATAGCTGCGCGCATAGTCGAGCAGGGGCATCCAGAGTGTCATCAGCAGCAGCCAGCAGAGGGTGGCGCCGCCGGCCGGCAGGACCAGCGACTTCCAGATGGCTGCGCGCTGTGCGCCGGCCCGCCACTTGACGAGCCAGGTCCAGGCCAGCGTGGCGGCCACCGCTGCCAAAAAAGCAAGCCACGAAAAGCTCGGTTCGAAGCCCGGCGCCAGCTTGGCAACATTGGCCGCGGGCTGCCGCGGCACGCCGGTCTGCATGGCAATCCAGACGACCCAGATGATGATGGCGCAGCCCGTAAAAAAGAGCAGGGTGAACCAGTCAATCAGCGAGGCCCAGCTACGCTTGAGCGTTGGCAGGGCAAACGCGGCCAGTGCCGCCAGCGGCGGCAAGCTCAGCAGCAGACTGCGGTCGGAGGCAGTGGTGGTCAGCGTGGCGGCGACAGCCATGCCGGCAAACCACAAGGGCAGGGCAACGTGGCGGCTGGCCAGTTGCCTGCGCCAGCGCCACAGCGTCCACAGCGCCAGCGGCCAGGTTGGCCAGGTAAACCACAGTAGCAAACGCCCTAGCCGGCGCCAGTCTCTCCAGGCTGGTTGATCACTGGCGCCGGGCAGCTGAATTCGCCAGCGCCACAGGTCCAGCGCATACGCCAGCAGTGCGGCCAGTAGCGTGGCGCCGGCAATCAGCAGCACCCAATGCCAGGACTGCCGTCTGCTGTCAGTGTTGGCCTGACTGCCCTGGCCATCCTGGTTGTAGCCCCAGTGAAGTTGAGCCCCTTCGACCAGTACGCCGCCCACACCCAGCAGCAGGGCCAGTGTGGGCGCGCCACTCAGGGCAAGTCCTGCGAGACCAATCAACAAGCCCAGTGCCGGACCCACAATTTTGGTTGCCCGGCGATAGGGGCTGGCAGACATCGCATAAAACACCAGGGCCGTAAAGCCCAGTTGCGCCAGCGCGGGCGTCGTCTCGTGTGACAACTGTGCCAGGCCCAGGCTGGCAATCAGCGCCAGCAAACCGGCGTCTGCAATGGCCCGGGCGTAGTCCACCGGGCTGGCTTCGCCGCCAAAGGCAAAGGCCACGGGCTGAGCCTGCGGGCTGCGGGCCAGATAGTAGATGGCGTACCAGGTGGTGATCAGCGTCATCGCCAGCAGCAGGCCAAACGGAATGCGTACCGCAAAAGCCGGGTCCAGGAAGGGCAGGCCCTTGATGGCGACGGCCCCCAGCCAATAAGGCACCAGCGCCTCAAACCCCGTGATCTGGCCGAGCAATTGAGGCTGCAGCCAGTTGGCCGCGGAGGTCGTCAGCTCCCGCATGACGCCGAAGGCGGCGATGTCCTCGTATTTCCAGGGGCCGCGGCCAAAAAATCCGGGCAGCACATAAGCCAGGCAAAACAGCAACAGCGCCAGCCGCGGCAGGCGGCGCACGGCAGACTGGGCAATGATGGCGGGCGAAGGCTTGTTCAAAACGGCTTGGTGATCAGGAGAGATGCCCGCAGGAGGGCTGGATAGCGATTTTCGCGGCAACCAGTGGCAGTTTTAGCCGAAAAAAAAGCAGCCTGAAATTCAGGCTGCTTCTTGCAGGCTGGCGAAAGAATGTTTCGAAGCTTACTCGGCAGCTGGTGGAGTGGCCTCTTTCGCAGCGGTTTTGCCGAAGCGGTTGCGGAATTTCTCAACGCGACCACCCATGTTGTCCACGGACTTTTGCGTACCGGTGTAGAAGGGGTGCGATTCGCTGGACGTATCGAGCTTGTACAGGGGCAGCTCGCGGCCGTCTTCCATTTTCACCATTTCTTTGGTGTTCACGCAGGAGCGGGTCACAAACTTGAAGTTGTTGGACAAGTCCAGGAAGCAAACTTCGCGGTAGTTGGGGTGAATGCCTTCTTTCATGATCTTTCCTTATTCGTTGCGGGAGCCACTCAAGCCAGTCTTGGGCACTTTCCGCTAAGCCTATGATTATGGCATAAATCAGGTATTTACAGCGGTTTTTAGCCCCCGTGAGGGCGAATTTGTGGCGAGGCCTCCCGAGGAGCCCGATTCAAACTCAGCCGGGGCCGCGGAACCGGCTTAGCCGGGCCGCAGGCGCAGCGGCCCCCTCGGGGGGGCAGGGAGCTACACGAAGTGAGCGACCGTGGGGGCTCTATTTCTAGCCGCCTCGCCGCATCATGTCGAAGAATTCGTGGTTGTTTTTCGTCGCTTTCATGTTCTTGAGCATGAGCTCCATGGACTCGATTTCGTCCATGTTGTACATGAATTGACGCAAAATGCGCGACTTTTGCAGGATTTCGGGCGCCAGCAGCAGCTCTTCCTTGCGGGTGCCGCTGCGGTTGAGGTGGATGGCCGGGAACACGCGTTTTTCGTAGAGGCGGCGATCCAGGTGAATCTCGCAGTTGCCGGTGCCCTTGAACTCCTCAAAAATCACTTCGTCCATGCGGCTGCCGGTATCGACCAGCGCTGTGCCAATGATGGTCAGGCTGCCGCCTTCTTCGATCTTGCGGGCCGCACCAAAGAAACGCTTGGGGCGCTGCAGTGCATTGGCGTCGACACCGCCGGTCAGCACCTTGCCTGACGAGGGCAGCACGTTGTTGTAGGCACGGGCGAGGCGGGTGATGGAGTCCAGCAGGATCACGACGTCCTTGCCGAGTTCGACCAGGCGCTTGGCGCGCTCGATCACCATTTCGGCCACATGCACGTGGCGCGCTGCGGGTTCGTCGAAGGTGGAGGAAATCACCTCGCCGCGCACGCTGCGCTGCATCTCGGTGACCTCTTCAGGGCGTTCGTCCACCAGCAGGACCATCATCACCACTTCGGGATAGTTGGCCGTGATGGCGTGGGCGATGTTCTGCATCATCACCGTCTTGCCGGATTTGGGGGGCGCCACCAGCAGGGCGCGCTGGCCTTTGCCGATGGGGGCAATGATGTCGATGATGCGGCTGGTCAGGTTTTCCTCGGCCTTGATGTCGCGCTCGAGCTTGAACTGCTCGCGCGGGAACAGCGGCGTCAGGTTCTCGAACATGACCTTGTGCTTGTTGTCTTCCGGCGCACCGTCGTTGACTTTGTCGAGCTTGTTCAGTGCAAAGTAGCGCTCGCCGTCTTTGGGGGTGCGCACTTCGCCTTCGATCATGTCGCCGGTGTGCAGGTTGAAGCGGCGGATCTGGCTTGGGCTGATGTAGATGTCGTCGGTGCTGGCGGTGTAGCTCGAGTCGGGCGCACGCAGAAAGCCAAAACCGTCCGGCAGCACTTCCAGCACGCCATCGGCGACGATGGTTTCGCCGGTTTTTGCCCGCTTCTTGATGATGGCAAACATCAGCTCCTGCTTGCGCATGCGGCCAACGTTTTCGATCTCCAGGGCTTCGGCCTGCTTGAGGACTTCAGACACGTGCAGTGCCTTGAGTTCGTTTAAGTGCATGGAATTACTCCTTGCGGAGTTCATTTAAAAAAACGGGGGAGGTTTGAAAAGAAGCCGCAGAGAGGGAAGGCTTACAAACCGGGAACTCGAACCAGCCGGTAACAACTGGCTGGTGAATAAAGCGCATTATGACAGGAAATTCAGGATGTAAATCGGGGTGCCAGGGCTGGCCCGGCGGGTGCCCGGCATGACGGGTTCAGCGGGCAGGGCAGTTGCGCGGGGCAGTCATCAAGGCGGTGCCGGATCAGGAAGCCGGGGTAATCCGGTTCCTGATGGCACGGCGACAGGTCCAGTCTCAGTGGCGCTCAGGCCAGTTGCTGGTCAATGAATGCGGTCAACTGGGCCTTGCTCATGGCGCCGACCTTGGTGGCTGCCAGCTGGCCGTCCTTGAACAGCATCAGCGTGGGAATGCCACGAATGCCGAATTTGGCGGGAATGTCGCGGTTTTCATCGACATTCATTTTGGCGATCTGCAACTTGCCGTCATAGCCGGTGGCCACTTCGTCCAGGATGGGGGCAATCATCTTGCAAGGGCCGCACCATTCGGCCCAATAGTCCACCAGAACGGGTGTTGAAGATTTCAGCACGTCGGCTTCAAACGTGGCATCGGTGGTATGTTTGATCAATTCGCTCGCCATGACGGCTCCTTTGGTCTAGTTACTAGATTAGATACGGCTAAAGTTGCAGTCATTGTGTCAGAAAGCAAGTAACCGGGTCGCTCATGCAGCCGCTATGGGCCCGATAGCCGTCTTCTGAAACACGCCCCGCGTCCCGCTTGCCATCCGTTTTTCCTGTTTCCGAGTTCCCTCATCAATCCATGCCGCCAGAGACCCTTGAGATCCCTGAGAACGCTGTACTGTCCCCGGATGTGCTGTGCTGGCAGCGCGTCATGGCGCAGCTGGCCGCGACGCTCAAGACGCGAAATGTGCACCCCGCCGAGGCCGTTGTCCTGCTTCCGTATGCGCAGTTGATCCAGCAGGCGCGCCGGGCCTGGGCCGGGGTTGCGGGCGAAACATTTTTTGTACCGCGATTTGAGACCACCATGAACTGGGCCAGCAGCCTGGGCGGCACGCTGGGGCTTTTCACGCCATCGGGTGATGATTTGCGCATGGACATGGCGGTCGACATGCTGACCGCCGCATCGCTGCTGGAACGGGCCGGCCTGGGCGCGCAGCAGGATGCCCTGGCCGGGCGCCTTGTCGAGGCGGCGTGGAGTCTGGGGCGTGTCGCGGCGGCGGTGCTGCCGGCTCAGCGCCAGGTCTGGAGCGAGCGCCTGGCGGTGTCGCTGCAGGCGGGCCTGGATTCTCCGGTGCTGGCTCTGGAAGCCGCAGTGGGTCAGATCGCGCTGGCCTGGGCCGCGGCTTCGGCCTATCCGTCAGATCGCCTGTTCCAGGCCACACCGGCGTTGCTGGCCGTGCTGGAAGGGTTTCAGGCTGAACCGCTGACCGATGCACTGAAGGCGCACTTCGGCGAGCGTTCCATCTCCATTGCGCTGTGCCTGCCGCAGGACCTGCGGGCTCCCGCGGAATTGCCCCTGCCGTCGCTGCACGCCGCGATGGACGCCGAGGATGAGGCCGGCCGTGCCGCCGCCTGTGTGCTGGCGCACTTGGCCCAGGGGCGCAGCCCGGTCGCGCTGATCGCCCAGGACCGGCTCCTGACACGCCGGGTGGGCGCCATGCTGGCCGGGCGCGGCATTGCGATGCGCGACGAAACAGGCTGGAAGCTGTCCACCACGCGTGCTGCGGCCAGCCTGATGGGCCTGCTGCGCGCCATGCCGTGGGACGCCTCCACCGACGCCGTACTGGACTGGCTGAAGAATGCACCCGGCGTCAGTCCGGGCGAGGTCACCGCAGCGGAAACCGAACTGCGCAAGGCTGGCCTGCGCGCCTGGCGCGATCTGCCGGCGACCCCGCAGCCGGCCTTCGCTGCGACCCAGCAACTCGCCTTGCAGGTCGACGCATTGCGCAAGGCCCTCGGGCGCACACGCCCACTGGCCTCGTGGCTGCGCGACCTGCGTGCTGCCTTGCAGTCGGCAGGGCAGTGGGACGCGCTGGAAATCGACAATGCCGGCCAGACGGTGCTGGAGGTGCTTCGCCTGCATGAGGGCGCCGAGGCGGAGTTCGACAGCGCACCCACGATGGCGCTGGCCTCGTTCACCAGTTGGGTGAACCAGGCCCTGGAAGGCGGCAAGTTTTCTCCCGAGCACCCGCAGGGGGAGCAGGTGGTGATCCTGCCGCTGGCACAACTCCTGGGGCGGCCCATGCAGGCGGTGGTGTTGCCCGGCTGCGATGAAATCCGCCTGCCGGTTTCGCCCGAGCCTGCGGGTCTCTGGACGCCCGGACAACGCGAAGTTCTGGGCCTGCCCTCGCGTGACATGCTGGCCAGCGCCAACCGGGCTGCCTGGCACTATGTCCTGCAACTGCCGCATGTGGACCTGCTTTGGCGCACCAGCGAGGCCGGTGAGCACCTGATTCCCAGCGGTTTTGTGCAGGAGCTGCTGCTCGCGCAAGCCGGGCACGGCGACAGTCCAGCCTTGGCGACTGACTCCCGCCGCTTGCGCCCGGTCGCGATCCAGCCCACGCCGCGTCCCATGCCCACCGGCGAGGCCTTGCCGGTGACCCGGCTGTCGGCCAGCGCCTATGAAGACCTGCGCCGCTGTCCCTACCGTTTTTTTGCACTGCGCCAGTTGCGCCTGCAGGAGTCCGGCGAGCTGGACAGCGAACTGGACAAACGCGACTTCGGCAATTGGCTGCACAGCGTTCTGCGCTATTTCCATGAGGCACTGAAAGCCGCGCCAACCCCCGAATTGTCTGCGCGTGAAGCCATGATTAACCTGGCGGCTGAACGGGTCACGCAGGCGATGGCCCTGAGCGACAGCGAGTTCCTGCCGTTTGCCGCGATCTGGCCGCGTGTGCGCGAGGGCTACCTGGCCTGGCTCACCGATCACGAGGCGGAGGGCGCCCGTTTTGAGGAGGCGGAAGCCGAGCGTGAAATGCCCCTGGGCAAGCTGCAGTTGATCGGCAAACTGGACCGCATCGACCGCCAGGCCGATGGCCATACGCTGCTGATTGACTACAAAACCGAGCCACGCACAGTGACGGTCGAGCGTATCAAGGACGGGCAGGAAGACACCCAACTGGCGTTCTATGCCGCGCTGATGCACGACGACACGCTGGCGGCGGCCTACGTCAACCTTGGCGAAAAAGAAGCCACCCGCACCTACGCGCAGCCCGGGATCGTGGGCCTGCGTGACGCGCTGATCGAAAGCATCCTGACCGACATGGACCGCATTGCGCGCGGCACGCCGCTGCCCGCGCTGGGCGAGGGCAAGGCCTGCGAATACTGTGCGGCGCGCGGCTTGTGCCGCAAGGATTTCTGGAATGAGTAGAGCCCCCACGCTTCTCGCTTCGCGTACTACGCTTCCCCCCGGGGGGGCCGCTGCGCCTGCGGCCCGGCGAAGCCGGTTCCGCGGCCCCTGCTGGTATGAAGAGCCCCCACGGTCGCTCACTTCGCGTAGTGCGCGAGGTCTTGCAGGCCGCGGCTCGCGAGACGCTTCGCCTCTGTCGCCCGTCCCAAGCTGGGCAGGCAGCTTTGGAGCCGCGGGCTCCAGCCCCTCGGGGGCCGCTGCGCCTGCGGCCCGGCCCTTTGACAGGCTCAGGGCAGGCCAAGGCCGGTTCCGCGACCCCGGGATGCCTGCGCCCGTCAGGAGGTTAGTGCGATGAAGGTCGTCCACTATGCCGCCTACGAGTGCAACGGCGAACCGATTTCCGCTGACGCGTTCTACGCCATCGCTTGCAACCCACGCCGCAGCGTCGCGGTCGAGGCCTGTGCCGGTGCCGGCAAAACCTGGATGCTGGTGTCGCGCATCGTGCGCGCCCTGCTGGATGGTGCAGGAGGCGGCCCTGATGCCCAGGTTCGCCCCCACGAAATCCTGGCCATTACCTTCACCAAAAAGGCCGCCGGCGAAATGCGTGAACGACTCGACGACTGGCTCAAGGCCTTTGTCCACGCCGACGACGCCACGCTGCAGCGCGAGCTTGAAATGCGCGGCGTCAGGTTCGGAGATTCAAGCGAAAAAGGCCTGAAAGCCGCGCTTGAAATGCGTAAGCAGCTCTCAAATTTATACCGTTCCATCCTGGCCAGTGGCCGGTCGGTGCAGATACGCACCTTCCACAGCTGGTTCGCCGCCCTGCTGCGCAGCGCGCCGGTGGCTGTGCTGCAAAGGCTGGGGTTGCCGGTCAATTATGAGCTGCTGGAGGATGATGCCCCCGCCCGGGCGCTGGTGTGGCGGCGCTTTTACGCCACGGTGGCGGCCAGTGATTCGCTCAAGGCGGATTTTGAGGCTGTCGTGCTGGCACATGGCCGCTTCCAGGCCGACAAGGCCCTGCAGACCGCACTCGACAAGCGCACCGAATTCACGCTGGCCGATGAGCTGGGCGTGGTCGATGCCTCGGTGCTGCCCTTTGGCGTGCAGTACCCCGACTTTGACGGGCTGGCTGCGCCTGGGGAATGGCTGGCCCATCCGGCCCGCCGCCAGACTTTGCTGGAAGCGGCGAAGGCGTTGGGCCGCGCCAGTGCGCCCACCTTCTCGGCCAAAGGCGTGGAGCTGGAGCAGGCCCTGACGGCGGGTGACATGTCCGCCGTTTTCAGTGCGCTGTTGACCGACAAAGGAAGTCCGCGCAAGTTTGGCGAGAAGATCGCCGGCATCGACATCGTGCGGCAGGCGCAGGACCTGGCGCTGCGCGCGGTGGCGGCCTGCCAGCAGCACGAGGCCTGGACCCACCAGCAGCGTATGGCCCGCCTCACCCGCGCGCTGATCGCGCAGTTCACCGGCCTCAAGCGCGAGCGCGGCTGGGTTGACATGAATGACGTCGAGCGCGCGGCGCTCGTCATGCTGGGCGACCCGGTGCTGTCGGGCTGGGTGCAGGAGCGGCTGGATGCCCGCATCAAGCATTTGATGATCGACGAGTTCCAGGACACCAACCCGCTGCAGTGGCAGTCGCTGTACGCCTGGCTGATCGGCTATTCCGGCGCCGGATCGGCGCCCAGCGTGTTTCTGGTGGGCGACCCCAAGCAAAGCATTTACCGCTTCCGGCGCGCCGAACCCCAGGTGTTCCGCGCCGCGCAGGCCTTTGTTGTGGAGGGCCTCGGCGGTGACCTGTTGAGCTGCGACCACACCCGCCGCAATGCCGAAGCGGTGATCGACACGGTGAACGCCGCCATGGCCACGGCCCGGGCCGCCGATGGTTATGAGGGCTTTCGCGAGCACACCACGGCGTCTGGCCGAATTGGCGCAGCGGGGCGGCTGCCGCCCATACCGCGGCAAAAAGACACGGATGAAGCGGCTCTGGCCGGTCCGGAATCGGGCTGGCGAGACAGCCTTACGACGCCGCGCGAGTTGCCTGAGGAAACCCTGCGCACGCGCGAAGCACTGCAGGCCGCTGCATGGATTTCCGGGCAACTGGCCAGCGGCCTCAAGCCGTCAGACATCATGGTGTTGTCGCGCAAGCGGGCCGGCCTGCTGCCCCTGCAGGACGAATTGCGGGCCTTGCATATTCCTGCCCAGGTGGGTGAAAAAACCGACCTGATCGATTGCTGCGAGGTGCTGGACGTCGTGGCGCTGCTGGACGCGCTGGTGTCGCCGCAGCACGATCTGTCGCTGGCCCGTGCCCTGCGCTCGCCGCTGTTTGGTGTGGCCGACGCCGGCCTGGTGCAGCTGGCCTTGTTGCAGCGTGAACTGCGGATGCCGTGGTATCAGGTGCTGCAAAAAACAGAGCTGCTTGCGCCTGAACTGCAAGGGCCGGGCGCCGTTTTGACCCGATGGAAAGGCTGGCTGGACCAGCTGCCGCCGCATGATGCGCTGCAAAGCATTTACGACGACGGCGATGTGCTGGCGCGCTTTGTGGCCGCTGCGCCGGCCGCCCAGCGCGGCACCGTGCTGGCCAATCTGCGCGCATTGCTGGGTGTTGCGCTGGACCGCGACGGTGGGCGCTATGCCACGCCCTATGCCTTTGTGCGTGCGCTGAAGGCGGGCGGCACGCTGGCGCCTGCGGCCGTCAGCAACGACGCCGTCCGGCTGCTGACCATTCACGGCGCCAAGGGCCTGGAAGCCGAAGCGGTGCTGCTGCTGGACACAGACACGCTGGAGCGCAATGCCGACAGCATGGGCGTGCTGGTCGACTGGCCCGGCGAAGCTGTCGCGCCGCATAAGTTTGTATTTCTGGTCAGCGAGAGCCGGCCACCCGCCTGCGCCGAAAAAGTGCTGGCCGACGAACTGCTGGCGCGCAAGCGTGAGGAGCTCAATGCCTTGTACGTCGCGCTGACCCGCGCGCGCCATACGCTGGTGATCTCGTCGATTGAACCGCACCGCGAGACCAGCGAGAGCTGGTGGCAGCGGCTGTACGGACTGGTTGGCGAGTTACCGGCACCGGTGGTTGAATCGATTGGCCCAGCCGCCGCTTCCGCAGCAAAGAGCCAGATTTTCTACCTGCCTGAACTGCCCGTCTTGCCGGACACAGCGATCCACAAGGTGTTGCCAGACACGCCTGAGGACGAGGACAGTACCGTCGCCCGAGTCGGCAAGGCCATGCACCGACTGCTGGAGTGGGGCGGCCCGTTTTCCGCCCAGCAGTTGGCGGCGGTGGCGCGCGAGTTTCGCCTCAGCCCGGCGCAGGCCGCGCGCGCCGGCGGGCTGGCGGAGCGCATCCTGACGGGTGAGGGTGCCTGGGCCTGGAATCCCAATGCGGTGGCCTGGCAGGGCAACGAAATTGATCTGGTGTACCAGGGCCAGCCCTTGCGGCTGGACAGACTGGTGCAGCGCAAGGACGCCGGCCATGAGGGCCACTGGTGGGTGCTGGACTACAAATCGGCTGGCGCGCCGCAGTCGCAACCGGCGCTGCTGGCGCAGATGCAGACCTACCGCGCGGCGGTGCAACAGATTTACCCGGCGGCCACGGTGAAGGCCGCTTTCCTGACGGGATCGGGAGCGGTGGTGGAGCTTTCCTGACCGGGCCGGCGCATTGCGCAGGTGGTGCGCGGCCAGCCTGCAATAATTGGGGTACCGTGTTGGCCGGCTGCGCGCCTGCCAGACCTGAATGGCCGGCTTTTTTACGCTGCTGATTTGTGGAAGACGCCAGCCGTCAAAAACAGCGCAACATGACATGCGTGCAGCACCCAAAAACCTCTGATACCGTGACTGCAGGTTTTGAGCCCACTTCTTGCAACGTACCCCAAACGTACCCCAACGTAGCCATTAGGCAGACGGAATTTCCTTGAACGACTCGACTCTTCCTGTTAAATCGCTGCAGTCCACGCAGCACTCCCCATTGCGGGTTGCCGTCATCGGGGGCGGCCCGGCGGGCCTGATGGCTGCGGAAGTGCTGGCCGGCGCCGGCGCTGCCGTGTCGGTCACGGTCTACGATGCCATGCCCTCGGTCGGCCGCAAGTTTTTGCTGGCTGGCAAGGGTGGCCTCAACCTCACGCATTCAGAAGAGCCGCCGGTTTTCCTGGGCCGCTACGGCGAGCGCAGCGGCGAGCTGCAGCCTTTGCTGGCGGCCTTTGGCCCGACCCAACTGCGGGTCTGGGCCGGGGCATTGGGTGTGGAAACCTTTGTCGGCAGTTCGGGCCGGGTGTTCCCCAAGGACATGAAGGCCGCGCCGCTGCTGCGCGCATGGCTGCATCGCCTGCGTGGCGCGGGCGTGCAATTTTCCATGCGGCATCGCTGGCTGGGCTGGACCGACGACAGCGAGCCCAAGGGGGCTTTGAAATTCTCAACACCCTCCAGTGAAATGCAGGTACAGGCCGACGCCGTGGTGCTGGCGCTGGGTGGCGCCAGCTGGGCGCGTCTGGGATCGGATGGCGCATGGGTGCCGATATTGGCGGAGCGCGGCATCGCGATCGCGCCCCTGAAGCCGTCCAATTGTGGTTTCGATGTCTTTGCCCCGCTGGCTGCCCTGGCGGCGCCGGGCATGCTGGGGTCGGGCGAGAGCCGCCGTGAGTTCCTGAAAGAACTGATTGGTCAGGCACCCCCACCCCGCGTGGGCTGGACTGAGCATTTCACCAGCCGCTTCGCCGGTCAACCCTTCAAGTCGGTTGCCATCCACTTCACGGATTCACGCGGCCGCACTTTTCACCGGAAGGGGGAGTTCGTGGCGACCGCAACGGGCGTCGAGGGCAGTCTCATCTATGCCGTCTCAAGCCTGCTGCGCGATGAGATTGCCATGCATGCCAGTGCCACCTTCACGCTCGATCTGCTGCCGGACAAGTCGCCCGAGCAGGTCCTGGTTGAGGTGCGGCACCCGCGCGGCTCACGCTCGCTTTCCAGCCATCTGAAAAGCCGCCTGAACCTTGATGGCATCAAGGCCGCCATTCTTTATGAATTGCTGGGCAAGGACGCCATCAACGACCCCATCCAGCTTGCCCACGCCATCAAGGCCTTGCCGGTGACGCTGCTGGCTCCCCGGCCGATCGATGAGGCCATCAGCAGCGCTGGTGGCGTGCCCTTCGAGGCGATGGATGCGCACATGCAACTTCGAGCATCAAAAGGTACAGCCCAGCCCGTGTTTTGTGCCGGCGAAATGCTTGATTGGGAGGCGCCCACGGGTGGCTACCTGCTCACCGCCTGTTTTGCCAGCGGGCATGCTGCCGGCCAAGGTGTCATCAATTATTTTGGCCTTTAGTTCAAGCGGGACGGGTGGAAGAAGTGATTGATTTGGCAGAAAAATTTGACTGAAAATATTTTCAGCCGGCATTTGTAAAAAAGGGAAAACCATGATCGTGCGTTTCAACATCGATCCGATTCAGCAGGACCAGTACGAATACCGCGTGACCTACGAAGGTGAGGATTTGTACGGCGACTCCGGCCTGGACAGCATGGAGGCCTGCATAGTCGCTGCCACCGAAGGCCTGGGACAGGATGCGATTGCGGCGGAAGTGGCTTACAAGGGCATCATCAGCGGCACCTATGCATTGGCGTCGCTGGCGCTGGTGTCTGCGCAGATTGCGGAGCATGCGCTGCAGACGACGGAGGCGATTGAAGAGGCCGGCAAGTAGCTGTGGCGCGCTCTCCTGCTATGGCCTGTTTGAATAAGGTGACGAGCCTTGACCCCGGCACTGACTCCACAGTTAGGGCTGCTTGGTTCCCCACCTGACCCGGTTGGCCGCTTTGTCATGCGGGAAGGCCCGTCACCGGTGATTGTAAAGGAGAAGGGACTCACCTTGCTGCGTGTTGTAGGCTGCGGTACCCATAAAACTGTCTTTCACCTCCCGTTTACGCAAAGACCCGAGGCGGCCCGCAAAAATGGCCTCAGGTGTCGTCCTGAATTAAAAAACTATCTGCCAAGCCATCGGGGCAAGGGCTGATGCCTGATGCGCGCCGCCTCGGCAGTGTCTACCGCCTCGTTCCGCGTCAAATTAGAATGGGTGAATGTCCTATCTAGTTCTTGCCCGCAAATACCGTCCCCGAAATTTCTCTGAAATGGTGGGTCAGTCGCATGTGGTGCAGGCACTTGGCAATGCGCTGAGCACGCGGCGCTTGCACCATGCCTATCTCTTCACCGGCACGCGGGGCGTCGGCAAGACCACCGTGTCGCGCATTCTCGCCAAGTCGCTCAATTGCACGGGTGTCGATGGGCAGGGCGACATTACCGCCGAGCCCTGCGGCGTTTGCCAGGCATGCATCGACATCGACAGTGGCCGCTTCGTCGACTACACCGAGCTCGATGCAGCATCCAACCGCGGGGTGGATGAAATTGCGCAGTTGCTGGAGCAGGCGGTTTACAAGCCGGTGGTGGGCCGCTTCAAGGTCTTCATGATCGACGAGGTTCACATGCTGACGAACACGGCGTTCAACGCCATGCTCAAGACGCTGGAGGAACCGCCCGAGTACCTCAAATTTGTGCTCGCCACGACCGATCCGCAGAAGGTCCCCGCCACCGTGCTGTCGCGCTGCCTACAGTTCAACCTGCGCCCCATGGCGCCTGAGACGGTGCTGGAACACCTGGCCCAGGTGCTGGGCACCGAAAATGTGCCGGCCGAACCACAGGCCTTGCGTCTGCTGGCACGTGCGGCCCGAGGCTCCATGCGCGATGCGCTGTCGCTGACCGACCAGGCCATTGCCTTTGGTTCGGGCCAGTTGCTGGAGGCCAGCGTGCGCACCATGCTGGGCAGCGTGGACCGCAGTTATGTGTTTCGCCTGCTGGATGCGCTGGCGCGCGGCGACGGCAAAACCGTGGTGGAAACCTCCGAAGCCTTGCGACTCAATGGCCTGAGCGCCGCTTCCACGCTCGAAGAGATGACGGCCGTGCTGCAGCGCATGGCGGTGCTGCAGGCTGTGCCGGACAGGGGGGGCGTTGATGATGCCGACCCCGAAATCGCCGAGACGGCCCGGCTGGCCCAGACCTTGCCGGCCGACGAAACCCAGTTGCTCTACAGCCTGTGCCTGCATGGCCGCGGCGAGCTGGGTCTGGCGCCCGACGAATATGCGGGCCTCACCATGGTGCTATTGCGCTTGCTGGCGTTCAAGCCTTCGTCCGCCATGGTGCCAGCCGTGCAGGCCAGGTCGCCGGCCTCCTCGCTGGGGAGCGCCGCCGAGCCCGCAAAAAAGCCGCAGCCTGAGTCGGCCATTGCCGGCGCGCGTGCGGTTCCTGAACCGGCGGCGACGGCATCGGTAGCCCAGCCGGTGCCTGTCGCTGTGCCGGAACGCTCCTCAAGCCAGAACCAGGGGAGAAAAGATGCTCCAGCCCATGTAAATGCTGAGTCTGTTGCTATTAATTCAGAAGCACCGGTTGGGCTGCCTGGCGTGCCGGCGCCCGCACCGCGGATCTTACCGACCGCGCCCGCACCCCTGGCGACCACGCCGCTGGGCGATGCATGGAGCCAGACCGTTAATCAGCTGGTGGTGGCCGAATTGGTTGCCGCGCTGACGCGTGAGCTGGCGCTGCAGTCAGAGCTGCGCAGTCAGGATGAGGGCATGTGGACCCTGCGCGTGGAGCGGGAGTCATTGAACCAGGCCGCCGCCCGCGAGAAATTGCAGGCTGCGTTGCAACAGGCGCTCGGCGACACGGCCATCAGGCTGACCGTGGAAATAGGCCCCGTGAGTGATACCCCGGCACGCCGCAATGCTGCCGCGCTGGCGGAGCGTCAGCGGGCCGCCGAAGAGATGATTCAGAACGACCCGTTTGTGCAGGACATGATTCGGGATTGGGGTGCCAGGATTGTTCCGGGCAGCATCAGGCCCCTTGCCCCCAAGCCGATATGATAGCCACCCGTTGTAAAGCCGGAATTTAAAGGAAAGAACCATGTTCAACAAAGGACAACTCGCAGGCCTCATGAAACAGGCGCAGGCGATGCAGGACAACCTCAAAAAAGCGCAGGAAGAACTGGCTTTTGTCGAAGTGACGGCGGACGCCGGCGCCGGCCTTGTCAAGGTCACGATGACCTGCAAGCACGACGTCAAGCGCATTGAGATCGACCCCAGCCTGCTGGCCGATGACAAGGATATGCTCGAAGACCTGGTGGCGGCCGCTTTCAACGCGGCCGTACGCAAGGCCGAGGAAGTCAGTCAGGAAAAAATGGGCAAGTTGACAGCCGGCATGCCGGGACTGCCCGGGGGCATGAAGTTTCCATTCTGATCGCCACCGTTCTGGCTGAGGCTGCCATTGCAGGCATGTAGCCGGGTATTCCTGCAAACCCAACACCCACGGCGGACGCGCATTTTCAATGGCTGACTCCAATGCCCTCGAAGGCCTGACCCAGG
Organism: Polaromonas sp. JS666; assembly: GCF_000013865.1. NCBI lineage: Bacteria > Pseudomonadati > Pseudomonadota > Betaproteobacteria > Burkholderiales > Comamonadaceae > Polaromonas > Polaromonas sp. JS666. The sequence continues at coordinate 2,362,690 of NC_007948.1, forward strand.
CGTTGCGCAAGCTGCCGGGGGTGGGGGTCAAGTCGGCTGCGCGCATGGCTTTTCATCTGCTGCAGCACGACAAGCCCGGCGCCCTGCAGATCGCGCGGGCCCTGGAGCATGCGGTGAACAGCGTCAGGCATTGCACCCTGTGCAACACACTGACCGAGCAGGAGGTTTGCGCCACCTGCGCCAATCCGCAACGCGACCGAAGCAAGCTGTGTGTGGTGGAAACCCCCGCGGACCAGGCAGCACTGGAGCGTACGCTGGCCTACAGGGGTCTTTACTTCGTGCTCATGGGCAAGCTCAGCCCGCTGGACGGCATTGGCCCCAACGACATCGGCCTGCAAAAACTGTTTGACCGGGTCGTACCCCGGGACGAGCATGGCGAGCCGCTGCCGCCGGCCTCGCGTGAGGTGCAGGAGGTCATCCTGGCCACCAACTTCACCGCCGAGGGGGAGGCCACGGCGCACGTGATTGCCCAGGCGCTGAAAAGCCGCGGCGTGCAGGTAACGCGCCTGGCCCGAGGCGTTCCCGTAGGCAGTGAACTGGAATACGTGGATTTGGGCACGATTGCCCACGCGCTGGTGGACCGCCGATGACGGCGGCGATACTTGCAGCTTAAAGCGCGGGCAGGCAAGCCGCTATCATTTTCATAGCCTGCGGGATGCATTGAATAAAAGCTGGGCGAAAGCCGGGAAAAAGCTGAGCCAAAAAAAACTGGACGAGGGATTCATCATGACGTTTGCACGTTTCACCATTGCCTACTGGTGTGTTCTGATCGCGGCCCTGTTGCCATTGGCCTGCGCCGGACTCGCGAAGTACGGCATGATGACGACGCCCAGACGCCAGGGTGGCTATGACAACAACAACCCGCGCGGCTGGCTGGCCCGGCAGACTGATTGGCGCGGCAGGGCCAACGCAGCACAAGCCAACACCTTTGAGGCTCTGCCCTTCTTCTTTGCGGCGGTCATCATTGCGCACCTGTTGCAGGCCGGGCAGACAAGCCTGGATATTCTGGCCCTGCTGTTCATCGTGCTGCGTATCGCCTACATCATGATGTACATCGCCGATTTGGCCCAGGCCCGCTCTGCGATCTGGGCCCTGGCGATGCTGGTCAATATTGGAATTCTTTTTTCCGGCTATCGATGAAACCAGGCGCGTCCGGCGCGCCGGACCTGTTCTGCCGGGCCATGGGCTGGTAACCACTGGTAACCGTGAGTCGCCGTTCGGTAAAAACCCGCACGGGATCACCCCGATGCGGGTTTTGTAACGTCCCGATATCCTTCTTTCTATATAAAAAGAGAGGATTTCGAATGACACGCCCCCCCTTGATTTCGCGCCGGATCTTTGCCGGTGGTGCCGCGCTGGCCGCGGCGACGTTGTCATGGCCGGCCCTGCGTGCGCAATCCAGGCTTGAAAAAACAAAAATCGCCCTTGCCGTGGGCGGCAAGGCTGCTTTTTATTACCTGCCCCTGACAATTTCCGAGCAGCTTGGCTACTTCAAGGCCGAAGGCCTGGATATCGAGATCAGCGATTTTGCGGGTGGCGCGCGTGCGCTCCAGGCTGTAGTGGGGGGTTCGGCCGATGTCTGCTCGGGTGCCTTCGAGCACACCATCAACCTGCAATCCAAGAACCAGATGTTCCGGGCTTTCGTGCTGCAGGGCAGGGCGCCGCAAATTGCGTTTGGCGTCTCCACCAAGAATATGCCAAATTACAGATCAATTGCCGACCTGAAGGGCAAGAAGATCGGTGTGTCGGCGCCCGGCTCATCCACCAACATGATGGCCAACCTGGTGCTGTCGCGCGGGGGCCTCAAGGCCGCCGACGTGAGTTTCATCGGCGTGGGAACCGCTGCAGGGGCGCTCACAGCGTTTCGCTCCGGCCAGATTGATGCCATGAGCAACACCGACCCGGTCATGACCATGCTGGAGCAAAAAGGCGAGGTCAGGATCATTTCCGATACCCGCACGCTCAAAGGGACGCTTGACGTGTTCGGAGGCCCGATGCCGGCAGCATGCCTTTACGCGCCGGTGGAATTCATCCAGAAAAATCCGAATACCTGCCAGGCGCTGGCCAATGCCATCGTCCACGGCCTGAAGTGGTTGCAGACCGCCGGCCCGGGCGACATCATCAAGACGGTGCCTGAAAGCTACCTGCTGGGTGACCGCGCGCTGTACCTCGCTTCATTCAACAAGGTGCGCGAGTCGATTTCGCTCGATGGCATCATTCCTGAGGACGGTGCACGCACGGCCCTGAAGGCCCTGGCCAGTTTTGACCCCAACATCAAAGCCGACAGGATCGACCTGACCAAAACCTACACCAATGAGTTCGCACGCCGGGCGAAAGACCGGTTCAAGGCTTGAGCAACACCCTGCAGATGCACCGCCGGCTACCTGCTGGACGGATAGCCCCGGGTAGGCTCACGCCATGGCAGACTTAGCCCACGTCTGTGCGCTGGAACTTCGCGACATCACCTGCACCTTCGTGTCGCAGGATGATGCCGGCCAGCGCTATACGGCTGTGAGTGACACCACGCTGCGCATCAAAGCGGGCGAGTTTGTCTCGGTAGTCGGTCCAACGGGCTGCGGCAAGTCCACGCTGCTCAATATTGGCGCGGGCCTGCTGCAACCTTCATCGGGTGAGGTGAGGGTGTTTGGCCAGCCGCTGCAAGGCATCAACACGCGCGCAGGCTATATGTTCCAGACGGAGGCCCTGATGCCCTGGCGCAGCGCCATCGGCAATGTCATGATGGGCCTGCAATACCGTGGTGTACCCGACAACGAGGCTCGCACGCGGGCGCAGGCCTGGCTGGAACGGGTTGGGCTGGGGGAATTCGGTGACCGCTATCCGCATCAGCTTTCAGGCGGCATGCGCAAACGTACGGCGCTGGCGCAGGTGCTGGCGCTGGACCCCGACATCATCCTGATGGATGAGCCCTTCAGTGCACTCGACATCCAGACGCGGCAGCTCATGGAGAACGAGGTGCTCGATTTATGGGCGGCCAAAAAGAAAGCCGTCCTCTTCATCACGCACGACCTGGACGAAGCCATTGCCATGAGCGACCGCGTGATGGTGCTCTCTGCCGGCCCAGGGACGCACCCCATCGGCGAATTTGTCATTGACCTGCCACGCCCCCGCGATGTGGCCGAGGTCCGTAGCCAACCGCGTTTTGTTGAACTGCACACCCAGATATGGAATGTGCTGCGCGACGAAGTGCTCAAAGGCTATGCGCAGCAGCTGAAGAAAGCCGCCTGAGCCCTTGTATGTGGCGCCATATCAAGCCCTCCGGAAAAAATCTGCGCATCTGGCAAGCGGGCTTGCTGGTATTCATGCTGGCGGGCTGGCACCTGGCCTCGCGTGACCAGCAAATCGCGTTTTTTCTCGGAGAACCCATCAAGGTCGCCGGCCGCGTCTGGAGCTGGTTCATGCCTTTCGGTTTTGGCGGCAGCCGCCTGTTTCCCGACGGTCTGCCTGGCAATGCCGATATTTATCTCCACCTTGGCACCACCTTGCTGGAGACCGTGCTGGCGTTCGGCATTGGCACCGTGCTCGGTTTGGTCTGCGGCCTCTGGCTGGCCCTGGCCCCCACGGCAAGCGCCATCCTCGATCCGTATATCAAGGCTGCCAATTCCATGCCCCGGGTGATTTTGGCGCCCATTTTTGCGCTGTGGTTTGGCCTCGGCATCTGGAGCAAAGTCGCGCTGGCGGTCACGCTGGTATTTTTCATCGTATTTTTCAATGTCTATCAGGGCGTGAAGGAAGTCAGCCCGGTGGTCCTGGCCAATGCCCGCATGCTGGGCGCCAACCACCGCCAGCTGCTGCGTACCGTTTACCTTCCCAGTGCCACGAGCTGGGTGTTTTCCAGCCTGCACACATCGGTGGGCCTGGCGTTTGTGGGTGCGGTGGTGGGCGAGTATCTTGGCTCGGCGCGGGGCGTGGGTTATCTCATCTTGCAGGCCGAAGGCACGTTTGATGTGAACACCGTGTTTGCCGGCATTGCGGTGCTCACCGCTTTCGCGCTGGTGCTCGATGGCATTGTGGGCAAGCTCGAAAAGCGGCTCATGAAGTGGCAGCCGCGTTCGGGCGAGACTGAAAAACTGTAGATATGGAATTCATTTGAACAAGCTCTCACCCCGCATTGCCGATGGCCCACGACATGATTGGCCTGTACTTCGCGGTCGGCAACGCCAACCACCTGCCGCCCTGGGGCGGACTGGACATGCTGCTGCCGACCAACCCGATTGCAGTGGCCGTACCTGCGGGTGAGGAGCCGCCCGCGGTGCTGGACATGGCTACCACGGTGGCCGTCTACGGCAAGGTCAAGGTCAAGAAGGCCAAGGCCCAGCGCGGCGCGGCGAAATGATGCCCCCCCGGCTGGATGATTGACCGGCTGGGCCAGCCCCTGCTGGACCCCAAGCGCGCCGACGAGGGCTTCCTTATGCCTATCGGCGGTTACAAGGGCTATGGCCTGTCGTTGATCTTGGGTTGCTGGCCGGCACGCTCAACAGAGCGGCTATGGGCTCCGAGGTGATTGATTTCAATCACGACGACACCACGACCACCAATACCGGCCAGGCCGTCATGGCCATTGACCTGAGCGCCTTTGGCGAGGTGGCCGGCTTCAAGGTGCGCGTCGACCCGACCAACTGGTGCGCGAGCTGCGCGGCAGCGAACGCATGCCCGGGGTGGACCGCATCTGGCTGCCGGGCGAACAAAGCCACGAGCGGCGCGCATTGTGGCGCAGAAGATGGGACAGAACATGGGGCAGGCGATCGTGATCGAGAGCCAGCCCGGCGCGGCCGGCCTGATCGGTGCGGGTAGTGTGGCCAAGGCCGCGCCCGATGGCTACACCCTGGGCGGGTTCAACGACAGCATCATGACCCTGCTGCCCAACCTTCAGGCCAAAATGCCGTGGGACATTTTGCGGGATTTCGAAGCAGTGTCGCTGGTGGCTACCGTCGAGTGGGGGCTGGTGGTGGGCGCTGACGCGCCGCAGCGCAGCGCAGCGGAACTGCTGGCGAGTGCCCGCAAGGCGCCTGGCCAGATCAACTACGGTTCGGGTGGCAACGGCAGCCCTCAGCACATTGCCATGGCCCTGTTCGCCTCGCAGGCTGGCGTGTCCATGACCCATGTGCCCTACAAGGGGGCCACCCAGGCGGCCATGGGCGTGGCCGGCAATGAAGTGCATGCAGCGTTCCAGGGCATCGCTACCGTCAACTCGCTGGTGCGCGCCGGCAAGGTGCGGCTGATTGGCGTGACCACGCCGCGCCGCATGCCGCAGTTTGCAGATGTACCCACGGTGTCCGAGTCCGGTCTGCCCGGTTTCGAGTTCAACTCCTGGTTTGCGTTGATGGCACCCGCTGGTACGCCCAAAGCCATTGTGCAGACGCTGCACAGCGAGATCAGCAAGGCCCTGGCTGACCCGGAGGTGCGCGAAAAATTGATCGGCCAGGGCCTCACACCGCGCGGCACCTCGCCGGATGAGCTGGCCAGAGACATGCGCACCCAGCTGGCTCGCTATGGCGCGCTGATCAAGCAGGCCGGTAGCACGGCAGAGTGAATCCGGTTCCGGCCGGCGTCCTGGTAAGCCCGGGTGCCTGCCAGGTTTGTGAAGCTCATCCTGCCGTCCTACAGCGGTGACCCGTGTGCTTCAGTACAGTCTAGGGTGTGCCCTCTGGCAATGAGCTTCGTAAGGACGGAGACTGCCACGAGTTGGCCGTAAAACCACAGGAGACACCATGAACGCCTCAATCAGCATCGGCCCGATCGTCTCCCTGACAGCCGGCATTCTGATCCTGCTCATTCCACGCCTTTTGAACTATATCGTGGCGGTGTACCTCATCGTCATCGGGCTCATTGGCCTGTTTGGGGTGGGGACTCTCAGGCTTTAAACCCCGCTGAGTCCAGCGCGCGGAAAACAGGCTTTATAGATGCGCCGCGTCACAGGGACGATGCGTCGGTGAGGGCTGCAGCGGTCAATCTTCAGGCCACCAGCGCTTGAGCCAGGATGGCGGCTGTTTTCCGGGCTCGGTCAGCGTCTTCGCGACTTGACAATGGTCTTGCTGGTGCTGCGCTTGACGGCTTTGACATTGCTGCGCCCGGAGGAAGCACGGCTCTTGACCGGCAAGAACACAACCACCTGTTGCCCCAGCTTGAAGGCGGCAGAAGCACTGACGCCATTCCATTCAGCCACGCTGGCCGCGCTCAATTTGTAGCGCCTGGCGATGGTGGCGACTGATTCACCTTTGCGTGCCTTGACGGTGGTACGCCGCGTGACCATTTCAGGCGCCAATGAAACCTGAGCGCTGTCGGCCAGGTGGCCTGTCACGTCATTTTCCATTTTTGCCGATCGCGGCACCAGCAGGGTGGAGCCTGCCTTGATCAACATGCGCGGTGGTATGTTGTTCACGCTGCGCAGATCGGTCTCGCTCATTCCGGTGCGTCGCGCTGCCTCGGCCGGACTCATGGTTGTCGGGGCTGTCCATGCGGTCCAGCTGGCATATTGGCCCTGGGTGTAGGCGTCAAAATTGCGTTGAAAGACGATGGCATTGTCCCAGGGCAGCAAGATGTGGGGCGTGCCAGCCGCGATGATGACCGGGCGATGGGCCGAGGGATTGAGCGCCTTGAAGTCTTCAAGCTTGACATCGGCCAGCCGTGCGGCCAGGGTCACATCGATGTCGCGCGTGATCATCACCTGCTGGAAATAGGGGTGGTTTTCGATCAGCGGCAGTTCCGTGCCGAACCCCTGCGGGTTCGCCACGATGTTTTTCACGGCCTGCAGCTTGGGCACGTAAAGCCGGGTCTCCGCCGGCATGTTGAGGTCGAGGTAACTGGTGCCCAGGCCGGCCCTCTGGTTTTTGGCGATCGCGCGGCCCACGCTGCCTTCACCCCAGTTGTAGGCGGCCAGCGCCAGGTGCCAGTCACCAAACATGCCGTAGAGCTTTTGCAGGTAATCCAGCGCCGCCCGGGTCGAGGCCAGAACATCGCGGCGGTCATCGCGAAAAGCGTTTTGCTTCAGGTCAAAGTACTTGCCCGTGGCGGGCATGAACTGCCACATCCCGGCGGCCTTGGCGCTGGAAACGGCCTGGGGGTTAAAGGCGCTCTCAATGAAGGGCAACAGGGCCAGTTCGGTAGGCATCTGGCGGCGCTCCAGCTCTTCAACAATATGAAAGAGATACTTGCTGGAGCGCTCGGTCATGCGCTGGATGTAGTCGGGCCGGCTGGCATACCACTGCTCACGGTCAGTCACCAGTTCGTTTTGCAGGTTGGGCATGGCAAAGCCGCGGCGAATCCGGTCCCACAACTCCCTGGGCGGCTCGGTGGACGCAATCTGGTGCGAGCCGGCTTGGCCCGGCGTGATGGCCTGCAGTGGACCGTTGGGGATCAGCGGCTTGAGGTCGGGCTCCTGCGCCGGCGCAGGCGCTTGCCCCGTCATGAGCACCGGATCACCCGGCATGCCCGGTGGGCTGGCGCAACCGGCCAGCACTGCGACCACGAGCAAGAACGCAAGCGAAACGAGGCGGGAGTGCAGGATGAAAGATCGGGGAGCAGCCGTAGTGCGTGGGGAGGGCATCATTTGAATTGGTTTTTCTAGTGCCTGATGGCAAACAGCGTGGTGTCGTCATGGGCCGGCGCGTCGAAGTGGCGGGCAGTTGCCATGATAGTGGCTTGCCGGGTGTGCAGAAACGGGTTTGCGTGCAGTTCCCGGCCGATGGACGCGGGCCTGGGTAAATGCTCGGGAAGGTACTCAGCGGCAGAACCAAGGACCCTGGCGCCGGTGTCGTCTCGCAGAGCGTCCACGCCTCCGGTATGGTCCGCAGGGTGGTGCGTGACTAGAATCGACTCTAATTGCAATGCGTGCTGCTCCGGTGCGCGAAGCACCGGCCCGGCATCACCTGGATCCACGACCAGGGCGCGCTTGCCGTCATGCAACAACCGCAGGTAGTTGTCGGTAAACGCGGGAATGGGAATCAAATACATGCAGTGGTTTCGATGAACTCGGAAATTATAGGATTGACCGACTGGCTGACGACTCCGCCTGGCGGATACCTGTTGCGCTGGGAACGGGCACATTTTGACCAGACGGTCAGTGATATTTTTGGCTTCCATGCCTTGCAGCTGGGCCTGCCCGAACTCGATGCCCTGCAAGCCAATCGCATGCCGCACAAGTGGCTGGCGCAAGAATCCCCCCTGATCGCAACCCCTTCGCCACCTCTGGCTGACAGAGCCTCTTCTGCGACCCCCGCGGCCACGGGAAGTTCCCCGCGCGCTGCCCTGATCACTGATTCTGCGGCACTGCCGTTTCCGGAAAGCAGCCTTGACCTGGTGGTCCTGCCGCATACGCTGGAGCTCAGCGGTGACCCCCACGCTACGCTGCGTGAAGTGGAGCGGGTCCTGGTGCCGGAAGGCCGCGTGGTCATCAGCGGGTTCAACCCGACCAGCCTTTGGGGTTTTCGCCAGTCGCGCGGCCATTTTTACCAGCGCCTGGGTTATCAGGACCTGTTCCTGCCAAAAACCGGTGAATTCATTGGCTACTGGCGTTTGCGCGACTGGCTCCGACTGCTTAATTTTGAGGTAGAGTCGGGGCGTTTTGGCTGCTACCGACCGGCGCTGACCAGCCAGAAATGGCTGGACCGCTTCGACTGGATGGATGCGGCCGGCGAGCGCTGGTGGCCCATCTTTGGGGCGGTTTACTTCCTGGTCGCGGTCAAGCGCGTGCGGGGTGTCCGCTTGCTGGAACCCGCCTGGAAGACCCGCAAAAACCCGGCTGCGGCGCCCACCGCCGTGGCCAACAAGCAGCGGGCAACGCGCTCCGGGCCGCAGGCCTGACTTTTTCAACCCCCGGGGCCAGACCTTCGCGTCTCCCCGGAATTCACGACAACCCATGACCGACACACAAGCAGGCACAACAACACAGACACAGGTGGTGATTTACACCGATGGCGCATGCAAGGGTAATCCCGGGCCCGGTGGCTGGGGGGTATTGCTGGCGATGGGCGATACCGAAAAAGAGCTGTTTGGCGGTGAACCCGTCACCACCAACAACCGCATGGAAATGACCGCTGTGATCGAGGCGCTGGCCGCACTCAAACGGCCCTGCCGTGTCACGCTGTACCTGGACAGCGAGTACGTCCGCAAGGGCATCACCGAGTGGATCCACGGCTGGAAGGCCAGGGGCTGGCGTACCGCCGCCAAGGCACCCGTCAAAAACGTGGATCTGTGGCAACGGCTGGATGCACTGGTGACTTCCAGCGGCCACAAAATCGATTGGCGATGGGTCAAGGGCCACAATGGCGACCCCGGCAACGAGCGCGCCGATGCGCTGGCCAACCAGGGTGTCGAGCGCGCGCTGGGCCGTCGCTGACTTCCTTGAACTGCCACGGATCATCCTGGGCATGAGAGGAAAAAGGAAGAATTCGCACCATAAGTAAGCGTACATAGCATTGTCGCAAGCGCGGTGCTGCGACGGTTTGGTAAAGCCGTTGTAAAGCTGTCCACAACTTCGTGGTCAAGGACCTGGATAGGCTGCGCCCGGCGCCGCGTCCTGCTACATTGAAAGCTTGTTTCTTTTCATAACAAGTTACTTCTTTCATGGCATCCAAAGCAATTTACACGGCGGTCGCGGTTGTGGGCATTGCGGTTGCCTCGGGCGCTGCATGGTGGTACCAGAAGCCCAAATCCAATGAGGGCCGCGCAGGGGGATCGTCCGCGGCATCACCTGCGGCTTCGCCGGTTCAGGGGGCTGCCAGCGCAAATGCAGGCGGCAAGCCGCCGAGCGTGGAGGTCGCCAGTGTGGAACTCACCCGCCTCGTGGACGATACCCAGGCCGTGGGGACTCTGCGTTCGCGCCGGGGGGTGGTGCTGCGTCCGGAGGTCAGCGGGCGTATTACCCAGCTCAATTTCGTTGATGGGCAGCGCGTGCACAAGGGCCAGGTGCTGGTGCAGTTTGATGACCAGCTGCCGCTGGCGCAAGTCCAGCAAAGCCTGGCTGAGCTGTCGATTGCCCGGGCCAACCAGAAGCGTAACCAGGAACTGGTGGCACAAAACTTTATCAGCCAGCGCTCTCTCGATGAAAGTGCCGCCAACCTGCAGGTCGCTGAGGCCAAGCTGGCGCTGGCCAGGGCCACTGCGGCACGCCTGAAAATCGTGGCACCGTTTGACGGCATCGTCGGTATCCGGCAGGTCAACGTCGGCGACTACCTGAAGGACGGTGCGGACATCGTAAATATTGAAGACATTGAAGCCATCTATGTTGACTTCAGGCTGCCGGAGCGTTTTCAGAGCAAGATCAAGCGCGGCCAGACGGCGCTGCTGGACATCGATGCCTTGCCAGGTCGACCCTACACGGCACAGATTCAGGCCATTGATCCACTGATCGACGCCAATGGCCGCTCAGTGGGGGTTCGGGGATGCATTGACAATCGCCAATTGCAGTTGCGACCGGGCATGTTTGCGCGCGTCAACACGGTCTTTGGCGTGCGCGATAACGCCAGGGTGATTCCGGAAGAGGCCATTGTGCCGCTGGGCGGCAGACAGTTCGTCATCAAGCTGCTGGGTAAACCGAACGATCCGACCAGGACGACCCAGCGCGTTGAAGTCAAGGTAGGTTTGCGCAGCCCTGGCAAGGTGGAAATCCTCGAAGGGCTGGAGCCCGGAGACACTGTCGTGACGACGGGCCAGCAGCGCGTGCAGCGTGACGGTACTGCCGTCGCTGTGGTGGATATGGCGAACACCCGATCGGCCCGCCCGGCGGCAGAGCGGCCCGCCACAGGCGCAGCATCCGCAGCCGCTGCAGCTCCGGCTGCAGCCAGCGCGGCATCATCGGCCGCTCCTCGTCCAGGCCGTGCAGTGGCCAATGCCCCGGCGGCGCTGTCGGGCCCCAACCCCTGTGGCGTGCTGGTCTCCGAGGCCGCCCCGGCGGCGCCTGCACCCATCCGCAACGCTGCAACACCCGAGCGTCGACCTGCCAGCCCGGCGGGCCGCGACCCGGCCTGAGCGTGAACCCCGGTGATTGACGCCATCAAGCCTTATGCAACTCGCTGAAGTCTCCATACGCCGCCCGGTATTTGCCACCGTGCTGTCGCTGCTCATCGTGTTGGTTGGCGCTGTGAGTTTCAATCGCCTCACGGTGCGTGAATACCCCAAGATCGACGAGCCCGTGGTCACCGTGAGCGTGCGCTACGCCGGGGCCTCCGCCGAGGTGATCGAGTCGCAGGTGACCAAGCCGCTGGAGGACTCCATCGCGGGCATTGATGCGGTGGATGTGATCACCTCCATCAGCCGGGCCGACCAGGCGCAGATCAGCGTGCGCTTCCGGCTCGAAAAAGACGCCGACTCAGCGGCCGCCGAGGTGCGCGACCGCACCTCGCGTGTGCGCAACCGCCTGCCGCAAGCGATTGACGAGCCCGTCATTGCAAAGGTCGAGGCTGACGCCTTCCCGGTCATTCAAATCGCTTTTTCCAGCGAGTCGATGACGCCGCTGCAGATCAACGACCTGGTCAACCGCATTGTCAAGCCACGCCTGCAGACCGTGACGGGTGTGGCCGATGTCCGCATTTTTGGGGAGCGCAAGTACGCCATGCGGGTCTGGCTGGACACCGACAGGCTGGCGGCCTACCGGCTGACCACCCAGGATGTCGAGGATGCGATCCGCCGCAGCAACCTGGAGTTGCCTGCCGGCCGGATCGAATCGCAGCAGCGCGAGTTCAGCGTGACCTCGCAAACCGACCTTGTGAAGCCTTCGCAATTTGGCGAGATCGTGATCAAGAACGTCAACGGGTTTTCCGTCAAGGTCCGCGATGTGGCCCGGGTGCAGGAGGGCCCGGCAGACGAGCGCACCGCCGTCCGGCTCAACGGCCGCTCGGTGGTGGCGGTGGGCGTGATTCGCCAGGCGACAGCCAATCCGCTCGACCTGTCCAAGGGTGTACGGGACGTCATTCCCAGGCTGCGGGCTGACCTGCCACCGGGCATGCTGATTGATATTGCCAATGACAATTCGGTCTTCATTGACCGTTCGGTCAGGAACGTCTACCGCACGATTGCCGAGGCGGTGGGACTGGTGGCCTTGGTGATTTTTGTGTTTTTGCGCACCTTGCGCGCCTCTCTCATTCCCATCGTCACCATTCCTGTCAGTCTGATTGGCACTTTTGCCCTGATGGCCCTGGCCGGTTTCACCATCAACACCCTGACGCTGCTGGCCCTGGTGCTGGCGATCGGCCTTGTCGTGGATGATGCCATCGTGATGCTGGAAAACATTTTTCGCCACATTGAAGAGGGCATGGATCCCTTCTCGGCCGGGATCCGGGGTGCGCGCGAAATCGGTTTTGCGGTGGTCACCATGACCGCCACGCTGGTCGCTGTGTATGCGCCGCTGGCCTTCACACCGGGGCGCACCGGGCGCCTGTTTGTGGAGTTTGCACTGGCGCTGGCCGGTGCCGTGGTGGTGTCCGGTTTTGTGGCGCTGACGCTGACGCCCATGCTGTGTACCCAGCTGCTCAGGCACAACCCCAAGCCCAATCTGTTTGACCGCACGATGGAACGCGTGCTGACGGCCACCTCTGACCGCTATGGCGCTGTGCTGCGCTGGCTGGTCACCATGCGCTACCAACCCGCGGCCGCTGGCGGCATGGGGCAGCGGATCAAGGGCTGGGTATTTCAGGCGCGCTGGTTGGTGGTGGGGGTGATGCTGCTCAGCGGACTGGCGATCGCGTTGGTTTTCCCGTCCATGAAGCAGGAACTCTCGCCCATCGAAGACCGCGGCGTGATCCTGGCCAACGTCAATGCGCCCGACGGCGCCACCCTGGACTACACCAACCGGTATGCCCAGGCGCTTGAGAAAATGGGGCAGTCCTTCAAGGAGTTTGACCGCATCTTCGCCAACGTGGGTAATCCGACGGTTGCGCAGGCCAGTGTGGTGTATCGGACGGTGGACTGGGACGACCGCAAGCGCACCACCATGGAGATGGCGCGTGAGTTGCAACCGAAATTCAACGCGCTGCCTGGCGTTACGGCCTTTCCGATCACGCCGCCTTCTCTCGGCCAGGGCTTTCGCGAGCGGCCCCTCAATTTTGTGATCCAGACCTCGGACAGCTACCAGAACCTGAACACGGTCGTGCGCCAGATGCTCGATGAGATTGCCAAAAATCCCGGCATCGTCTCTCCCGATGTGGACTTGCGCCTGAACAAGCCCGAACTGCGCATCGAGGTGGAGCGCGACAAGGCGGCTGATTTGGGCGTGAGCGTCGAAGTGGTGGCCAAGGCGATTGAAACCCTGCTGGGTGGACGCAATGTGACGCGCTACAAGCGTGATGCCGAGCAGTACGATGTGATCGTGCAGACCCAGGCCAGCGGGCGCAGCACACCCGAAGACATTGACCGCATATACGTGCGCGGCCGCAACGACGTGGTGATACCGCTGTCGGCCTTGGTGAAAGTGCATGAAAGCGTGTCACCACGCGAGCTGAACCACTTCGGCCAGCGCCGGTCGGTGTCGATTACCGCCAGCCTGGCGGCCGACTACTCGCTGGGTGAGGCCCTGAAGTTCATGGACCAGACCGCAGCCAAGGTGCTGAAGACGGGCTACAGCACCGACTTGAACGGCACCTCCCGCGAGTTCAGGAACTCCCAAGGCGCGCTGGCGATTGTTTTCGTGCTGGCGCTGGTGTTTATTTTCCTGGTGCTGTCTGCACAGTTCGAGAGCTTTATCGACCCGCTGGTGATCATGCTGTCGGTCCCGCTGTCCATGATTGGCGCGTTGCTGGCCCTGAAATGGAGCGGCGGCTCGCTCAACGTGTATTCGCAGATCGGGCTGATCACGCTGGTGGGGCTGATCACCAAGCACGGCATCCTGATTGTCGAGTTCACCAACCAGCTGCGCGGGCAGGGCATGGAGATGGTTGATGCGCTCGTGAAGGCGTCGTCGCAGCGTTTGCGCCCGATCCTGATGACCACCGGCGCCATGGTGCTGGGTGCCGTGCCCCTGGCGCTGGCGGATGGCGCCGGCGCTGAAAGCCGCATCCAGATCGGCTGGGTCATTGTGGGCGGCATGTCGTTGGGCACCTTGCTGACCATTTTTGTCGTGCCAACCATGTATTCGCTGTTTGCCCGCGCCAAAATCCCGGGTGCCAACAAGGCCGTGGTCAAGGATGCGGGAGCGCACCACAAGGGCGATCTGGTAGCAAAATAGGGCTGTCATGCCCACCGTTGAGTTCGCCCCGGCCCTCACACGCCATGCTGCATGCCCACCCCAGCAGGTGGCTGCAGCCACCTTGGGTGCGGCCCTCAATGCTGCATTTCTTGCGGCACCTGCCTTGCGCAGCTATGTACTTGACGAGCAGGGCGCGATACGCAAGCATGTAGCTGTTTTCATCAATGCGCACCAGATAGCCAGCCGGACGCAACTGGACGTTGCACTGCAGCCGCAGGACAAGGTGATGGTGATTCAGGCGCTTTCGGGAGGTTAGACATGGCAACCCCGACCCTGGCGGCGCAAGCCACCCCCGTGACTCCTGTGACGGCACACAGCGTCTGGGTGGGCACGCGCAAAGGCCTGTTTGTGGTGCGTCGGTCTAGTGCGGGCTGGCAGATCGGCGAGCCGCACTTTCCCGGCGAGCCGGTCACCCAACTGCTCATAGACCCGTATGACGGGGCCTGGTATGCGGCGCAGCGTCTGGGGCACTTCGGTGTCAAGCTCTGGAAAAGTGTCGATGCCGGTGTTCAATGGCAGGCCATCGCGGCGCCCGCGTTCCCGCCCAAACCCGACCATGGCTTCTGGAAGGACGACCCTACGCCGTGGAGCGTGGACATGGTGTGGGGCCTGGAAGCCGGGCCCGGCATTCTTTGGGCCGGCTGCCTGCCGGCGGGGCTGTTCAGCTCCACCGACGGCGGCACCAGCTGGCAACTGGCTGAAAACCTGTGGCTGCGGCCTGAGCGCAAGGACTGGTTTGGCGGGGGTTATGACCATGCCGGCATCCATTCGATATTGGTCGACCCGCGCGACCCCCAGCATCTGACGGTGGCCATCTCCTGCGGCGGGGTGTGGCAAAGCAGTGACGGCGGCGCCAACTGGCGCAATACCTCAGAGGGTCTGGAGGCCGAATACATGCCGCCGGAGCGCCGCACTGACCCCAACATCCAGGACCCGCACCGCGTCGTGCACTGCGCAGCCCAACCGGACGTGCTGTGGTGCCAGGACCACTGCGGTATCTGGCGTTCGACCAATGGCGGGGAGTTCTGGGACGCGGTCGCCGCGCCGCAACCCAGCGGCTTTGGTTTTGCCGTGGCCGCGCATCCGCTTGATCCCGCGCGCGCCTGGTTCGTGCCTGCGCATTCGGATGCCCAGCGCATACCCGTTGGGGGACGGCTGGTGGTGAACGAAACCCGCGATGGTGGCGTCACGTTCACCAGCCATGGCGAAGGACTGCCGCAGCAGGGGGCTTTTCATCTGGTGTATCGCCACGCCCTGGTGGCCAGCGAGGACGGCCAAACGCTGGCGATGGGTTCTACAACGGGCGGCCTGTGGGTCAGCGAAGACGCCGGGGTCTCCTGGCAGTGCCTGTCACGGGACTTGCCGCCGATCGCCGTGCTGCGGCTGGTTTAGTGGGCGGGTTAGAGGACGCCCTCGAACATCATCACATCAACCTCGTCACCCACCGCCACGCTGCCCTGACCGTGGTGCAACATGATCAGGCCGTTGGCCTCGGCCATGGAGCTGAGCACACCGGAGCCCTGGTTGCCGGTGGTCCTGACCTGCAGCGAGCCGTCGGGCGCTGTGGACACCCAGCCGCGCTGGTACTCGGTGCGCCCCGGTTTTTTGCGGATGGCTTCCGTGCTGCGCGCCCTGAGTAGCGGTGGTGCTGCCGCATTCGCGCCCATCATCTGCAGCAAGGCAGGGCGCACAAACGCCAGAAAAGTGACCATCACCGCCACGGGGTTGCCTGGCAGGCCAAACAGGATCGCACCGTGAGGGTTGCCATGTTGTTGATCGCCATCTTGCCCGGTTGAGTCTGGGCTGAGTGCGGATTTTGCCGGCAGGATGCGCCCGACCGCCATGGGACGGCCTGGTCGCATGGCAATGCGCCAGAAGGCGACGTCACCCAGTTTTTTCATCATGGCCTTGGTGAAGTCGGCCTCGCCCACACTGACGCCGCCCGAAGTGATGACGGCATCGGCCTGTGCCGCTGCGCGGGAAAATGTCGCTTCGAGCAGCGCCGGGTCGTCACGCACCACACCCATGTCTATCACCTGGCACCCCAGGCGGCTCAGCATGCCGAAGACGGTGTAGCGGTTGCTGTCGTACACGGCGCCTTCACGGGGTGCTTCGCCCAGCGACAAAATCTCGTCGCCAGTGGAAAAGTAGGCGACCCGCAGCGGCCGCCAGGTTTTCAGGGTTTCAAGGCCCAAGGAGGCCGCCAGCCCAAGGCGGGCGGGGGTCAGCAGCTCGCCTTTGCGTAGCGCGGGTTTGCCCCGAATCAGGTCTTCGCCGCGCAGGCGGCGGTTGTCACCGGCGCTCAACAAGCCGGGCGGAATGCTGGCGCGGGCGTTTTCAGCGGATTCGCGGCCAGGCTGCAGCTTGGTGAACTCCTGGGGCACCACGGTGTCCAGCCCCGGCGGCATGATGGCACCGGTCATGATCTTGACGCACTGGCCTGGCAGAACGCTGCCTTGCCAGGCCTTGCCCGCCAGCGCCGTGCCCACCACCTCGAGTTCAAGCGCGGCATTGGCTGCCAATTGGCGGCCGTCAAACGCGTAGCCGTCCATGGCCGAGTTGTCATGAGGCGGCACGTCAAACGGCGAAATCACATCGTCCGCCAGCACCCGGCCGAAGGCTTCGAACAAAGGCAACTCGACAACATCCTGAACGGGCACGGCCAGACGGGACAAAAATGCCAGCACATCGGCGGCCGACATGGCCTGCGGGTCATAGCCCTGCAGTTCGGTGGCAATCTGCTCCAGTGTTTTCACGGCAGGCGGGATTCCAGCTGGTGCAGCTCAGCCAGCGTGTTGGCATTGAAAAAGCCGCGCGCGTCGTCCGTGGGCCGGTCAAACGGCACAAGGACTGTCTTGTGCTGCGCGGTCCAGGCATCGATTTTTCGGCCACCATCTTTGGTGAATTGCACCAGGCTTTCGAGCATGCCGGTGCGCATCAGGCAAAACACCGGCTGCGGCCTCAGCTGCCCATCTTCTTCGGGCGCGCAAGCGACTGCAAAGTCGGCACCTTCCCGTACAAACGCTTCAGCCATGCGCGCCACCAGATCTTCCGGAAACAGCGGGGTGTCGCAGGGCACGGTGAGCATGTAGGGTGTCTCGCAGCGCTCCAGGCCGGTCAGGAAACCGGCCAGTGGCCCGGCGTAGTCGCCCAGGCCGGTGCTGTCGGGCCACACTGGAACACCAAACGACTCGTAAGCCGCCAGGTTGCGATTGGCGTTGATCATGATGTCGCCAACCTGTGGACTCAGCCGCAGCAGGGTGTGCAGCGCCAGCGGAACGCCGTTGAAGTTTTGCAGGCCCTTGTCAACGCCCCCCATGCGCGAGCCGCGCCCGCCTGCGAGGATCACGCCGGTAATGGCTTCCACATGGAGTGGGGCGGTGATGTCAGGGTTTGCCAAATCTGGCTCCGGTAGAAGGTGATGAAGAACGAGCGCAGTCACACTCAAGCCAATAATTTTCCGCGGGGACTCCCAGGAAAAGCAGTCCCACAGCAGGGTAGTGCATTATCCGCCGTGGAAAGCATGGCGGTCATATTTCCGCGGTCCTGGGTTCAGCCCCCGATGTAGCTCATTTCAACCCGCTTGAGCGTGCCATCGGGCGGGCTGGCGTCTGCCGGCAGGGCCGCGCGCAACTCCGAATAACGGTCGGTGCGGGCCTGCCAGATGTGGCTGACTGCCGCGGCGATCTGGTCGTCGGCAAAACCACCGCGCAGCAGGGCGCGCAGGTCATGCCCCTGACTGGCAAACAGGCACAGAAACAGTTTGCCTTCGGTCGACAGCCGTGCCCGGTTGCAGTCGCTGCAAAAGGCCTGGGTAACACTGCTGATCACGCCGATCTCGCCCGCGCCGTCGGCATAGCGCCAGCGCTCTGCCGTTTCGCCGGTGTAGTTCGGGTCGATGGCGACCAGCGGGAATTCGGCGTTGAGACGTTCAATCACCTGTGCCGACGGCAGCACCTCGTCCATGCGCCAGCCGTTGGTGGCGCCCACGTCCATGTATTCAATAAAGCGCAGCACTGCGCCGGTGTTCCGGAAGTGCCGCGCCATGGGGAGTATCTCGGCATCGTTGGTGCCGCGCTTGACCACCATGTTGATCTTCAGGGGGGCCAGGCCCACGTTCTGGGCCACTTCAATCCCCTTGAGCACATCGGCCACAGGAAAGTCCACATCGTTCATGCGGCGGAACGTGGCATCGTCCAGCCCGTCCAGGCTCACAGTGACGCGCTGCAGGCCGGCATCCTTGAGCGCCTGCGCTTTTTTGGCGAGCAGCGATGCATTGGTGGTCAGCGTGATGTCCAGCGGCCTGCCATCCGGTGTTTGCAGTTTTGCCAGCATCTCGATCAGCACCTCGAGGTGCTTGCGCAATAGCGGCTCGCCACCGGTCAACCGGATTTTCTCCACCCCATGTGCCACAAAAATTTTGGCCAGCCGGGTGATTTCCTCAAAGCTCAGCAGGGAGCTCTGCGGCAAAAAAGCGTAGTCCTTGTCAAAGACCTCGCGCGGCATGCAGTAGCTGCAGCGGAAGTTGCAGCGATCCGTCACGCTGATGCGCAAATCGCGCAGCGGCCGGCCCAGGGTGTCGCTCAACAGGCCCGACGGGGCCTGCAGACGGGCAGGGATATGCGGCACGCGGCTTGCGTAGCGGATATCTGCCAGCGGAATGATTTTGTCTGTCGTCATCGTGGTGGGCCCAAAGGGAGAATTTACTCCATTGGCCCGCCCAAGCGGCAAAGTTCCGCCCTTATCCCCAGGCGCTGAGCGTTATTGACCCTGACTTTGCGAGGAGGACGGCAATTTTCCGTCGGGCCGTCCCACCCTTGCATGGGGCTCTCTCCTCCCAGCAGGGGCTGCAGGCGACACGCAGTGGGGAGCGTGGGGCCAAGACCACACCAGCAGGGGCCGCGGAACCGGCTTAGCCGGGCCGCAGGCGCAGCGCCCCCTCGGGGGGCAGCGAACCACACGCAGTGGGGAGCGTGGGGGCTTTATACGAGCGTGGGGGCTCTATACACAGCGCGCGCCATCCACCTCGATGCAGACGCCACTGATGAAATCGGCCTCGTCGCTGGCCAGGTAAAGGGCCGCATTGGCCACATCCAGCGCCGTGGAAAAACGGCCCAGCGGGATGCTGGCGCGAAACCGCTCGCGGCGTTCTTCATCCAGTGGCCCCCCGGCAAATTCGGCCGACAGGCCGGTATCGGGGTTGAACACCGGGTTGATGCAATTCACCCGGATGTTGTCGGGCCCGAGTTCCGCCGCCAGGGATTTCGAGGTGGTGATGACCGCGCCTTTGGAGCCGTTGTACCAGGTCAGGCCCGGACGCGGGCGCACACCTGCCGTGGAGGCGATATTGATGAAGCTGCCGCCACCCTGGCGGCGAAACACCGGCGTTGCATGAATGGTGGCCAGGTAAATGCTTTTGACATTGATGGCGTAGCACTTGTCGAAGTCATCTTCACTCACGTCAAGCGCGGGCTGGTTGCGGTGCGTCCAGCCTGCGTTGTTGACCATCACGTCGAGCTTGCCGTAACGCTGCATGGCCGCATCGACCAGCGCCTTGACTTCTGCGGATTTCGTGACATCGGCGGCAAAAAATGAAGCGGTGCCACCGGCCTTGGTGATGGCTGCCACGACTTTTTCACCCATGGCCACGTTGATGTCATTGACGATGACCTTGGCGCCCTCGGCGGCCAGCCGTCTGGCAATGCCTTCGCCGATACCGCCGCCAGAGCCGGTGACGATGATGGATTTGTCTTTCACCCTCATTGGGTTGTCTCCAGGTTTTTATTGATACGTAAGCTTAGTACATCTGGCGGGCCGGGGAGCCTGTCAGCCATGCCGCACCGCCACGGTCTTCAGTGTGGTGAAGCCATACAGGGCTTCGAATCCCTTCTCGCGCCCATAGCCGGATGACTTCACGCCGCCAAAGGGCAGCTCCACGCCGCCGCCGGCGCCGTAGTTGTTGATGAACACCTGCCCGCTCTTGACACGCTGGGCCATGCGGAACTGGCGGGCGCCGTCGCGGGTCCAGATGCCTGCCACCAGGCCGAAGCGGGTGGCGTTGGCCAGTTCAACCGCATGGTCTTCGCCCTGAAAGCTCATGGCGCACAGCACCGGGCCAAAAACCTCTTCTTGCGCCAGCCGGTGCATCACCGGTACGTCGCGCAGCAAGGTGGGTGCCTGGTAAAAACCGGTATCGGGCGCTTCTTCCACGATCTGGCCCTGCGCCACCATGGGGATGTTGGCGACCTGCGCGTCGCTTAGAAAATCCCACACACGCTGCTGCTGGCTTTGCCGGATCAGCGGGCCGACGTCCAGGTCCATCGAGGCCGGTCCGACACGCAGGTTCTCGAAGGCCTGTCCCAGCCGCTCCAGCAGGGGCTCGTAGATGGCCTGCTCCACCAGCAGGCGGGAGCCGGCCGAGCAGGTTTGCCCGGCGTTTTGCACAATGGCGTTGATGATTGTGGGAATGGCCTCATCGAGGTTGGCATCGGCAAACACGATTTGCGGGCTTTTGCCGCCCAGCTCCAGCGTCACCGGGCAATGGCGCTCGGCCGCCACCTGCTGGATCAGCGTGCCCACCGAAGGACTGCCGGTGAAGCTGATGTGGTCGATGCCGGGATGGCGGGCCAGCGCGTCGCCGACCTCGTGGCCATAGCCCGTCACGATGTTGATCGCCCCTGCCGGAAAACCAACCTCGGCCGCGAGCTGCGCCACGCGGATCAGCGACAGACAGGCGTCTTCAGCCGGCTTGACGACGCAGACATTGCCGGCCGCCAGTGCGCCGCCCACGCTGCGCCCGAAAATCTGCATCGGGTAGTTCCAGGGTATGACGTGACCCGTGACGCCATGCGGCTCGCGCCACGTCATCACGCTGTAGCCGTCCTGGTAGGGAATGGTCTCGCCGTGCAGCTTGTCGCAGGCGCCGGCATAAAACTCGAAGTAGCGCACCAGCGCGGCCGCATCGGCCCTGGCCTGTTTGACGGGTTTGCCGCAGTCGCGCTGCTCGATCAGTGCCAGCTCATCGGCATGCTGTGCCACCTTGGCCGACAGGCGCATCAGCAGCCGGCCACGCTCTGCGGCGCTGAAGCGCCGCCAGACCAGCTCCAGGCAGCTGCGGGCGCTGCTGACGGCCGCATCAATATCGTAGGCATTGCTGCGCTGGATGACGTCAAAGACCTGGCCATCGGACGGGTCGAGAACGGGAATGGTTTTGCCGGAAGACGAGGGGACCGACGCGTTGGCAATGTAATTGAGTTGCATGGGTATGATTTTGCGTGAAAAGCACATGCCCCGGTCAAACCTCCATGGGTTATTGCCGGGACGGCGCATCCCGTTGCAAAAATGTATACATCGCTGCGCCCGCCTCGCCCGCACCCGCTCAGCGGAACCCGGGGACGAAGCTTAGGCTGGCAGCGGAACGCTGGCCCGTAGCTTGCCGGTCGCGTAAAAAGCGTCCAGGTTGTCCACCACCAGCTCGGCCATGGCCTGGCGTGTCTCATTGGTGGCGCTTGCCAGGTGCGGCAGCAATACCACTTGGTCCAGTGCCAGCAGCCGCTCGGGTATGCGTGGCTCATCCGCATACACATCCAGGCCGGCGCCGGCGATGGTGCCTTCTTCCAGTGCCTGAATCAGGGCGTCTTCGTCGATCACCGAACCCCGCGACACATTGATCAGAAAGCCTTGGGGGCCCAGTGCGCGTAGCACGCTGGCCGTTACCAGGTGGCGGGTTTCGGGGCCACCGGCGCTCACGACCACCAGAAAATCCGCCCAACGGGCCAGTGACTCGATGGACGATTCGTAGGTGTAGGGAACCGCCGGATTCGGGCGACGATTGTGGTAGCGCACTTCCATGTCAAAACCGCTGGCGCGGCGCGCGACGACCTGGCCAATGCGACCCAGCCCGAGGATGCCCAGCTGCTTGCCGCTGACCCGCGTGGCCAGCGGATAAGCGCCCTGCAGCCAGCGCCTGGCACGCACGAACCGGTCTGAGGCACTGAAGCGGCGCGCCACATCCATCACCAGTCCAAAAGCCGTGTCGGCCACGCAGTCATTCAGGACATCCGGTGTGTAGCCTACCGCGATGCCGCGGGCCTGGGCGGCCTCCAGAGGCAGGGTTTCAGTGCCCACGCCGAAGCTGGAAATCACCTTGAGGTTGGGCATCGCCGCCAGGGTGGCATCGTCCACACCAAAGCGCGCGCTGGTCACGTAGCCGGTGAATTCATGGCCATGCCGGGCGAGGAAGGCTGCGGGGTCGGCCTCCTTCCAGAGGGGATGCGCGTCATAGCGGGTGTTGAATTCGGTCGCGAGCAGGGGGGGTATGGCTACGTGCTGCAGGAGTCTGGGTTTCATGGGTTTGTAAGAGGGAGTCAAGGAGGCCGGGAGTCAAACAGTCAGTGGTTTGGGGTTTGGGGTTTTGCTGGCCTGGCGCAGCAGCAGGCGTCAGGCCCCAGCGTCAAATTGCCAGATCTGGCTGACCTGTACGTCAGATGTGCCGGGCTCGCCCCGGTTGAAGGTGTCGTAGAGGGCACGATGACTCACCAGCGCAATCTCGCCCGCCAGTTGCACGGACACATAGCACGGCCGCTTCTCGGCCGTGGGTTCGCGTGAGCCATTGGCCAGTACCTGGGTACTTGCCGGGGTGGTGTTGTGATTCATGCCGTGGTTCACGTATCAGTCCTCAGGCTATCTCGATAGCTATCCGGGCCTTACTCGGGCTGGATGTCGGCGTCCTTGGCCACCTTGGCCCACTTGACCATTTCAGACTGGATGAAGCTGCTGAATTGCTGGGGCGTGCCGCCGCCCACTTCAATCCCGGCTTCCTGCAGGCGCTGGCGCACGTCCGGCGCGCTGAGTGCCTTGTTGATTTCCGCGTTCAGCTTGGCAACGACGGCCTTGGGCGTGCCGGCGGGCGCCAGAATGCCGCCCCAGGTGCTGGTCTCGTAACCCGACATGCCCGCCTCGGCCATGGTGGGGACATCAGAGGCAACAGCGGACCGCTTGGCCGTGGTCACGGCCAGCGCGCGGACCTTGTCGCTCTTGACCTGGGTGTTGATGGCTGCCACCGTGTCAAACATCAGGGACGTGCGGCCGCTGATCAGGTCCGGATGGGCCAGCGTGCTGCCCTTGTAAGGCACGTGCACCATGTCGATGCCGGCCATGGTCTTGAACAGTTCGCCGCTGAAATGGGGCGCACCGCCCAGACCGCTGGAGGCAAAAGACAGCTTGCCGGGGTTGGCTTTGCCATAAGCCACCAGTTCCTTCAGGGTCTTGACCGGCAGCGTTGGCGACACCACCAGCATCAGCGGCACGACGTGCGTGATCACCACCGGCTCAAAGCTCTTGAGCGTGTCAAATGGCAGCACTTTCTTCATGCTCGGATTGATGGCGTGGCTGCTGGCTACGAGTGCCAGGGTGTGGCCGTCGGGAGCGGACTTGGCCACGAAATCCGTGCCGATGATGCCGGTGGCGCCGGCCTTGTTGTCAATCACCACCGGCTGGCCGGTGGACTCCGTCAGCTTCTGGCCGATCAGCCGAGCGGCCAGGTCAATGGCGCCACCGGGAGAGGCTGGCACGACGATGGTGATGGATTTGCTGGGGAAGGTTTGCGCATTCAGCGCGCTGCTGACTGACAGGGCAGAGACGGCAATGGCGGCAAGAAGTTTTTTCATCTGGATTCCTGGGGCTATAAAGGGGATGCGGTTGCTGTGGGGGTTGGAGAATCTTTTGGTTGTTCAAGCTATTCGATCGTGATGCCGCTTTCACGGATGATGCGACCGTAACGCTGCCGGTCTGCATCGATGCGTGCCTGGAAGGCTGCGGGTGTGAGCCCCAGGGGCGTGGCCCCCTGCATGATCAGGGTCTGGCGGGTATCGGGCTGGGCCAGCACTTCGCGGACATCGGCAGAGATTTTTTCGACGATGGCGGGTGGCGTGCCTGCCGGAGCCAGCATGCCGATCCAGGAGCCGGTGTCAAAGCCTGGCAGGCTTTCCCCAACGGTGGGCATGTCGGGCAGGGCGGGCGACCGGCTGGCGGAACTGACAGCCAGGCCGCGCAGCTTGCCCGACTTGATATGGCCGATGGATTCCAGCACCGTGGCAAACAGGATGTCGACGTGACCGGCCATCAGGTCGGTCACGGCGGGACCACCGCCTTTGTAAGGTACGTGCAGCATGTTGACGCCGCCGGACTTCCTGAATATTTCAGCCGCCAGGTGGGGCGCGCCGCCACTGCCGGAGCTGGCATAGCTGAGCTTTCCGGGCTCCGATCTGGCGGCAGCCACCAGGTCCCGGATCGACTGGTAGGGCAGGGACGGCGTGATCAACAGCACCAGCGGCAGCTCGGCGATCATGCTGACGGGGGCAAACGCCCGGTCCGGGTCGTAGCTCATTTTTTTGTACAGCGAGGGATTGACCGACTGCGTGCCGACATTGCCGACCAGCAGTGTGTAGCCGTCCGGCTTGGCCCTGGCGACGACATCGGCGCCGACCATGCCTGAGGCGCCGGCCTTGTTGTCGACCAGCACCGGCTGTCCCCATTTGAGCGAGAGTTTTTGGGCCACGAGACGGGCGCCGACATCGGTGCCGCCGCCGGGCGGAAAGGGCACCACCACCGTGACGGGTCGGGTAGGAAAGGGCTGCGCTGCGGGCGCTTGCGCCTGGGCGGGTGCTGCAGACCACGCGGCCAGCGTGGCGAGCAGGACGGACAGTAGGCGTTTCATGGTGTCTCCTCGCGGTGGGTAGGTCCTATCCGCTTTGGGCGGATGGATGGTTTCTCGGGTTATCGTACCGAAATTTCTTTGTAGTATTCTAGTATGCCAGAATACTACGAAAATCCAAGCAGTAAACTCACCCCATGGCCCGCTCACGACTGCAACTCCCTGAAATTCCTGCCAATTCCGCATTGACTGACAGGTCGGGCGGCCGGGGAATGATCAGCCAGGAAGCCTATGAAAGCATCCGCACGGCGATCCTCAACTGCTCATTCACACCGGGCATGGCGCTGTCGGAGCTGGCCGTGTCAGAGGAGTTGGGTGTGAGCCGGGCACCGGTGCGCGATGCGTTTCGCCGCCTGGTTGGCGAAGGCCTGCTGGAGGTCACGCCCCAGCGTGGCACGTTTGTCACGCGGCTGAGCCGGGCGCGCATTGAAGATGCCATCTTTGTGCGAGAGGCCATTGAATGCCTGGCGGCGGAACTGGCCTGCGAGGCGCCACTGGCGGAGCGCAAGAAGCTGCATGACGTGCTGGAGCGGCAGATTGCGGCTTCAGACCAGAAGGATTTTGGGGGCCACCTGAAAGCGGACGAAGACCTGCATTACCAGATACTGGTGCTGGCGCGGCATCCGCATGCCTGGAATCCGCTGATGCTGGCACGCACGGGCATGAACCGGATCCGCCACATCGCCATCCCGGAGCTGGGCGGCAACCGGATTGCCATTGAGCAGCACCGCCAGCTGGTGCGTGCGATTGTGGCCGGCGACCGCGCCAAGGCGCGGGAAACGATGCTGCTGCACATCCGCTCGCCGCTGCGCTTTGTGGACACCATCAGCGAGCGGTACCCGGAGTACTTTGTGCAGGAGTGAGATGAGGTTCTATCGCCCCTTGGCCTTGCGCCAGGCGGCGAAGTCGTCCTTCGATTGCTGCTCGGTGGGTGGATACAGGCCAATGATGGGCCGGCCCTTCAGGACTTCCTCGGAGACGAAGTCTTCAAAGGCGGTCATCTCCACCGCTTCGTCGGCAATTTCGTCGGCCAGGTGGGCCGGAATCACAAAGACGCCTTCCTTGTCGCCGACGATGACGTCGCCGGGAAACACCGCCACATCGCCGCAGCCAATGGGCACATTGATGTCCAGCGCCTGGTGCAGCGTGAGGTTGGTCGGCGCCGAAGGGCGGTGGTGATAGGTTGGGAACGGCATCGCAGCGATCTCGGGTGAATCCCGAAAGCCGCCATCGGTGACGATGCCGGCGGCGCCGCGCACCATCAGGCGGGTGATCAGGATGGAGCCGGCCGATGCGGCGCGAGCATTTTTGCGGCTGTCAATCACCAGCACCGCGCCTTCGGGGCATTGCTCGACCGCCACGCGCTGCGGATGTTTGGGGTTCTGGAACACCGTGATGGGGTTCAGGTCTTCGCGCGCCGGGATGTAGCGCAACGTGAAGGCCTCGCCCACCATGTTGGGCAGGTTGGCGTTGAGCGGGTGCACGTCCTGGATGAACTGGTTGCGCAGGCCGCGCTTGAAGAGGGCCGTGCACAGCGTGGCGGTGCTGACGGTTTTGAGCTTGTCGCGGGTTTCGGCTTTGAGGGTCATGGGAGTCCTTCCTATCACTTCGTGTTGTTCGTGTCTGTTCGTGTCAGTAAATGTCGGGCTCGCCCACCGGCGCGCCAAACGAGGTTTCCAGAAAATCAAAATCACAGCCCTGGTCGGCCTGCTGGATATGGCGCGCGGCCATCCAGCCGTAGCCGCGTTCATAGCGTTTGGGCAGCGGCGTCCAGGCGGCCCGGCGCTGCGCCAGTTCTTCGTCGCTGACCTCCAGGTGAATGCGCCGGCCTGGCACGTCCACCGAAATCAGGTCGCCGGTTTTGACCAGTGCCAGCGGGCCGCCGATGTAGGCTTCAGGCGCCACATGCAGGATGCATGCGCCGTAGCTCGTTCCACTCATGCGGGCGTCTGAAATGCGCACCATGTCTTTCACGCCCTGCTTCACCAGCTTCAGGGGAATGGGCAACATGCCCCACTCGGGCATGCCCGGGCCGCCCTGCGGGCCGGCGTTGCGCAGCACCATGACATGGTTTTCTGTGACGTCAAGGTTCTCGTCGTCAACGGCTGCCTTCATGGATGGGTAGTCGTCAAACACCAGGGCCGGGCCAGTGTGCTTCAGGAACTTCGGGGCGCACGCGCTGGGCTTGATCACGCAGCCGCCGGGCGCCAGGTTGCCGCGCAGCACGGCGAGCGCGCCTTCGGCATAAATGGGATTGTCCAGTGGCCGGATCACGTCGTCGTTGTAGACCTCGGCACCTTCCAGCGTTTCGCCCAGGGTGCGGCCGCTGACCGTCATGGCGTCCAGCTTCAGATGGCTGGTCAAGCGGCTCATCATGCCGCGCATGCCACCCGCGAAGTAGAAGTCTTCCATCAGGTAGGTGTCGCCGCTGGGCCGGATATTGGCGATCACGGGCACCTTGCGGCTGGCGGCGTCGAAGTCGTCCAGACCCACGGCGCAGTGCTCGCCGGCGCGGCGCGACATGGCCACCAGGTGAATGATGGCGTTGGTCGAGCAACCCATGGCCATGGCGATCACGATGGCGTTTTCAAACGAGGCGCGGCTGAGCATTTTGGCCGGAGTCAGGTCTTCCCAGACCATGCTGACCACGCGGCGGCCACATTCGCTGGCCATGCGGATGTGGTTGGCGTCCACTGCGGGAATGGACGATGCACCCGGCAGCGTGAATCCGCAGGCCTCGGCAATGCCCGTCATGGTGCTGGCCGTGCCCATGGTCATGCAGTGGCCGTGGCTGCGGGCAATGCCGCCTTCGACTTCCAGCCATTGGGCCGCGCTGATCTTGCCGGCGCGCCGGTCGTCCCAGTATTTCCAGGTGTCTGAACCCGAGCCCAGCACCTTGCCCTTGACGTTGCCGCTCAGCATGGGGCCAGCCGGCAGGTAGATGCAGGGCATGCCCGCGCTCATCGCACCCATCAGCAGGCCGGGCGTGGTCTTGTCGCAGCCACCCATCAACACCACGCCGTCGATCGGGTGGCTGCGCAGCAGCTCTTCGGTTTCCATGGCCAGCATGTTGCGGTAGAGCATGGTGGTGGGCTTGACGATGGATTCCGACAGCGAGATGGCCGGAAGTTCAATCGGGAAACCGCCGGCCTGCAGCACGCCGCGCTTGACGTCTTCCACGCGCTGCTTGAAGTGGCCGTGGCAGGTGCCGATGTCGCTCCAGGTGTTCACAATGGCGATCACCGGCTTGCCGACCCAGTCTTCGGGGCCATAGCCCAGCTGCATCACGCGCGAGCGGTGGCCAAAAGAGCGCACATCGTCGGGGGCGAACCAGCGCGCGCTGCGCAGCGATTCGTAGGTTTTTTTGCTCATGTCAATCCTTGGGTCTCGGGGTTCACAGCGTGTAATCCACCGCCGCCCATTCAAAGTAGGGCTTGAGGTCGGCGATCAGGGCCTGGTGCAATGGGTGGAACAGATAGTCGTTCAGGCCTCAACGTCCCGTTTGCGGCGGAACGGCGGAACATCACGAGGTGGTTCAGCATGGCTGTCCCTTGCGTGCCAGCAGCCAGGCTGGCGCGTCCTGCAGGGCCACGGGACGCAGAAAGCGCTCCATCGCCGCGTCACCCACCGAGGTGGTCATGGGCTGGGTCGACGAAGGCCATGGGCCGCCGTGCTGCTGCGCGGCCGTGACGGCCACACCTGTGGGCACACCGGCGAACAGCACGCGTCCCGCAATGGCTGTGGCGCCGCGCACCAGTGCGCGGGTGTCGGCATTGTCGTCTTCCGCACCCCAGAGGGTCACCGTCAGGCTGCCACCCACGGCGTGCAGCACGTCGAGCACCTGCGCGATGGAATCGGCACGCACGATCAGGCTGGAGGGGCCGAACACTTCTTCGCGCAACTCGGTCTTGGCGATGAAATTCACGGCGTCCACCTGGGCCAGGAAGGGCCGGGGCGCCTCGGCGCTGCCGGCTTCCTGCAGCAAGGGCTGCGCACCGGCGGAGGCCATGTGGGCTACACCGGCATCGAAGGCGCTGCGCATGCCCGGGGTCAGCATGGCATGGGGTTTTTGTGTGGCCAGGGCGCTTGTCAGTTGCTGCACAAACGCGTCGCTCGCAGGGTCCTTGAGCAGCACGATCACACCGGGGCTGGTACAGAACTGGCCGCATCCGAGGGAAATCGATCCGGCGAGCACGCCGGCCAGCTCGGCGCCGCGCGCAGCAAGAATGCCGGGCAGGGCGACAACGGGGTTCGTTGACCCCAGTTCGCCATAAAACGGAATCGGGCGTGGCCGCGCGTTGGCCTCGGCCTGCAATGCCGCGCCGCCGCGCGTCGAGCCGGTGAAGGCGCCGGCGGCCATCGCCGGGTGGCGCACCAGACGCACGCCCACATCGGAGCCGCCGCCCTGGATCATGCCGATCAGGCCTGCGGGCAGGTTTTGGGCCTTGAGGACTTGCTGGACCAGGCCAAATGCCCGGTTTGACAACACCAGGTGGCCCGAGTGGGCCTTGACGACCACCGGGCAGCCGGCAGCCAGTGCCGAAGCGGTGTCGCCACCCAGCACCGAGAACGCGAACGGGAAATTGCTGGCCGAGAACATGGCGACAGGGCCCAGCGGCACGCGCAGGCGGACCATGGCCGGGTGACCGGCGGGCGGGGGGCCGGCCACGGCGGGATCATCCGTGGTGGCAAAGGGCACGCCGCGCTCGGCGATATCGGCAAAGCGGCGCAACTGGAAGGCGGTGCGGTCGAGTTCGCCGTTCAGGCGCACCGGACCCAGCGCAGTCTCCTCGTCTGCCACGGCTACCAGTTCGTCCCGGTCAGCTTCCAGCGCTGCGGCCAGCGCGCGCAGCAGTGCTCCGCGGGTGGTGCCGGTACTGGCAGACCAGCTGGCGAAGGTGGCTTGGGCGGCAACGGCCGCGGCGTTGACCTGCTCCGGGGTGCTGGCGGGAAGAGGGGCGCCGAAGGCTTCGCCGGTGCGGGCTTTGAATGATTGCAGGGTGTTCATGGCAATTGAATGGTTCGGGGGCGAATGAAAGAGAGGATCCTGATCGGGACGGACAGGGCATCAGGGCGCTTCATTGGTGCTTGTCTTTGTCGTATGTTAGCGCTAACAGTTTGCCCGAGTATAAGTATAAACACTTGTCCGGCAGGAAAACGGGCGTCAACGGATGGAGGTTGGGCGCATTGCCCGAAAGGTGCACCGTTACGCCCGTTCTTGCGAGCCTTGCCCCCGCAGGCTTCGGGCTGCAAGACGCGCGGTAGGTTGCCTGCCGCATCCGGCCGGAGGTCATTCCGGCTTGATTTTTGCCTCGGTTACGACTTTTCCAGCTAGCCACGTCCTTCGAAGAATGCTCTCAATGGATCGGGCTTGTCGACGGCCAATAAAAAAGCCCGCCGAGGCGGGCTTTGAACGAGCAAGCGTCTTTATTGTCTTTATTTGGATGCTGATGCCGCGGGTGCTGCGGGCGCCATGGGTGTTGCCACTGCTGGCGCAGGCATCGCCGGAGCGGGGGCCGACACGGCTGCGGGCGCCGCCATCGGCATGACCGGCGCTGCGCTGGCCGGGCCGCCATGGAACTTCATCATCAAGGGCACGATCAGCAGCGCCACGATGTTGATGATCTTGATCAGCGGGTTCACGGCCGGACCGGCGGTGTCCTTGTAGGGGTCGCCCACGGTGTCGCCGGTCACGGCGGCCTTGTGCGCTTCCGAGCCTTTGCCGCCATGGTTGCCGTCTTCAATGTATTTCTTGGCGTTGTCCCAGGCACCGCCACCGGTGCACATCGAGATCGCCACGAACAGGCCGGTCACGATGGTGCCCATCAGCATGCCGCCCAGCGCCTTGGGGCCCAGCACGAGGCCGACCACGATCGGCACCACCACCGGCAGCAGCGACGGGATCACCATTTCCTTGATCGCCGCGGTGGTCAGCATATCGACGGCCTTGCCGTACTCGGGCTTGGCCGTGCCTTCCATGATGCCCTTGATCTCGCGGAACTGGCGGCGCACTTCCACCACCACCGAGCCGGCGGCGCGGCCCACGGCCTCCATCGCCATGGCGCCAAACAGGTAGGGGATCAGGCCGCCGATGAACAGACCCACGATCACCATCGGGTCGCTCAGATCAAAGCTGATGGCGTTGCCATAGCCTTCCAGCTTGTGGGTGTAGTCGGCAAACAGCACCAGCGCGGCCAGGCCGGCCGAGCCGATGGCGTAGCCTTTGGTCACGGCCTTGGTGGTGTTGCCCACCGCGTCCAGCGGGTCGGTGATCTCCCGTACGCTGGCGGGCAATTTGGACATTTCGGCAATGCCGCCGGCGTTGTCGGTGATCGGACCGTAGGCGTCCAGCGCCACCACAATGCCGGCCATGCTCAGCATGGCGGTGGCTGCGGTGGCAATGCCGTACAGGCCGGCCAGCGAATAGGCCGTCATGATGGCGATACAGACGCAGAGCACCGGCCACGCGGTGGAACGCATGGACACGCCCAGACCCGCAATGATGTTGGTGCCATGACCGGTGGTGGAAGCTTGCGCGATGTGCTGCACCGGCGAGTACTGCGTGCCGGTGTAGAACTCGGTGATCCAGACCAGCGCACCGGTCAGTATCAGGCCGACGGCGCAGGCGCCGAACAGGCGTATCTGCGTGCCTGAGGCGGCAATCGCGTTGTCAGGCATCAGCCACATCGTGACGAAGTAGAAGGCGATCAGCGACAGCACGCCGGCCACGGCCAGGCCCCTGTACAGCGCCGGCATCACGTTCTTCATGACGGGCGAAGCCTTGACGAAGAAGCAGCCGATGATGGACGCCACGATGGACACGGCACCGAGTGCCAGCGGGTAGACCACAGCGTTGAGCGGGGCAGCCGCCACCAGCAGGGCGCCCAGCACCATGGTGGCAATCAGCGTCACCGCGTAGGTTTCAAACAGGTCGGCCGCCATGCCGGCGCAGTCGCCCACGTTGTCGCCCACGTTGTCGGCGATCACGGCCGGGTTGCGCGGATCATCTTCGGGTATGCCGGCTTCGACCTTGCCCACCAGGTCGGCGCCGACGTCAGCGCCCTTGGTGAAAATGCCGCCGCCCAGACGGGCGAAGATCGAGATCAGCGAAGCGCCGAAGGCTAGGCCGATCAGCGGGTTGAGCAATTCGGCCAGCTTGCGGTCGGGCGTGTAGTTGCCGTTGCCCACCAGAAACCAGTAAAACGAGGTCACACCCAGCAGGCCGAGACCGACCACCAGCATGCCGGTGATGGCGCCGCCGCGGAAGGCGACATCCAGTGCGGGGCCAATGCCGCGGGTGGCGGCCTGTGCGGTGCGTACATTGGCGCGCACCGATACATTCATGCCGATGAAGCCGCAGGCCCCTGACAGCACGGCACCTACACAGAAGCCGATGGCGGTTTTGCCGTCCAGGAAAAAGCCGATCAGCAGGGCCAGGACCACGCCCACAATGGCGATGGTTTTGTACTGCCGGGCCAGATAAGCCGCCGCACCGGTTTGTATGGCGGCCGCGATTTCCTGCATGCGTGCATTGCCGGCGTCCTGGGAAAGAATCCAGCTGCGTGCCCAGAAGCCGTACCCCACGGCAATAAGCCCGCAGACGAGCGCAAGAATGAGCGCTGAGTTGCCTGTCATAGAGATCTCCTTGTTTTTCGCTTGGAGGGGGTAGCAACGCTAGTGTGGTGTGAAACCCCCGCTGCGTTGCTTCCTCGCTGCTTCCAACATGCTTGGAGACGATTGGCCAACTCGCGCAATTTACTGCCAAAACATGACAAATTGACGACCCGTAAGGTATGAATCAGTAAAATGAGGGTAAATCCTGAGTAGCTAAATCCAGCGGTTGACTCCCTCAACCAACGCCGCCTGCTGCAACGTTTCGTGTTCTTGTCTTTCCCTTTCTTTTTATCAACATCAATCGACCATGTCCCTAGATAAAGTTTCTCCCGGAAAAAACGTTCCTGATTCCTTCAATGTGATCATCGAAATCCCGATGAACGCTGACCCGGTGAAATATGAAGTCGACAAGGAGTCGGGCGCGATTTTTGTGGACCGCTTCATGAGCACGTCCATGCACTACCCGACCAATTACGGTTATGTGCCCAAAACCATCAGCGGTGACGGTGACCCCGTGGATGTGCTGGTCATCACGCCCGTGCCGCTGATTCCCGGCGTGGTGGTGACATGCCGCGTGATCGGCATTTTAAAAATGACCGATGAGGCTGGCGAAGACGGCAAGGTGCTGGCCGTGCCCATCGACAAGAAGTGCTCGCTCTATAGCCATTGGCAAAAGCCTGAAGACATGAACCCGTTGCGCCTGAAAACCATCGCGCATTTCTTTGAGCACTACAAAGACCTGGAAGAGGGCAAATGGGTCAAAGTGCAGGGATGGGAAGGCCCGGAGGCTGCGAAGAAGGAAATTACCGACGGCATTGCCAATTACGCCAAGGCGAACAAGGCCTGAGGTCCGGCAACTCACCTGATTGAATTTACCCAATCAAAAGCCAAAAGCCAAAAGCCAAAAGCGCGTGTACCCTCATCGGTACAGGCGCTTTTTCTTTTGGCGGTGATTCCTTTCGATACCAGCGCCGGTGCCGGACCAGCGGGGAAGGCTTCA
Source organism: Polaromonas sp. JS666 (assembly GCF_000013865.1). Taxonomy (NCBI): domain Bacteria; kingdom Pseudomonadati; phylum Pseudomonadota; class Betaproteobacteria; order Burkholderiales; family Comamonadaceae; genus Polaromonas; species Polaromonas sp. JS666. The sequence continues at coordinate 2,396,215 of NC_007948.1, forward strand.
GACCCTAAGCGTATGCCACCACCTGCTGGTACCAGAGGCGGTTCAGCCAGATACCCCGAGATACTCAGACCACAGCCATGCTGCTGCAGGACTCTGCACATTTTCGGCAAGCCCGCACGCACTCATCCATTTCGCCGATGGCCTCACAGCTGACTGCGCAGGCCGCGCAGATCTCGGCACACAGCACGCAAAGTTTGGGTACGAACTCGGAGCCGCTGAGTTGAAGATTGGCCGATGCCTGGCAGATTTCCGCACAGTTCATCATCAGGCTGAAATGGTCAGGGTCCAGATGCTTGCCGCCGATCTGCAGGCAATGCGTCATGGCTGTCTGAAGGCAAACGTGGTGGCAGTGGGTGCAGGCCTCGATACAAGGCTGCATGCTGGTGATCGTGTGGTCCATGATCGTCCCGCGATTCAGTGCATGATTTTTCATTATTCCCCTTGGGGTTCCCCGTGGCTGGCAGACAGCGTCAACTGCTCTTGTAGGAGCCGGCTGACGTGCCGAGAGCACTGAGCACTGCAATCACCGCCCGTGCGGGAACTTCAGCGATTGCGCGCCGGATCCGGGTAAATCAAGCCGTGGATGCGGCCTTTTTGGCCTTTGTCTTCTGCTGCAAAGGGGTGCCACTGGCCCTCGGCCTGCGCCAGGCGATCTGCGATGGCCCACCAGGCGCTGGGGTTGAGACCCAGGCCAATGTGGCTGGCCACCACCTCGATGTTTTCGGTGTGAGGGTTGTTCGTGCAGGGCGACTGAATGCTGCCTTGCCAGGCCACAATGCCATCGGTGCGCGAATAGATGCTGCTGGTCGGCACCGGCGGGGCGGCGGGCAGGTCGTAGTTTTCAGCCTCGCGCTCAATGTTGCGGCCACTCGCCAGCTCGTAGATGCGCCAGGCATTGGTGGACTTGTGTGAAGCGGAAAAGGGCGTTCCCAATGTGATCACGCAGCGCACCATGTGCGGCAATTCCTTGGCCAGTTCACGCGCGTACACCCCGCCAAGGCTCCAGCCGATCAGGCTCACTTTGCGGCCGTTGGTTTCAAAAGTGCGCGTCAGCCGGGCCCTGGCTTCATCAATCACGCCGGTGCGCGGGCCCAGATTGAAACCCTGTTCCCAGCCCCAGGCCTTGTAGCTGAGAGACTGCAGGTAATGGCGCAGCGGCACGGTGGATACATCGTTGGCCGAAAGGCCCGGAAACACCATCACGGTATGGCCATCACCCTTGGGCGCGCGTGCCAGCAGCGGCCATGAGGGCAGCAGGGCGCCAAATTCCCAGAAGGCACGCAGCTCCAGCGCCAGCAGCCAGGCGCTGGGCGGCGCAATGTCATGCTGGCCTGGGGGGTCTTGTGCGCTGGATTCGCGGGGTGCGGGCTTTTTGCGGGATGTGCTTGCCATGGCTCGAAGCATTGGACGTTTTGGTGTTGTTATGTATGGAAACAGTATCAGGGCGTCTGCTTCTTTTTCCAGAGGGAGGCCCCTCTAACTTGGTTGCGTTGGTCACGTTTACCACGGCAGTTCTGCGGGTTTTTACGGGTGTCTTGACCTTCGTTGGCCCGCTTGCAGTTGTAGCGGATGTTGTACCGGCCATCAATGCCTGCGCTTGCCCGAAAGCATCCTCGATCGCCTTGGCCAGGTCTTGCGCATGCGGCAGCGCTTTCTTGTCACCAATAATGCCGAAATCAACATGGCCGGCGTACGTCTGGATGGTGATGTTGAGTGCCAGGCCATGCATGATGATGGACAGCGGGTGGAAGGTCAGAAAGCGGGCGCCGGCCAGGTACAGGGGCACTGCGGATCCTGGCACATTCGAAATCGCGAGGTTTGCCACCATCGGCAGGTGGCTGGCCAGGCCACTTTTGCCATAGGCATTCAGCGCCAGCCTGGCCGCGCCGCCCACCAGCCACGGCGCCAGCAGCGACGGGTAGTCGGTCGGCAACAGGCCTTTCAAGCTTAGCAGGGAGTCTTTCACCCTGGTGGTGGACGCCATGATGGCATTCATGCGCTTGAGCGGGTGCGTCAGGTGCGTGCCCAACTCCACCAGGCTCATGCTCACCTGGTTGCCCAGTTTGCTGGCGTCGGTAGCGCCATCTTCGCGCAGCGAGACCGGCATGACCGCCACCAGCGATTTTTTGGGCAGGCTGTGGTGCTTCGTGAGGTAATCGCGCAGGGCGGTCGAGCAGATCCACAGCACCACGTCATTGAACGAGCCACCTACCGCCTTGCCCACTGCCTTGCATTCAGCCAGCGGAAGGGTGGCGGTGACGAACACCCGGCCCGAACCGATGCCCGCATTAAACGGTGTGGGTGGCGCCAGCTTCAGCGGCATCTTCGGCCGCACGCCGGTGGCCGAACTGGCAACAGACTGTTTGGCCAGCGTGCTGCCGAAGGTGCTGGCTGCTGCGGGCAATGACCTGGCCACCTTGACCAACTGGCCCAGCGAGCTGGAAAACACCGAGCCGATCATCTTGCCGAGCTTGAGGTCGGCCTCCAGCTTGCGGCGACGGCTCGGGTCGGGCGGGGGCACCTCACGCGGCACCGGGCTGAAGTCCAGCAGGGCGTTGGCCAGCAGCACGCCGCCTTTTCCGTCCAGCGCAGCATGATGGATTTTGGAAAAAAAGCCAGCCACAACCTTACCGCCCTGGCTGGCCGGCAGCATGATCCGGTCAAAAATATAGAACTCCCAGAGGGGAAAGTTGCGGTCAATCAGCTCGCCATGCAGTTGCGCGCACAGCTTGTGCACCTCGGCCAGCGTCATCGGCGCAGCGCCTTTTTTGGCGCTGTCGGCGCGGCGGATGTGAAAGCCGATGTCGACCGAGTCAGCCTCGACCCACAACGGATGACCGAGGTCCAGCGGCATGAACACCAGCTTGCGGCTGAACACGGGCGCCAGATGCATGCGCCTGGCAATATGTTGGGTGACCTCTTTGTGAAAGCTGCCCCTGAAACCGGCCGGTAACTCGCACAGGTTCAGTGAGCCCACATGCATGGGCATTTCCGGCGTTTCGAGGTAGAGAAAGGTCGCGTCGAGGCCGGTGAGGGATTTCATGGTGGTTGTCTCCGTGGGGGACGTTAACCGAGCGCGGCAAGTCGCGGCACTAGGGTTTGCCGTACGCGGGCCTGTCACAAAGGCGCTGGCCCCCGCAACGCAAAAGCCGGTGTCAAAGGCCGCTGACAAGGGAGGAGGACAGCTGCCCCCAACCGTCGCGCCTGTGCGCCTGTATGCAGCGGTTTCCGTCTTTTGTGAAACAAGCTGCAAAAATCGCCTGCTGCTCTTCAGAACCTAGACCATTCCCCCTAGAATTTGCTGCAGCGCAACAAAATCTCTTGCGCATGTTCTGGTTTTCTCCATAATAGAGTCTATGCTGCACTGCAACATAAATAACCCAAACCGGGTTCAGGCAGAGCAGGCATCCCGAATTTCCATTAACCCAGGAGCTATCAATGACCTATACCGCTGAGCAACTCATCGCGACCACCCAGTCCAACGTCGACGCCCTGGAAGGTCTGGCGACCCAGGCTTTTGCCGGATTCGAAAAACTGGTTGAATTGAATCTGTCCGCCTCCAAGGCGGCCTTGGCTGAGTCTTTCAGCAATGCACGTGCTTTGGCCGGCGCCAAGGATCCCCAGCAGCTGCTGGCCCTGCAAGCTGGCCTGTTCCAGCCCCTGGCTGAGAAGTCTGTGTCCTATGGCAATCAGGTGTACAGCGTTGCCGCTGAAACCGGAGCCGTCTTTACCAAGACTTTTGAAGCCAAAGTGGACGAGGCCAAAAAAGCCTTTGCCGTCGCGGTGGACAACATGACCAAGAACGCTCCGGCCGGAACCGAAGCTGCCGTGGCCGCTTTCAAAAGCGCTGTCAGCGCCAGCCAAAACGCCATCGAGACAGCCCAAGGCACGGCCAAGAAGGCCGTCGAATTGGCTGAGTCAAACTTCACCGCTGTGACCAAGCAGGCGGTCAGTGCGGCTACCACCAGCTCCAAAAAGCGCTAAGTTTGAGTTGGGCGTTGATCGCTTCGCGGCAGGGGCGTTGCCCTGTCCAGGCCGTGGGTGTGTGAGCCTCGAAACATCATCAAAAACCCCGCAATCGCGGGGTTTTTTTATTGGCGCGGGCTCCTTGCGTGTTGTCCAGCGATCAGATCGCCGACAGCAACGATGCCGGTCTCAATTTTGCTCAGCATCCGCGAGCAACCCCTGCTCGTCATCGATCAGCCCGGTCACAGGCGCAGCCTTGGCCAACGCCATCCATACGCCGACCGGCAGGGGCTGGCGGGAGCGCCGGGGCGCTGCGCGAGCGACGGTCAGGCGGTTGGCCTCCATCACCATGACGCCGCACTCCAGCGGGATCTCATCGGCAGTGCCAATGGGCCGGCCTTTGGCGTCGCAGCCCAGCACGTACCAGCATTCCCCACCCAGGTCCAGATAGGCTGCGCGCTTTTCGGGGCGGCGAAGGTCACCCAGCAGGTCGGCGCGATGGACCTTGATCTCGTGAACGATGGGGTCCACATACTCCTGCACCGAGGTATTGCGGATCGAGAACACATCGGGGCGTGCCATGCACCAGCGCGCGGGCCCGCCTTCCTCCGCAGGTGGCAGTTGCGCGCGCAGGCCCAGGCCACGCCAGGTGATGCGGCCCGCGCGCACCATCTCGCAGGCCACGTGTTCCACCAGGGCTTCGTGTTTCGACAAAGCCGCACGGTTGCGCACCAGTGTGACGGCGAGATAGGCCACGCCCGTATCGGTGACGCGCAGGGTTTCATGGCCCGCCGGGCCGGCTATGCGCTGCAGCAGGCCGGCGGCCAGCAATTCAATTTCCAGCACATCCTGGCAGGGCCAACCGGCAGAGCGGTAGATCTCGCGCAGGCGCCGGGCATGCGCGCGACCGAGCGGCGCAGGGAACGATGCTTCCAGGGTGGTGGTGGCGATGGCTCCGCCGGTGGACTTGTTTTCTGGCATGGCAGGGGAGGTGTCAATTTTGCCTCGCCGCCAGTGTGTTTGCACGGTGTGGCCAGGACGCAAGGCAATGGGCAGGCTCGCGGCGCCAATGAAATCACGTGCGTCCGGCCGCCACCCCACATGCTAATCTTGGCACTGATTCGTCCCCCTTTCTTCACATGGATTGATCATGGCCATACAGCACGCGGATATCAGGTATACCTCAACCAATCCTGTTGGCTTGGTGGCCCCTGGGCTGCAAGCCCTGCCGGATTCGTCGGACGCCAAAAGAGAGGTTCGGTATGCATAACCACGCCTGGTACTCCCGGTTTGCGAAGGCTGCGGCGCATTTCTGTGGCCGGCCCAGAGTGTTTGTCCTTGCCGTGGCCATCATCGCCGTCTGGGTAGTGACCGGGCCCCTGTTCGGCTTCAGTGACACCTGGCAATTGGTCATCAACACCGGCACCACGATCATCACCTTCCTGATGGTCTTCCTGATTCAGAACACCCAAAACCGGGATACGGAGGCCATCCAGGTGAAACTCGATGAACTCATTCGTGCAACCCAGGGGGCGCATAACGCTCTTCTCGATCTGGAAGAACTGGAAGAGGAGGATCTCGACGCATTCAGAACCCGGTATGAAGCACTTGCAACGGCAGCGAGGGTGGAGTTAAAGCGTGGATTACAGGACACCGGAACGCCAGAGCCCTGAAGCGTCGCGGGTGAAGCATTCTGGAGCGCTCGGAGCGGACAGGCGCTGGGCAACCACAGATTGGCGTGGGCCACTCTGCAGCCAGGTGGTGTGGTTTCAGCCGCGAATCTCGAACCGGGCGTTTCCCATCTCCTTGCCCAGCGGCCTGAACGCAGCCACGATGGCATCGGCCTCGGCCTTTTCCCACAGCGCGATGACCTGTTGCTCCGCCTCGGGGACAGATTCAGTTGGCGTGTCTTCGTTGAGTGTTCTCACGAGCAGGCAGGCCTGCAGCGTGGGCAGCACGCTATCGGGCCCGCCCAGTGCAAATTCAAGGGCCATGCGAAAGCGCAGCTCGGCCGCGCTGCGCTGGGCGGCGCTCAGGCCGGCGGCGTCGACCAGTTTGACGGTGTAGGTGGGGGCGGCAGTAGTCATGGCCAATTGTCGTGTGCGAATAGTGCCATCCGGGCGTCATCCGGGGGCCATCAGGCAGTGTGCGTCGGGCGGGTGCGTCGTCCTACAGTGAAATCACTGGTGTCTGACAGTAAGCGCGCATGCTAGTCTTTATATTGATTTATCCGAATCTCCAAACGATTGATCATGGCCATACAAAATGCAGACCTCAGCCGACCCGACGCCAAGCCTGCTACCCCGGCAGCCCCTGCGTCACAGACTTTGCCGGCTTCAGCGGGAAGACAGCCCGTACCGTCCGGAAAATCCGCCCACGCCTGGCCGTTCATGGTGAGTTCGGGAAGTGAGGCCGGGGCGCAGTGAATGACGGTAATCAGCCGTTACGAGGCCTGCCTGAACGGGCTGCGCCTTTCCAGTTCCTCCATGTAGTTCTCAATACCTTCGCCTTCGCGGGCGAGGAAGCGCTCCACGGCGTCGGCAAACGAGGGGTGTGCCAGCCAGTGGGCGCTGGTGGTTTTGACGGGCAGCAGGGCTCTGGCCATTTTGTGCTCGCCTTGCGCGCCGCCCTCAAAGCGCTGGTAGCCATGTTCTATGCACCAGGCCAGCGGCTGGTAGTAGCAGGCTTCAAAGTGCAGGCAGTCGACGCGTTCCATCGCGCCCCAGTACCGGCCGTAGGCTATTTTGGGTGATCTTTCTACGTCAGATTGACCTGTGGCCCCGGTAGATCCTGGATCAACAGCTATCAAACTTGTAGCTATTTTCCGGCCCCGGCGCTCCGCCACAAATAGCAGCCAATTTTCGGCCATGGTGTCGGCCATGCGCGCGAAGAAGAAGCGACTGAGATACGGCGCATTGCCGTGCTCGTAATAGGTGCGTTCGTAGCACTGGTAAAAGAAATCCCAGTCCTCTTTGCCGATGTTCTTGCCCAGCGACCAGCGGAAGGTCACGCCAGCTTCAGTCACCTTGCGACGTTCCTGACGGATTTTTTTGCGCTTTTCCTGGCTGAGGGTCATCAGGAAGTCATCGAAGTCGCGGTAGCCGTACCTGCCTTCCGTTTGGCAAGATGTATCTCTGGTGCTTGCGGCGCCGCTCTGCGCGGTCGAAGAGGTCGAAAAATTCACCGGGGCTGGAATGGTCTGGGCAGGTTCAGCCCGAACGGAACCGGTTTCAGCGGGGGCGGGCGCGCTTTTGCTTTTGTTCTGCCAGTGAAACTGCACGCTGTGGCGCAGCATCAAACCAGCTTCTTCGCAAGCGATTACGTCCTCGTCCGCAGCAAATAGCAGGTGCAGCGAAGAGAGCTTTTCCTGTTTGCACCAGGCTATCAGCGCCTGGACCAGCAACTGGCGCGCCGCTGCATCGCGCGCCAGCAGCCGCGCGCCCGGCACGGGGGTGAAAGGCGGGGCCACCACGGCTTTCGGGTAATAGGCCAGGCCGTGTTGTTGGTAGGCGTTGGCCCAGGCCCAGTCAAACACGTACTCGCCGTAGGAGTGGGTTTTGAGGTAGAGCGCGCAGGCGCCTGCCAGCCGCTTGCCTTGCCAGAGCGTGACGATGCGGGGCGTCCAGCCGGTCTCGGGTGTGGCGCAGCCGCTCTCATGCATGGCCACCAGATATTCATGGCGCATGAAGGGGTTGATGCCACCGTCCGGACTTTGCGTCATCAGCAGGGAATTCCACTCGCTACCGTCGATCTCCAGCGGTGAATCCAGCACGCGGATGACATAATTGTTTTCAGGCACGCAATCCTCCGTACACCCATGGTTCAGCCGACCCTGAGTTTGTCGCAGGGGCCAGGGGTTGTGTGCATTGATTGACCAAGGCTTCGACAGACTCAGCCCGAACGGAATTTGTTGTTTTCATGACTCTCAAAATCTGCGTTGCCCAATTGAACTACTGCGTGGGTGACATGCCGGGCAATGCGCAAAAAATCATTGACGCGGCCCGCACGGCCTATGCCGGTGGTGTCCGCCTGCTGCTCACGCCCGAGCTGGCGATCTGCGGCTACGCGGCTGAAGACCTGTTTTTGCGCCCATCCTTTATCCAAGCCTGTGATGATGCCGTGAATCTGGTGGCACGTGAGCTAGCCGGGTTAAAAGGCCTGACGGTGGTGGTGGGCACACCCACCGGTGGTGACAATGGCAAAGGCCTGCGCACCAAGAGCGTGGAGGTGCAGCAGCGCCACAATGCCGCCCGGGTACTGCGCGAGGGCCGGGTGCTCCAGACCTACGCAAAGCGCGAGCTACCCAATTACCAAGTGTTTGATGAGCGCCGCTACTTTACGCCGGGGCAGGGCGTGTGCGTGTTTCAGGCGGGGGACGGGGCAGACGCCATCAGCGTCGGCCTGCTGATCTGTGAAGACGCCTGGTTTGAAGAGCCGGCGCGGCTGGCCCAGGCGGCTGGCGCCGAGGTCTTGGCTGTCATCAATGCCTCGCCGTTTCACGTGGGCAAGGGCGGCGAGCGCGAGGTGATGATGCGCAGCCGGGTGCTGGCTACTGGCCTGCCATTGGTTTATGCGCATCTGGTGGGTGGCCAGGACGAGATTGTGTTTGAAGGCCATTCGTTTGCGCTGCAGGCCGATGGGGCGCTGGCCGGTCGGGCTGAAAGCTTCAAGGAAAATCTATTCTTGACCGAGGTGGAGCGTACATCAACAGCGATTAAGTTGATAGCAAATATCGAGCCCGGGCGGAGCCATGAGGCTGACTTGTGGGATGCCCTTGTCCTTGGTGTCAGGGATTACCTGGGAAAAAATGGCTTTCCGGGCGCGATTCTTGGCCTTTCCGGCGGCATCGACTCAGCGCTGGTGCTGGCGATTGCCGTGGACGCGCTGGGCGCCGACAAGGTGCGTACCGTCATGATGCCGTCCCCCTACACGGCTGACATTTCATGGGTGGATGCGCGCGAGATGGCGCAGCGCCTGAAGGTGCGCTATGACGAGATTTCCATCGTTCCCGAGTTTGAAGCTTTCAAGGCTTCGCTCGCCCATGAGTTCAAGGGGCTGAAGGAAGACACGACCGAAGAAAACATCCAGGCGCGCATTCGCGGGGTATTTTTGATGGCGCTGAGCAACAAGTTTGGCTCCATCGTGCTCACCACCGGCAACAAGAGCGAAATGGCCACCGGCTACTGCACGCTGTATGGCGACATGGCGGGCGGTTTCGCGGTGATCAAGGATCTGGCCAAGACGACGGTGTTCAAGCTGGCGCGCTGGCGCAACGAAAATGACCCGTATGGCACGGGCGCCAATCCGATTCCCGAGCGCGTCATCACGCGGCCGCCGAGCGCCGAACTGCGCCCCGACCAGACCGACCAGGACAGCCTGCCGCCCTACGAGGTGCTGGACGCGATTCTGGAGCGCTACATGGAAAACGACCAGAGCGTCGAAGCCATCATTGCAGCCGGCTTTGAGCGTGCGGTGGTTGAGTGCGTGGCCCGGCTCATCAAGATCAACGAGTACAAGCGCCGCCAGGCTCCGGTAGGAATCCGGGTCACACACCGGAGCTTTGGCAAGGATTGGCGCTATCCTATTACCAGCAAATTTCGCGCCTAGGGCGGGCCTTGGTGGCCTGCATTGGCGCTACATTCAAGGCAGTAGCCAATATTCAGAATTCAGAACCAACGGAGATCTTTCAGTGAAACAAATTACCGCGATCCTCAAGCCCTTCAAACTGGAAGAAGTCCGGGAGGCCCTGGCCGAATGCGGGGTCACGGGCCTCACCGTGACCGAAGTCAAAGGTTTTGGTCGCCAGAAAGGCCACACAGAACTCTACCGCGGCGCCGAGTATGTGGTCGACTTCCTGCCCAAGGTGAAGGTGGAAGTGGTTGTGAAAACCGACGACGTGGAACGCTGTGTGGACGCCATCGTGCGCGCGGCACGCACCGGAAAAATCGGTGACGGCAAGATTTTCATCACCGCCGTCGAGCGCACAGTGCGCATCCGTACCGGTGAAGAGGACGAAGCGGCCGTCTAACCGGCTCCCAGGCTCGTCACTTTGTGTGCTTCGCTGCCCCTCGAGGGGTAAGACTTGCTCGAGGCGGCTCTTCGCTGCTCGCTGCGTTCGGTGACTGCGGCGTTTTGCCCGGCAGCTTTAAATCTGGTCTAGCCGTGCGGTGGTGGCCGTCATACCCGCCGCTTGCACCAGTTGCCGGAGCAGCGCCTGCGCGTCGCTGCCGGTGCAGATCAGTTCCATCTGCCAGTCACTCATGAAGCCGCTTTTGACGGCAGAGTCCAGAAACGCCAGCAGGCTGTTGTAATGGCCTGCCATGTTGAGCAGGCCCACGGGTTTGTCGTGGTAGCCGAGCTGGCGCCAGGTCCAGACCTCGAAAAACTCCTCCAGCGTGCCGATGCCCCCCGGCAACGCCAAAAATGCATCGGCATGCTCGGCCATGATGCGCTTGCGCTCATGCATGGTGTCCACTATGTGCAGCTCCGTGCAACCGCTGTGGGCCCATTCCTTTTCCACCAGCGCCTTGGGAATCACGCCCAGCACGCGCCCGCCCGCGGCCAGTGCAGCGTCTGCCATGATGCCCATCAGCCCATTGCGGCCACCACCATAGACCAGTTGGCCGCCGTGCCTGCCTATCCAGCTGCCGACTTCACGTGCCACCACGGCAAATTCAGGGGTATTTCCGGGCCGGGAGCCGCAGTAAACGCAGACGGAAAAAGCGGGTTTCAGGGTGCTGGAATTCATGCTGCAAATCGCTGAAGCAGGGCCAGCGCCCAGGTGCCCGCGCAAAGCAGCAGGCTGAGCAGCACGGCCGCGCTGCCCATGTCCTTGGCGCGCTTGGAAAGGTCATGCCACTCGGGACCAATGCGGTCAATCGCGGTTTCAATCCCGGTATTGAGCAACTCGACAATCATGATGAGAATGACCGTGCCGGCCAGTAAAACGGTTTCGACCCAGGTTTGTCCCAACCAGAAGGCGGCTGGAACCAGCACTATGGAGGCAATGGCTTCCTGGCGAAAAGCCACCTCGTGCCAGCCGGCGCGCAAACCGGCGACAGAGTAGCCCAAGGCGTGCCAGACGCGGGAGAGGCCCTTGCGGTGTTTTTGAGGGTTGACCGGTTCGTCGGTGGTCACGTGAGGGCTGGAGCTGGTCGCTGCGGAAGCTGAAAACTGGACTGGTTGGGACATGGGTGCATTGTGTCGCAGCTTTGTGGCATGTTGATGTTAGGACGGGTCGGAAGCTACAGGCCGGTCTTTTGGCTTGCGCTTGCCTTCGTGCTTCTCTTCACGTTTTTGTTTTTCGGGCGCCACCCAGGTCACCAGCCTCGTGCCGGCCCAGGCGTCGTGCCAGAATTGCCGCTCCGGATGAAAGCGCGCCAAAATCGCCCAGATGGCAACCCAGCCCAGCGTCAATACGCCCCCTTCCGCACCCGAGAGGCCCAGCAGCCAACTCGCGCCGAGCGGCGGCAGGAACCACAGCCAGCTCAGCAGATAGCGCAGCAGGGCGCGTCGCTGGGTGATGGGAGCGCCGTTCACATCGACCACACGGATATTCCAGGTCTTCATGGCAAGCGTCTGGCCTTTGGCCCAAAACCAGACGAAGTAAATGCCGAAAATGACAAAAACAAAGGCCTGCAAGGCATGGCGATTGTCCAGCGCATTGCGCGTCTGGCTCAGCGTGCCGAACAGATAGCCGGCAATGAAGACCACCCCGAACATCAGCAGGCCTTCATATAGCCAGCAGGCCATGCGTCTGGGAAGTGATGGTATAGGCGTCGGCGTGTTAGCCGGAGTGTTGGATACTATCAATTTTATAGCGCAAAGTAGTTGCCTCAAAATGGCTGTGGCATCGATTGTTAAATAACCTTGGCCAGTCTGCGCACTGGCTGGTTGTCAGCGCTGGGGTGCGGTACCGGGCCGGCCGTCGGCGGCTTCAACCGGGCGCGGTGCCAACGGGTTGCCGGCCGCCGTCGGTGGTGGAGGCATGATTTTAGGCGCAGGCTTGGTCACTGGCTTGTTGGGATGGGGCGGAACGGCGGCGAGTTTCTGTCGTGCCACCGGTTTGACGGCCGTGGCGGCACCGGTGGGCTTGGGACTGGCCTTGGCGGCCAGCTTCTGTTTTTCCTCAGCGCTCAGGGCCTGGTAGGTCTCCCACTTGGCTTTTTTCTCCTCCGGCGTCAATTGCCCGGACAGCTCCCTGGTTTTGCCAAAGTTGAGCCGCGCTTGAGCCCGCTGCTGGGGGCTCAGCATGACCCATTCATTCATGCGGCTGTGCATGGTGGCTTGGCCTTCGGGAGGCAGCGAGGGGTAATTTTTGGAGATTTCCAGCCATTTGCGCTTTTGCCCGTCATTGATGGTGTTCCAGCTTGAAGCCAGCGGCTTGAGTGCATGCTGCTGCATGGGCGTGAGCTCTGTCCAAATAGGGCGAGAAATGGTGGCTGGCTTGACTTGGGGCGGCGCCACGGATGGCTTGCCGGTTACAAGTGCGCTGGCGGGGGCTGCTGGCTGGGCTGTTTGGGCAAAACAGAAGGGGGTCAAGGCCATCAGGCCGCTTACCAGCAACCCAAGCGACAGCAACTGCAGCCCCAAAGCCCGGCCACCCGGCGCTTGGCGTGTCAAATAGGGAGGAGGGTTGAAGGGCTGTTGGCCGTGTAAGACTGCTTGCGCGATCATTTTAGCAATGGGGAAGTCGGGGCTTAGCGCGTAGCCTTGAGAAACTGGACGAACCCGGGATCGGCGAATGCGTCGGGTGGTAGTTCATCGGTCAGCAGAGCCACGTCAACCTCGGCCAGTTCCTGGGCGCGGTTGTCGTCTTGAATCGAATTGATGACCAGCAAACCGACCACCAGCGCGATGAGCGGCAGCACTGAGGCAATACGGGACCACCAGTTCAGGCCGTCATCAGAAGAGCCCCAGGTGAGCGTGGCGGCACCGCCAGCATTGACAACGTTGCCGGCGGTTTCGGTTTTTGCGATTTTTCGCTGGAAAATCGCTTGGGCGCGGGCCGCACGCAGGCGTTCAGAGATATCGTAAGGCAAGTCTGCTGCCCCAGAGGACAGGTAAGAAGCAATTTTCAGGCCAAAACGATCCTGCAGGATATTGGCTCTTTTTTGTAGTGAATTGGTCATAGTTTTATCCCTTTGGCGCTCAATGCTCTACTGAGGGCCTGAACTGCGCGGGAACAGTGTGTTTTCACACTGCCTTCCGAGCAACCCATGGCTGCAGCCGTTTCAGCCACGTCCATCTCCTCCCAGTAACGCATCAGAAAGGCTTCCCGTTGACGGCCGGGCAGTTCCTTGACTTCCAGTTCGATTTCTCGCAATATCTGGGCCCGCTCCGTGGCATCCTGGGCGCTCTCCGTACCCTCAGAGTTGGTCAGGGCCTCTAAAGTTTCCAGAAGATCGAAATCTCCGTCTTCACCCGGCGATTCGAAGTCGCTCATGTTCGAAAACAGTGCGTTTCGAGTCTTGCGACGGCGAAACCAGTCCAGGGTGGTGTTGGACAAGATGCGCTGAAACAGCATGGGGAGTTCGGCGGCAGGCTTGTCGCCATAGTGCTGCGCCAGCTTCATCATGCTGTCCTGAACAATATCCAGGGCGGCTTCTTCGTCCCGTACGTGATAAACGCTGCGCTTGAAAGCGCGCTTTTCAACGGTTTTCAGGAAGTCAGAAAGTTCTTGTTCAGTTGCCAACGGTATGGGGTTCCGGTTTGTCCAGCACTGTCATTATTGTGGTTTGCGGATACCGCCTAAACATGCCTGCCTGGCATGCATCTCAAGGATTCAGCCCCAAAATTATCGCATCAGGGTACCCGCGCATAGCCCTTGGCCGGCACTTTTTCAGCCGTTGCTGCTATTGCGCAACGCGAAATGTCATAATACGGCTTGCAATTCAAACGGCAAACGGGTCATGGCTCGGCGGATTATGTTTCTGCTTATGGTTCTGGCCTCAAGTCTCAACGCTGCTTCACAAGAGTGGGCGAAGAGGCACCCAAGGTATTTCGTTAGAGAAATTCACAAAGGTTCATCATGGAAGTCTCCAAGGCGGAAATTGCTTCCGCGGCAGCCGCGTCTGCCAACACAAACGCAAATTCTCAAGAACTCCGGGGCGCAGAAATCCTCGTGAAGTCGCTTCAGGCCGAGGGTGTCAAGTACATCTGGGGCTATCCGGGCGGCGCAGTTCTCCACATCTACGATGCTTTTTACAAGCAGGACTCGATCCAGCACATCCTGGTGCGCCACGAACAGGCTGCGGTGCATGCGGCCGACGGTTATGCCCGTGCCACGGGGGATGTCGGTGTCGCGCTGGTTACCTCCGGCCCGGGCGTAACCAATGCCGTGACCGGCATCGCCACGGCCTATATGGACAGCATCCCGATGGTGATCATCACCGGCCAGGTGCCAACCCACGCTATTGGCCTGGATGCTTTTCAGGAGTGCGACACCGTCGGCATTACCCGTCCTATCGTCAAGCACAACTTCCTGGTCAAGGACGTGCGCCAGATGGCCGACACGCTTAAAAAGGCATTCCATATCGCCCGCAGCGGCCGGCCGGGCCCGGTGGTGGTTGACATCCCCAAAGACGTGTCGTTCAACAAGACGCTGTACACCGGTTATCCGCAGAGCGTCGAAATGCGTTCCTACAACCCGGTGCGCAAGGGACATGGCGGGCAGATTCGCAAGGCACTGCAACTGCTGATGTCGGCCAAGCGGCCATACATCTACACCGGTGGTGGCGTGCTGCTGAGCAATGCCTCGCAGGAGCTGCGCACGCTGGTGGACATGCTGGGCTATCCCTGCACCAACACGCTGATGGGGTTGGGCGCCTATCCGGCCAGCGACAAAAAGTTTCTCGGCATGCTGGGAATGCACGGCACCATTGAGGCCAACAATGCGATGCAGCACTGCGATGTATTGCTGGCAGTAGGGGCTCGTTTTGACGACCGCGTGATTGGCAACCCCAAGCACTTTGCGCAAAACGAGCGCAAGATCATTCATGTCGACATCGACCCTTCGAGCATTTCCAAGCGCGTCAAGGTCGATATCCCCATCGTGGGCGATGTCAAGGACGTGCTGACCGAGCTGATCAGCATGATCAGGGAGTCCGGTCTCAAGCCCGATGCCAATGCATTGGGCGGCTGGTGGGACACCATTGAAGGCTGGCGCAAGCGCGACTGCATGAAGTACAGCATGGGCAAGGGCGATGTGATCAAGCCCCAGCATGTGATCGAGACGCTCTGGAACCTGACCAAGGACGCCGATACCTACATCACGTCGGATGTGGGCCAGCACCAGATGTGGGCCGCGCAGTACTACAAGTTTGACGAGCCGCGGCGCTGGATCAATTCGGGTGGATTGGGGACCATGGGCGTCGGCATTCCCTATGCCATGGGCATCAAGCTGGCCAAACCCGACTCCGAGGTGTTCTGCATCACCGGGGAGGGCTCGGTGCAGATGTGTATCCAGGAGCTTTCGACCTGCCTGCAGTACAACACGCCGATCAAGATCGTGTCGCTCAACAACCGCTATCTGGGCATGGTTCGCCAGTGGCAGGAAGTGGAATACGCCGGGCGTTACAGCAGCAGCTACATGGACGCGCTGCCCAATTTCGTGAAGCTGGCCGAAGCCTATGGGCACGTCGGCATGCTGATCGAAAAACCGCAGGATGTGGAGCCAGCGCTTCGTGAGGCCCGCAAGCTCAAGGACCGCACGGTGTTCATGGACTTCCGCACGGATCCCACCGAGAACGTGTTCCCGATGGTGCAAGCCGGCAAGGGCATTACGGAAATGCTGCTGGGCTCTGAAGACCTGTAAACCCGCACCGTTCTATTTATCAACCGTCAACTGACGAATCTATTGTCTGCCAAGCCTGCGCATTACCGTGCGCGGGGGAGGGCAACGAAAAGAGGAATCTTCTTATGAAACACATCATTGCAGTTTTGCTGGAAAACGAACCAGGGGCGCTTTCCCGCGTCGTGGGCCTGTTTTCGGCGCGCGGCTACAACATCGAAAGCCTGACCGTCGCCCCCACCGAGGATCCGAGCCTGTCGCGCATGACCATCCAGACCACCGGATCTGATGACGTGATCGAACAGATCACCAAGCATCTGAACCGGTTGATCGAAGTGGTGAAGGTGGTCGACCTGACCGAAGGCTCCTACACAGAGCGAGAACTCATGATGGTCAAGGTGCGCGCCGTCGGCAAGGAGCGCGAGGAAATGAAGCGCATGGCTGATATATTTCGCGGGCGGATTATTGACGTGACTGAAAAAAGCTACACGATTGAATTGACGGGCGACCAGTCCAAAAACGATGCGTTTCTGGAGGCGATTGACCGCAGTGCAATCCTGGAAACGGTGCGAACCGGTTCAAGCGGCATCGGCCGTGGCGAGCGAATTCTGAGAGTTTGAAGTTGCCGGTAAAGGCATCGCTTGCGGCGCTTTTGCCGGATTTGTTTGATTTATTTGTGATTACTTAGGAGCCAGAGATGAAAGTTTTTTACGACAAGGATTGTGATTTGAGCCTGATCAAGGGCAAAACGGTTGCGATCATCGGCTACGGCAGCCAGGGTCACGCCCACGCGCAGAATCTGAACGACAGCGGCGTGAAAGTTGTCGTAGGACTGCGCAAAGGTGGCGCTTCGTGGCCCAAGGTCGAAAAAGCCGGCCTGAAAGTTGCCGAGGTTGCAGATGCCGTCAAGGCCGCCGATGTGGTCATGATTTTGCTGCCCGACGAACAGATCGGCGCGGTTTATGCCAACGACGTGGCACCCAACATCAAGCAAGGCGCTTCGCTGGTATTTGCCCACGGTTTCAATGTGCACTACGGCGCCGTGATTCCGCGCGCCGACCTCGACGTCTGGATGGTTGCTCCCAAGGCGCCAGGCCACACCGTCCGCAACACCTACACCCAGGGTGGCGGCGTGCCTCACCTGGTGGCTGTGCACCAGGACAAGAGCGGCAAGGCGCGCGATCTGGCACTCAGCTACGCAATGGCCAATGGCGGCGGCAAAGCTGGCATCATTGAAACCAACTTCCGCGAAGAGACTGAAACCGATCTGTTCGGCGAGCAGGCCGTTCTGTGCGGTGGCACGGTTGAACTGATCAAGGCCGGCTTTGAGACGCTGGTGGAAGCCGGCTACGCCCCTGAAATGGCCTATTTCGAGTGCCTGCATGAACTCAAGCTGATCGTCGACCTGATTTATGAAGGCGGTATCGCCAACATGAATTACTCGATCTCCAACAACGCCGAGTATGGCGAGTACGTGACTGGCCCGAACATCGTGACCTCCGCCACGAAGGAAGCCATGCGAAAGTGCCTGAAGGACATCCAGACCGGCGAATATGCCAAGAGTTTCCTGCTCGAAAACCGTGTCGGTGCGCCCACGCTGCTGAGCCGCCGTCGCCTGAATGCCGAGCACCAGATCGAGATCGTGGGCGAAAAACTCCGCGCCATGATGCCCTGGATCGCCAAAAACAAGCTCGTCGACCAGACGCGCAACTGATTTCCACTATCCATCAGGCCTTGTCCTGCAAAAAGCCGCGCAATCCGCTTGCGCGGCTTTTTTCATGTCAGCGTCAAACTCGACAGCGCTCCCTGTCGCTTTGCCTTTATCCGGGCAATTGATTTGGTATCCTCAGACAGTTAACTTTCAAAGGACACCTTTGTAACGCAGGGTGTGATTTCTCGGCCACGTTTGGCGGATATTGGTGTGCTATTCATCTGGTGTTTACCAGATGCCCATAGATGCTATGAATTAAGTAGCACGTAAACATTGCGCACAAGGCTTGTGCTTCAGGAGAATTTTTATGCATGACGGCGAGGAATCGATTTCAGTGCCCGACGAGATAGTTGTGCGCAAACGGCGTAAAGGCATTTACATACTGCCCAACCTGTTTACGCTGGCGGCGCTGTTTGGTGGCTTCTATGCCATCGTCATGGCCATGAACGGGCGTTTTGACCAGGCGGCCATTGGTGTGTTTTGGGCCATGGTGCTCGATAGCCTGGATGGCCGGGTGGCTCGCATGACCAATACCCAAAGCGCCTTTGGCGAGCAGATGGACTCCCTGTCAGACATGGTTTCTTTTGGCGCGGCACCGGCATTGATCGCCTATGTATGGGCGCTTACCAGCCTTGGACGCTGGGGCTGGATAGGTGCTTTTGTGTACTGTGCCTGCGCGGCGTTACGTCTGGCTCGCTTCAACGTCAACACCGCCGTGGTTGACAAGCGATTTTTTCAGGGCCTCCCGTCGCCGGCCGCCGCGGCGCTTGTGGCTGGCTTTATCTGGCTGATGACCGACGCGGGAGTCGATGGGCTGGAGGTTCGCTGGATTACCTTTGGCCTGACGCTTTACGCCGGTTTGACGATGGTGACCAATGTTCCGTTTTACAGCTTTAAGGATCTCAGCCTGAAGCGCAGTGTGCCATTTGCCGTCATTGTGCTGATCGCGCTGGGAATCGCGGTAATCAACATTCATCCTCCCACCGTGATGTTTGCGCTGTTTGTGATTTATGGGTTGTCCGGTTACGTCTTGTATGGCTGGCGCAGGGCCAAGGGTCTGCAGACCAGCGTGATCTCGACGTCCACGGATGAGCCTGACGAGCGCGGTCTTCACAAATAAAGTGTGGTATATTAATTTCATGAAACAAATTTCGCTTGCACTATTGCTATCTGCCAACGGGCGGAGACGGTAGCGCGCACGCGTACACCCAATTCAACGGCCCGTTTGCAACAGCAACGGGCCGTTTTTCTTTGGGTTGCTGGTTTTTGAAATCTTCAAAGTTGACGAGATGAACATGTTGAAAACACCTTCGAGCAAATACAAGTCCTTTCCCCCCATTCGCCTGGCCGACCGGACCTGGCCCGACGCGGTGCTGACACGCGCGCCGATCTGGTGCAGCGTCGACCTGCGCGACGGCAATCAGGCGCTTATCGAGCCGATGGACATTCCGCGCAAACTCAAGATGTTCGAGACCTTGGTGAAGATCGGCTTCAAGGAAATTGAAGTCGGTTTTCCCTCAGCCTCGCAAATTGAATTCGACTTTCTTCGCCACCTGATCGACGACAAGCTGATCCCTGACGATGTCACCATCCAGGTGCTTACACAGGCCCGGGAGCCGCTGATTCGCCGCACGTTCGAGGCGCTCAAAGGCACCAAGAAAGCAATCGTCCATCTCTACAATGCCACTGCTCCAGTCATGCGCCGTGTCGTACTGGGCATGGATGAGGACCAAATTGTCAAGCTCGCGACGGACAACGCGCGCCTCTTCATGCAATTGGCTGCCGAGCAGACCGGCACGCACTGGACGTTCCAGTATTCGCCTGAAATGTGGTCGGGAACCGAGCTTGAGTTTTCCAGGCGTGTCGTCGATGCGGTGACCGAGGTATGGCAGCCCACGCCCGGACACAAGTGCATCATCAACCTGCCGTCGACGGTTGAGCACTCCACTCCCAACATCTTTGCCGACATGATGGAGTGGATGCATCGGCACCTGGCGCGGCGCGATGCCATTGTTTTGTCCGTTCATCCGCACAACGACAGGGGAACGGGCACAGCGGCCGGGGAATTTGCCCTGATGGCCGGCGCCGATCGCATCGAAGGTTGTCTTTTCGGCAACGGTGAACGCACGGGCAACCTTGACCTCGTCAACGTTGCGCTCAACCTTTACACCCAGGGTGTGTCGCCGGGCCTCGATTTCTCGGAAATCGACGAGATACGCCGGACGGTGGAATACTGCAACCAGTTGCCCGTGCATCCGCGTCATCCTTATGCGGGTGACCTGGTTTACACGTCGTTTTCGGGTTCGCACCAGGATGCGATCAAAAAAGCGTTCGCCGCGCGCAAGGAGGGCGATATCTGGGACATGCCCTACCTGCCCATCGACCCGAAGGACCTCGGCCGCAGCTATGAAGCGGTGATTCGCGTCAACAGCCAGTCGGGCAAGGGCGGTATTGCCTACCTGCTCGAAAGCGAGTTCGGCCTGGAGCTTCCGCGCCGCCTGCAGATCGAATTCAGTCAGGTGGTGCAGGGCGTGATGGATGCCACAGGCAAGGAACTGACAGCGCAAGATATTTTTGCGTTGCTTGAAAAAGAATATGGCGTCCAGACTGTCGCCGCGCCTCAGCATCTCGTGATTGAGGAAACGGGCAACGCTGATGGCAAGTCGTTCAACATCAAGGCCCATGTACGAATCGCCGGGCGCAACCATCAGGTTGAAGGCAAGGGCACTGGCCCGATTGATGCCTTTGTCGCGGGCCTCAATGCGGCGACTGGCCATGCGGTTCGCGTTCTCGATTACCACGAGCACGCCATCGGCTCCGGTGCCAGCGCGCAGGCCGTGGCTTACCTGGAACTGCGCATCAACGACCAGACGCTCTTTGGCATTGGCATGGACGGCAATATCGTTTCGGCGTCGCTCAAGGCGATCGTCTCGGGCCTGCAGCGCAGCAGGGCCGGACAGGGCGCCGCTACGGCTACCATTGCACATTGAGACCTACAGTACAGCGACCAGCCCACCAGGAGCTTGCCATGACCGACAAACTGATCATTTTTGATACCACCTTACGCGATGGCGAGCAGTCGCCCGGCGCGTCCATGACGAAAGATGAAAAACTGCGCATTGCGCGCCAGCTGGAGCGTCTGAAAGTGGACGTTATCGAGGCCGGATTTGCAGCAAGCTCCAACGGCGATTTTGAGGCCGTGCAGGCGATCGCGAATACGATCAGGGATTCCACCATTTGCTCGTTGTCGCGCGCCAATGACCGTGATATTTCTCGCGCCGCTGAAGCACTCAAAGGCGCCAACAACGCCCGTATTCATACCTTCATCGCTACCAGTGCGCTGCACATGGAAAAGAAGCTGCGCATGACGCCGGAGCAGGTGCTGGAACAGGCCAGGCTCTCGGTGCGTTTTGCCCGCAATCTGGTGGCGGATGTCGAGTTCAGTCCCGAGGACGGCTATCGCAGCGACGTTGACTACCTGTGCCGCGTGCTTGAGGCTGTGATTGACGAGGGCGCCACGACGATCAATGTGCCAGACACGGTGGGTTATGCGGTGCCTGAGCTTTACGGCCACTTCATCAAAACGTTGCGCGAACGCGTCCCCAACAGTGACAAGGCTATCTGGTCCGTTCATTGCCACAATGACCTGGGCATGGCGGTTGCCAATTCACTGGCGGGCGTGATGATCGGCGGCGCGCGGCAAGTGGAATGCACAATCAACGGGCTCGGTGAGCGCGCCGGCAACTGCTCACTTGAAGAAATTGTCATGGCCGTGAAAACACGCAAGGACTATTTCAATCTTGAGATGAACATTGATCCGTTGCATATCGTGGCGGCCAGCCGCATGGTCAGCCAGACCACCGGTTTCGTGGTGCAGCCCAACAAGGCCGTGGTGGGTGCCAACGCATTCGCACACGCGTCGGGTATTCACCAGGACGGCATGCTGAAGGCGCGCGAGACGTACGAGATCATGCGTGCCGAAGATGTGGGCTGGAGTGCCAGCAAAATGGTACTGGGCAAGCTCAGCGGCCGCAATGCCTTCAAGCAACGCTTGCAGGACCTCGGTGTGGCGCTGGAAAGCGAGGCCGACATCAATACGGCATTTGCCAGATTCAAGGAACTGGCCGACCGGAAAAGCGAGATATTCGACGAAGACATCCTGGCGCTGGTCAGTGACGAAAGCATCACTCATCATGACCAGGAGCAGTATGGGTTCGTATCCTTGGCACAGCACAGCGAAACCGGTGAACGGCCGCATGCGGTCGTTGTGTTCACCGTGGCCGGCAAGGAAATTCGAGGCGAATCGGATGGTAATGGCCCGGTGGATGCTTCGCTCAAGGCCATCGAAACGCATGTGAAGAGCGGAGCGGAGATGGTGCTGTATTCGGTGAACGCCATCAGCGGATCCACCGAGAGCCAGGGTGAAGTCACCGTGCGGTTACAAAATAACGGACGCGTGGTGAATGGCGTTGGGGCGGACCCGGATATCGTGGTGGCGTCGGCAAAAGCCTACCTTAGCGCGTTGAACAAGCTTCAGAGCAAGGCTGACCGCGTTGCTGCACAGGGTTGATCTTCCGTCGTCTGCTTTAAATAATGTTTAAATTCAATGACTTAGATTAATGTTCTAGCGAGAATTTCGATCTGGGATATCGAATTCCTCCCGAAACTGATGAGTTTTTAGGAAAGTCGCGCAAGTTTTTGATATTGCGTGACTTTTTCTATTTGTATACACTGCATCCATTACTTACATTGCAATCCACGGCAGGCAAAATTCACCATGTCTCATCAGATTTTCAATCGCGCATTAAAAATCGTTGGATTCCTGGCTTTGTTTGCTGGACTTGCAATGCCGGTGTCCAATGCGGCAACTGACAAGACCGAAATTGTAAAAAAGCAGCGCGCCGCGAAGATAACTGTTACCAAAAAAGCTGTCACAGCCCGCAAGAGTGCCCGGTTTACAGCGGGCACAAAAGGTAGAACCATTGTTCGTGCGGCTATTCCCGCGAAACCTTCTTTCGGTCAGATGGCTGGCCTGCATGGGGCTCTGGATCCACTGGAGTTGAAGTCGAGCGTGGCGCTGGTCATTGACCAGGATACGCGTGAAGTGCTGTTCAGCAAAAATGACCACGCCGTTTTGCCGATCGCGTCGCTCACCAAATTGATGACCGGTGTCATCATCAGCGGTGCCAAGCTGCCCATGGACGAGATGATCACGGTGACGCAGGATGACGTCGACACCGAAAAAGGCAGCAGTTCGCGACTCAGGGTTGGCACTACGCTGACTCGTGGAGAGTTGTTGCATCTGGCCCTGATGTCGAGCGAAAATCGTGCGGCGCATGCCTTGGGTCGCACCTACCCCGGCGGCATGCCCACGTTCGTCAACCTGATGAACGCCAAGGCAAAAATGCTGGGCATGAATGACACCAGCTATGTCGAACCAACGGGCCTTTCCAGCCGCAACCAGTCCAGTGCGCAAGATTTGGCCACACTGGTCAATGCCGCGCATGGAGATCCGGTGCTTCGCGAATTGTCCACGTCCACTGGCTATCAGGTGGCTGTTGGCAAGCGCACGCTGCAATACAACAACACGAACCGCCTGGTGAAGAATCCGGACTGGGATATCGGTCTGCAGAAAACTGGCTACATCTCTGAAGCTGGTCAGTGCCTCGTGATGCAGACCAAAATCGCCGGCCGCAAGCTCATCATGGTGTTTCTCGATTCCGCCGGCAAGCTCAGCCGCCTGGGTGATGCCGAGCGCGTGCGCCGTTGGGTAGAGTCAACCCCTTTGACCGACAACAAGATAGACATCAGCGCTTCAGCCAGCCAGATTGGCGGTTGATGTTTCGTGCGGGTAGCCCGCACTATTTTCATCGCGACTTTCATCGCGACTCGACGCAGAGCCAAGGTGGCTCGCTTCCTTTTTACTTGGGTTTGTAGCCCAGTGCGGCTGAAATTTCGTTGGCAGTCGCCTGCAGTTTGGGTAGCCAGTGCTCATCGAGCCTGTCGGCGGGCGCCGAAATGGAAAGACCTGCCACCAATTGGTTCTGATCGTCGTAGATGCCGGCGGCCATGCAACGCACACCCAATTCCAACTCTTCATTGTCGCGCGCGATGCCGTATTGCCGCGCTTTGGCGAGTTCGCGTTCCAGTACCGATAACTGCGTGATGCTGTTTCGGGTCTGTCCCGACAGGCCGGTGCGAGTGGCATAGGTGCGCAGTCGTTGGGGATCGTCAAAAGCCAGAAACAGCTTACCCACCGAGGTTAAATGCAGCGGTGCCCGCCCACCGATGGCCCGCACCACCTGCATCCCGGATCGTTCGCTGTAAGCACGCTCCACATACACAATTTCATCACCTTGCCGCATGCTGAGGTTAACGGGCTGCTGAGTGAGCTTGTGCAATTCGCGCATCGGCGTAAGGGCTGCGTCGCGGACATTCAATCGCGCCTTGACGAGATTCCCGAGCTCCAGGAGGCGCATGCCCAGCCGATAGTTGCCCGCCGAGGGGCGGTCGACAAAACGTCCAGTGGCCAGGTCGTTCAGTATGCGGTGGGCGGTGGAGGGGTGAAGTCCGGATTTTTCGCTGATCTCCTTGAGGGACACCGCCTCTTCGCGATTGGCGAGAATTTCCAGCAGATTGAACATGCGTTCGATGACCTGAACGGTCGGGGTTGCGGCGAGGGTGGCGTCGGACTTTTTCATGTGCAGACTATACGCATTAAATTTTACGCTATGAAATCACAATGCATCTGCTGATTTTGTTTGCTGGTGTCCGGTTGTATTTCCTTTGGCCAGGTCAGTCCGTTTTAGGTCGCCGGGTAGCCGCATCAGAGGGAGTCCACTGACCATTCACGAGTATTTCGTGCGGCTTGAATCCGGCCTTGTAGTTCATCTTTGGACTTTGAGCTATCCAGTAGCCCAAATATACGTAAGGCAGCTCCAGTCTCCTGGCCTGCTCTATTTGCCAAAGTACGCTGTAATTGCCGTAGCTGGCTCGGGTGTCCGGTTCATAAAACGTATAAACCGCCGAGATGCCGTCTTCCAGCACGTCAAGAATTGAGACCATCTTCAGTGCGCCTGCCTCACCATTGGGCAGACTTTCCCGAAACTCCACGAGCCGCGAATTCACGCGGCTTTGCAGCAGGAATTGCGTGTACTGATCGATGCTGTCATGGTCCATTCCCCCGCCTGCATGCCTGCCGTTCTGATAGCGCAGATAGAGCTGGTAGTGCTCCGGCATGAAACACAGTTTGAGCACGCGAGCCTGCATTCCTTGATGGCGGCTCCACGCGCGACGCTGGCTGCGATCTGCCTTAAAGCTCTTGACCGGTACACGAAGTGGAACGCAGGCTTGGCATCCGTCGCAATAAGGGCGATAGGTGAACATGCCACTACGCCGAAACCCGTTGGTCACAAGCTCCGAGTAGGCGTCGTTGTGGATCAGGTGACTGGGCGTGGCAACCTGAGAGCGGGCCTGCTTCCCCGGCAGATAGCTGCAGGGATAGGGCGCTGTTGCATAAAACTGCAAGGTTTGCAGAGGCAGATCTTTGAGGTGCGTCACGGTAGCGTCGGCTTTTCAGCCGTCAGTATCTGTTTCCAGTATACGGGTTCAAATTGCCAGGGGGGAGTGGTTTTCTCCACGTTTTGAGCCAGATGCCTCACGAAGTCCGCGCGATCAATTTCAGCCGCGCCGAGCGAGGCCAAATGGCGGGTGTTTTGCTGGCAGTCAATCATGGCGATCTGGTGGGCACGGCAAAAACCCACAAGCGCAGCCAATGCAATCTTGGAGGCGTCGGTCTGATGGGCGAACATGGATTCGCCAAATACCATTCGTCCCAATTTCACGCAATACAGACCTCCTACCAGCTTGCCGCGCACCCATGTTTCTACACTGTGGGCATACCCGGCCCGATGCAGGCTGCTGTAGGCTTGCACCATATCCGGAACAATCCAGGTGCCCGGCTGGCCCGCACGGGGTTGGCTGGCGCAGGCTTTGATGACATGCTCAAAGGCACTGTCAAACTTTATTTCGCATTCCGGATCGTCCAGAAAATGAATCAGGCTTTTGCGCAGGGATCTATGCAGCTTGAATTTTTCGGTATGCAGCACCATCCGAGGGTCTGGGCTCCACCAGAGCACCGGCTGGCCCAGACTAAACCAGGGGAAAATTCCGCGCGAATAAGCTTGAATCAACGTTGGCACATCAAGCGCCGCGCCAGCGGCTAACAGACCGGGGGCAGGGTCGTGACGCCCCCAAGCGAATTCCAGCGGAGGAAAATTCTCCCCGGCGGCAAGCCAGGGTACGGGGCGCGGCAGTTTTCCCATGGCTCAAAATCTTGGCAACATCAGAGCTTTAAAAATGTTTCAGGAGAGACATCCACAGATGGTAGCTGAGCTGGCAGCTTTGAGTGGGCGCGGTGGATTGGCAGGGCTTGATGTTTTTGCTATTAAGTTAATAGCAAAATGTGTCCTGTTAAAAGATCGGAAATTTCTTTTTTCCGGAAAAAACTGTCGCGTCGTTGCCTTGCTGATGAGGTGTGTTGATAAGCAAAGCGAGAGACGGAAAATCGGAGAAAAATAACGCTATAATCTAAGGCTGCATTCCTCAATAGCTCAGTTGGTAGAGCGCCGGACTGTTAATCCGTAGGTCCCTGGTTCGAGCCCAGGTTGAGGAGCCAAATACAACCCTCATGGGTATTGGAAGGCCTGCTATTCAATAGATAGCAGGCTTTCTTTTTGGCGAATTGAAAAACTGATGCAGGCGTCTGTGCCGGCACCCACTGATCGACGGGTCTTCATGACCCGTTCGACGTGCTTGATCAGGTTCTTCAGCTAATCAGGTAATGCTTTGATCTGTCCTGATTTTGAACTTCTCGCGATCGGGCTTACCTGCGCGAAAAAGTCCGCCTCATTGGCGTCAGTATCGCTTGACCTGCTCCTTGCCAGCCGTACCAACGTAAAGTTCGAGAACTCCATCACCCAATCAACGGATGACGTGATCGGCCTGCATCGTGGCAGCCGGGATTTGCATGAACTCGAAGAAGGTCTCGGTCACGCGCTGGGTACGCGAGGGACTGGCGTTGCCCTTGTAAACCGTGTTGCGCAGCAGTTCCGACAGATTGAGTGATATGCCGAAGTAGGCGTGGCGGGTCGGTGGCATCAGCGCACGCGAGTTCGTGTCGAAGTTGCGCGCTCCGTAGCCGAGGTTAATCTCAAGGTACTTGAGAAGCGGGTGCTGCTTGAATGCCGGCACGCCGCTGGCCTTGAGCACCAGCAGGTAGCGCTGGCTGGAGTAGTCGCCAAACGGATCGAATTTGTGTCCTCCTGACGGCGAGCTGTATTGAAGTCGCAGGTCGATCAGCGCGTCCAGCTCGGGGTTCCGCTCCATCAGATAGGCCAGTGCGCCGCCTGCAAGATTAGCCACGGCATCTTCTTTTGAGAAGCGCCATTTTTTGGAAAAGCCGTCGATCAGCTCAACCCCCATCAAGGTGCCTACCGATGTCCATAGGCCCAGCTTCAGGGCGGTTGCTGAATCGTTTCCCGCCCATTCGAAGGCCCGCGTCAACAACCGGGTACCGGTGTAGGCAAACATGGCATGGCCGAGCTTGTCGGCGCCTCCATAGTTCGTGTCCTGGCCGAACCAGCCTTCATTGACGGTCTTGAAGCCACCGGCGAACCCGTCTTGCCACCACTTGGCCCGCCCGTAGGCCAGCGTTCCGCCGATGCTGGCGGCCATCAGCGCTGCCGTGCGAAAGCGTGTGGTTTTTTGATTGAGCACGGCAGGCTGCGCGGGTACGGGTTCTGCTGCAACAGGTACTTCGTCTGCAGGCGCGCGTGGCTCATCGGCTGCTGGCAGCGCAGCGGGAGCCCCGGTGGTATCCGGCGCCACCGCCACGGCTGTGGCGTCGTCCAGCACAGCTCCCCCCCAGTCATCTTGCTGCGCTATCGAAAGTTGCGAGGCGAAGATCTGTCTTTCGTCGATGGTGGACGGCGGCGATGCAATACTGGAAGCAGAAAATAGACTGACTGCGGCGATCAGCAAGCCAGCGCTGAGGTTTCGAGGCTTAAGGAGGATGTCCATACCGCTAGTCCTTGTTAATTGCCTGCAGGGATTATGAGTCTCAGTGTAATTTCAGCTATTCCTGTGTGGGAGCCAATATAAAACAATGGCCCGCACGGAAAGTGCGGGCCCTTGTTTTTCTGGCCAGGCCAGGCGCATGGCGAGTAATGACGTTGCTGCCATTTCCCGCGCTCAAGCCGAGGTGACGGGGGCAACAGGATTTGGATTTTGCGTTAAAAAAACGGGCATACCAATCTATCCCAAGTGGCGCAGCGAATGTCCTCCAGCACTCACTGCAGGCGCATCAACTCCTCACGCCGGCGCAATGCCCGCGCGAAGAAAATACCAATGCTCACCAACACGCCGCCTCCGAGCGCAATCACGGCGCCGGAGCCGATGCGGTCCACCAGGCCGGCGGCCAGCAGCACGCCCACCGACTGGCCCATGAACAGTGCCGAGGCGAACAGGGACACGCCTGTGCCGCGTGCCTTAGGCGCCATCTGCGTGGCATTGGTCTGCATGGTGTTGTGGAACATGAAGAAGCCAAAACCGGCCAGCAGGCATGCCGGAAGGCTGAGTAACCAGTGCGGCGTGAAGCCCAGCACTAGCGCAGACAGCCCCATCAGGCTGCCCCCCAGCAGGGTCAAACCCTGTTCACCCAAGCGCCGAATCAACTGGCGCGCCACCACCATGTAAAGCATGCCGCCCAGGCCGAACAGCGCCACAATGGCACCAGCTGCCGACAGCGACAGGCCCAGCGCCTGGTGCAGATGCGACGCCCAGATGGCCAGCACGCCGAAGCCTGCCGCGCCTTCGACAAAAGCGACCCCGAGCACGATGCGCGACCACGGTCCGGTGATGATGATCAGGGCCTGCGCCACAAAACCGGGCCGCACGACGGGTTCGGTGTTGGTGGTTGGCAGGCGTTCGGCCTGCTGGCGGCGCCGGTCGATGAAGAGAAGCGATCCCACCACGCCGAACAGCAACGTCATGAGTCCGAACGCCCAGCGCCAGCCCAGCGTATCGCTCAACAAGCCGCCCACCAGCTGGCCACACACAATACCCAGCGTGGTGCCCAGGCCGACGCGTGCCAGCGTTTCCTGGCGCAGCTCGTAGGCGACGGTGTCGCCGATCCATGCCATGGACAGCGGAATAATGGCCGCCGCGCCCAGCGCCACCATGACACGCGCCAGCACCAGCATGTCCAGGCTGACAGCAAAAGCCGACATGAGGCTGCCAGCGCAACACGACAGCGTGGCAAAAGTGACGATGCCGAACTTGCTCCGCCGGTCGCCCAGCGGGCCATAAAACAGCTGTGCCAGGCCGTACACCACCGCAAACACCGACACCACCTGCGCCGCCTGCGCCAGGCTCACGGAAAAAGTACGTGAAAGCTCGGGGAGCATCGCGTCGCAAATACGCTGTGCCGCCATGCTGGCGAAGGTGGCAAAAGACAGCAGCAGGACGGAACGTCGCGTAGCCGCGGAGAGGGTGGCGGAACCGGTGGTCATGGATGGATGAAGTCAGGCTGATCGGGTGTGCCAGTTCAGTACGGGCTGGAGCCTGACGTCTGTGCCGGTCGATTGTAGGCAGCGTAGGCAGCGCTGACCCACGTACCTGCCAGGGGATTGAGAGCTTACTGCCCGGTGCCGGCGTTTTCCGGTACCGTGGATTCACGCAGGATAGGGACTCCGCCGCGATCGGGCGGGGCGACCGGTCGGGAGGGGATGAACACGAACCGCGGATCCGTGGCGCCGGGCGGCGGCCCTGCTTGCGAAGGCGCGTTCGGCAATACAAGGACTGACGGCGCAGCGGGTGGAGACGGTGTGGGCGGCGTTGGCGGCGGGGCTGGTTCGGGTGCCAAAATGACCTCGGCGTCGGGGACGGGTGCTGGTTGCGGCGCCGGGCTGGCGGGGAACAGGCCGCTGAACCAGTCATTGACCTGACTTGCCATGCCACCAGTTTGCGGCGCGGAAAATCGTGCCTGCTGGTCAATCACCCGGCTGCGTAGCGACAGCGCAAAGAAGTCGCCGACGATGGGTAGTGCGCTGCGTGCGCCTGGTCCCCAGTAGTCGCCCATTGTCACCCGGTTATCGTTGAAGCCGACCCAGGCCCCAGCCACCAGCTGCGGGTGCATCAGGATGAACCAGCCATCGGTGTTGTCCTGGGTCGTGCCTGTCTTGCCTGCCACGTCGGCCTGAATGCCGAATCGACTCCGGATGGCGGCACCTGTGCCCTTGTCAATGACGCCACGCATCACATCGACCAGCGTTTGCGCATGGGCCAGCGACATGGCCTGCTCCTGCGGTTGGGCCTGAAACGCTTCAAGCACCTTCCCATGGCGGTCTTCAACAGCGGTGACCAGAATCGGCTCAATGTAGTTGCCGTTGTTGGCGATGGTGCTGTAGGCCGAGACCATTTCCTTCAAGGTGACAGGGCTGCTTCCCAATGCGAGCGAAGGCACTTGCTCCAGCCTGCTTTGGCGTACGCCCATGGCATGGGCCAGTTTGGCTACCTTCGCGGGCCCTACCGTCTGCATGACCTGGGCCGTGATGGTGTTCTTGGAATACACCAGCCCGTCGCGCAGGGTCATCGTCAATCCGCTGGGTGCACCGGCGTCGGTGGGCCGCCAGACGGCGCCGCCGCCCAGCGGGATCTCCACCGCCTGATCCACAAAACCATCGGTCGCCAGCGCGCCCTGCTCGAAGGCCGCAGCGTAAACAAAAGGCTTGAAGGTGGAGCCGGGCTGCCTGCGCGCCTGTTGCACATGGTCGAACTGGTCCTGTGCAAAGTCACGGCTGCCGACCCAGGCCATCACATGCCCGTTTCTGGGGTCCATGGCCACAAGGCCGGCCTGCAGGCGGGTCTTGTCTTCGCGCAATGCCCGCATCGTGGCCGCATCGGCCTGCACCTGTTTGAGCGCCTGCTCGTCGCTTTGGCCTGATTCACGTGCAGCTTTGTAGTCGCGCGTGTCCCGCACGAGGGCGCGTACCAGCTCTTTTTTGGTACCCCATGCCCGAGGCCCCCACTCGGCGTTGGCCGAGGCCTGCAGGCTGTCGGCTTGGCGTGCCACGGCCTGGCTGGCCAGCTTCTGCAGCCGCGAGTCGATGGTGGTGCGTACCACCAGGCCATCGGCGTAAATGTTGTAGTCGTTGCGATCGGCCCATTCGATCAGCCATTTGCGCAGGTGCTGGGCAACATGGGGCGCCATGCCCACCGGCTCGGTCTGCCGCTCGAAATCGATCTTCAGCGGCCTTTTCTTCAGCCCCTCCAGCTTTTTTTCGTCCAGCTTCTGGTGTTTGGTCATCTGGCCAAGAACGATGTTGCGTCGCTGCACGGCACGTTCCGGGTTCAACACCGGGTTGTAGTAGCTGGTGCCCTTCAACATGCCGATCAGCGTGGCGCTTTCCAGTACATCCAGCGCTTCAGCCGACTTGTCGAAGTAGGTGCGCGCAGCCATTTCAATGCCGTAGGCGTTGTAAAGGAATGGCACCGTGTTCAGGTAGGTCTCCAGGATCTCCTGCTTGGTGTACACAGCCTCGATTTTTAGTGCCGTGATGATTTCCTTGAACTTGCGCGTCAAACTCCGCGCGCGGCCCACCTCCTCGGGGTACAGGTTACGCGCGAGCTGCTGCGTGATGGTCGAGCCGCCCTGCAGATCGCCGGTAAATGTATGAAAAACCGAGGAAGCCGTTCGCCTGAGGTCCACCCCGTGGTGCTCATAAAAACGGTGGTCCTCGGTTGCAATCAGTGCCGCAACTACGTTGGGTGAAATGTCGGCGAGCTTGACCCAGTCGCGATTGGCGCGCTTGAACAGGGCCAGTTCCTTGCCGTCGACGGACATAACCACCGCAGGCTGCTGCGATTTGGCTTTCCTGACGTCTTTGATGCTCGGGGTGAAAGGAATCAGGATCAGCGCATACAGCAGCAACAGCACCGGCAGTGCAGCCAACGACAAGGCCACTGCGCGCCGGGTAGGGTGGCGCAGGTGGTGAAGAGCTTCGGTGGCGAAAGGTTGGACGCAGGCAAGGAGTTTTTTCATCAACCCCCAGTGTAGGGTGGAGCGAGTTCTGCGGCTGCAGGAGGGCAATGGAAGCGGGCTGACATGCTTTCCGGAACGGCCAATATCCGATATCCCGTGCAGCAGCACGGGTTTATCGGCTCAATGCAAAACTCAGCCCGCACCCGGCTTAAACGGGTGCCACAACATGCCGCGGCTCGTCGACCGCACGAGGCTGCGAGCGGGTCAGTGCGCTGTCCGGTCGCGCCACCAGCCGTTGTAGTCTTCGTCGGTCAACAGCGTCCATAGGGCAAGCGCGACGACCGCAATCCCAGCGATCAGTGCACTCAGCATGGCATTGCGATGCATGCTGAACCCGAGCGCCCAAGGAGACGCCATCAGCCACAGCCCGATTGCGCCTTCGGTCCACTCTTCCCAAGCGCGCGGAACGAAGGTTGCTCCCAGCCCTGCGGCCAGCAGGGCCACCCCGATGACGACTGCGTTCGCCATAGCCATTTGGATGTCCTGAAATCCCAGAGCCCAAGGGGAAAGAATGACCCATACCCCGATAAGGGCATTGAGGGGATCTTGCCAATGCTTCGGTTGCTTCATGATTACACCTCCTGTCACTGGAAACGCCAAGTGACGAGATTTAGACTGAGTATTCGCAACTTTGTTCCCCGTTTCCCTGGCGTCCCACTGCCCTGGTCAGCGCAATACACTTCAGTGGAGTCAGCCCTCCCGGATACAGTGGGCCGGCGGCAAGCGTAAAAAAGGACCGGAATCAGGAATATGAATCAAGCTTTTGAATTTGAATACCCGCGCGTACTTTCGATTGCGGGTTCTGACAGCAGTGGCGGCGCCGGCATTCAGGCGGATTTGAAAACCTTTGCCGCGCTGGGGTGCTACGGCATGACGGCGATCACCGCGCTGACCGCTCAAAACACCCTTGGCGTCAGGGCTATTCACGGCGTTCCACCAGCAATGCTGCGCGACCAGATTGATGCAGTGGTCGAGGACGTGGGTGTGGACGCGGTCAAGATTGGCATGTTGCATGCCCCGGATATTGTGCTAACCGTGGCGCAGGCAATCGATCGCCATGGGCTCAAAAACGTGGTGCTGGACCCTGTGATGGTCGCGACCAGCGGGGCCATGCTGATCGACAACCCGGCTATTACGGTGCTCGTGAGTGAGCTGTTTTGGCGTGCCGCCGTGGTCACACCAAATCTGGACGAGGCGTCGTTGCTGGTTGGGCGGCCGCTGGACAGCGAACACGCAATGCAGATCGCAGCACAGGAGTTGTTGGCAAAGGGTGCGCAGGCCGTTTTGCTCAAGGGAGGGCATCTGGCCGGCGAGGTGGTGAGTGATTTATTGGTTACCAGCAGCGGGGAGCTGCACTGGATGCGTGCCCCGCGCATTCATAGCCGCAACACGCATGGCACGGGCTGCACGCTATCGTCCGCGATTGCCGCGCATCTGGCGCTGGGGGCCACGTTGCTGGACGCGGTACAGCTGGCGCGGGCCTATGTGCGCGGGGCGTTGGAAGCGGGTGCCGCTGTGCGCACCGGTGCCGGCAGCGGGCCCCTCAACCATGGCTACGCACCCCAAGCCATGCGGCTCAGGCCTCTGCGCCAACCCGTGGCCGGCTCACACGGGTGAGGCTCGCCAGCGCAAACGTCAGCACCAGCGTGGGCAGGGCGGCGCCCCAGCTGGGCACCAGTTGCGCGCAGAGGTGGTAGCAGGCAATACCCAGCAGCCAGATCAGAACGGCGCTGGTGTTGACCTTGCGCTTTGTAACGAGCAGCGCCACGTCGGGATGCCCGGCCAGCCTCGCCAGAATGACGCCGTACAGCGGTACAAACACTGAACTGAGCATCAGCAAAAACGGCTCCAGGCTGTGCATGGGCAGCACCAGGGCCAGCACCGTGCACAGCAGAGCCAGCACCATGCCCCAAGCCCGCACGCTCCAGTTGGGCTTGAGGCTGTGGCCTGCGACCGAGCCTGAGTAAACATCGCCGTAGGCGTTGTCCACTTCGTCGATCAGAATCAGCCCCAGCGCAAGCAGGCCGCCTTGCGCCAGCAGCAGGGCCGCCACCAGGTCGGTGCCGGGTGTCGTCAGGGCCACCAGCACGCCCAGCGCATAGCACCAGGTATTGGCAATGGCATAGCCCAGCCAGGTGCCGCGCAGGGCGCTTTTGCCGTCACGCCCGTGGCGCGCAAAGTCTGCGACCAGGGGCAACCATGAGACCGGCATGGCGATCACCAGATCGAGCGCTTGCAGTGTGCTCATGCCGCCTTCGCCGGGGCGATTCCACAGCGCGGCGATGCCCTGATGGTTTGCCTTGGCAAGAAACTGCCAGGTCAGCCACAACAAGGAGGCGATCACCAGCGGCAGACCGTAGCGGCCTATGAATTTGCGCACCAGTTTCACCATGGAGCCCGACAGCAGGGCCAGCAGTATGCCGCCCCAGAGCACGGTGGCCAGGATGGGCCAGAAGGTGCCGGAAAAACCGCCGGACTGGCGTGCGATAGCCACCGTGCCGTCGCGCATGATGACGAGCTCGAAAGTGGTCCAGCCGATGAGTTGCACGATATTCAGCAGCACAGGCAGGCGCGCGAAACTGCTTCCGTAAGTGGCATGCATCAGGCCGGCGCTTGAGAGGCCGCTGTCACAGCCGATTCTGGCGGTCCAGGCCAACAAACCCGCGCCGATGACCGAGCCGCAGACAATGACCCCAAGGGCTGCCTTGGCGCCCAGTGCGGGCACGAGGTAGGCACCAACCTGCATGACGAGCAGGCCGACGCCGAGGCTGAGCCAGAGTGCGGCATGATCGCGCCAGCCGAACAGGCGTTCATTCGCCGCCAGTGGCGTGAGCGCGGTATTGCCTGCGCTGGAGGACTGGGGTGATGGAGATGATGGGCGTGACGTCGACATGGTGGCGATCAACAGTTCCGCTCGTCCATGACCGGTCGGCATGTTGGGCGCCGCGAGGGGGCAGCTGGACACATGCTTCCCTGCGCGAGGATGACTTCAATCGGGTTCAAAGGATCTTTCTCAGTCGCTGCGCGCCACTGCGGCAGGCAGCGACATTCCCAGCGGATGCACGATCAATGCGGTTTTTGATTCTAGATGATGACCCCACGGAGGGGCTAAACAACAGGCTAAACGACGGAAGGTGATGGATGGGTCAACTGATAAGCCAATTCGATGGGCGGTGACAGGCAGGTCCCGCGCAACCATCCACAGGCACAAAAAAGCCCGCACGCGGCGGGCTTTTTTTCGGAGGCATCTACCAGGGGATTCAGTCAAACACCGGCGATTCGACACCCAGCACCTTGTGCAGCTTGGGACTGGTGGTTGTGTATTGCAGATGGATTTTCTTGTCCGGGAAAATAAAGGGAGCGGCACCGAATGCGGCCAGGGCACATTCGTGAAATCCGCTGAGAATCAGTTTTTTCTTGCCGGGGTAGGTGTTGATGTCACCCACGGCAAAGATGCCAGGAATGTTGGTTGAAAACTTTTCAGTGTCCACCATGAGCTGCTTGCGCTCGATATCCAGCCCCCAGTGGGCAATGGGTCCCAGCTTGGGGCTCAGGCCAAAAAATACCAGCAGCACATCTAGCGGTACGACGCGGGTCACGCCATCGGCGCCCGTTACCTTGGCGCCGGTCATTTTTCCATTTTTTTCATCGTAGCCGGTCACCTGGCCGACGATGAACTGCATCTCGTACGCGTCGCAGAGTTCCTTCATTTTGGCCACGCTGGCAGGCGCCGCCTTGAACCCGTCACGGCGGTGAACCAGGATCACGCTTTCAGCCTTGTTGGGGCCTTCAGCCACAAAGTTCAAAGCCCAGTCAAGCGCGGAATCACCCCCGCCAACAATCACCAGATTCTTGCCGGCAAAGTCAGCCGGGTTTTTGACGCGATAAAACAGCTGGGTATTGTCAAACTGATCGAGGCCGTCGACACGCAGCAGCTTGGGCTGGAAAGCGCCCACGCCGGCCGCAATAAAAATCGTTTTGGTCAGGAATTTGGTGCCTTTGGACGTCTCGACAAAAAAGCGGCCGTCTTCCTGCTTTTCGACAACGCTGACTTCCTGTCCAAAGTGAAAGGTTGCGCCAAACGGCTCGATCTGCTTGAGCAGTGAGTCGGTCAGCTCTTTGCCTGTGCACATGGGCACTGCAGGAATGTCATAAATCGGTTTGTCGGGATAGAGCTCAATGCATTGCCCGCCGGGATAGGCGAGGGAATCGATCACGTGGGCCTTGATCTCCAACAGGCCCAGTTCGAACACCTGAAAAAGGCCGACAGGACCGGCGCCCACAATGACCGCATCGGTTTCGATCGGCCCATCGTGCTGTGCTGCGGTGTTGATCACTTCTTGATTCAGTTGAGGTTCCATTTTTTCTTGACTTGCTTATTAAATAGCTCGGGCTAAATAGCTCGGGCGGGACCGGCAGCGCGCGAGTTTCAGCGCACCAGTTCGTCCAGCTTTCCGGTCTTGTCTTTCCACTCTTCCGCGTCGGGCAGGGCGTCCTTGCGCTTGGTGATGCTTTTCCATCCTGCGGCGCGGCTCAGTTCGGCATTGAGCTTGATGAACTGCAGCTGGTCGGCCGGCACATCTTCCTCGGCATAGATGGCGTTGACGGGGCATTCCGGAATGCACACGGCGCAATCAATGCACTCGTCCGGATCAATCACCAGCATGTTGGGGCCTTCGCGGAAGCAGTCCACGGGGCAAACGTCAACACAGTCGGTGTATTTGCAGCGGATGCAGGATTCGGAGACGATGTGTGTCATGTTGTATTGGCTGATCGGTGGAAACCCTTGATTTTAAGAGGTTTCCAGTAGCAGCGTTGAAGCAGTGAATTGAAAGGGCCTTGGCAGCTTAAAGAACCAGTGCGGCGCCGGATGTTTTGTGCGACGCCGTGTCCACCAGTACCAGCGAGCCGAGGATGCGGGACTGCAGGTAAGGCCGTGCCGGAATCGGCTCCAGCAGGGCCAACTCGACGACACCGATGGCGTTCGCGTCCAGGTGTGTTGCGTCGTGGGTCTCCAGGGTATTGATGTTTACCTGGTGGACGATACGCTTGATTTTGGCCTTGACCCAGCGGTGGCCCTGCAAGGCCCAGTACATGCGGCCCGGTACCAGGGGTTCGTCGTCCATCCAGGCAACTTCCGCGGTGATTTCGCGCACGCCCAGCGGTGGCTCGAATCCGCCCTCCGCCAGCAGCCAGTCACCGCGTGACACGTCCAGTTCGCGGTCCAGGATGATGCCGGCGCTGTGCCCGGCCAATACAGCCTTGGGTTGGCGCGTATGGTCCAGTACTTGGGCCACTGTGGCGCTTTTCCCACCCGGCAGCACGGTAATCTGCTGGCCCGGTTGTACTGCACCGCTGGCAATGCGACCCCAGAAGATACGTCGTCCCTGCGAGGTGTCCGCGCTGGATGAAAACTTCTCCACCCACTGCACCGGAAACGCAAAAGCCTCCGACGTATCGGCCGGTGTGGCCGGCAGGTGCTCCAGAATCTCCAGCAGGCTGGGGCCCTGGTAATCGCACCAGCCGGGGTGGGCATCCACCACGTTGTAGCCAATCAGGGCCGACACCGGCACGATGGCCTTGACCGGAATCTGCGCCTCCTTGGCAAACTGGCTCAAGGCCGCGCTGATATGGGCGAAGGCCAGGGCCGGGTTGGCAACCGCGTCGAGCTTGTTGATGGCAAAGACGATGGACGGCACGCGCAGCAGATCGACCAGCAGCGAATGGCGGCGGGTTTGCGGCAGCAGCTCGGGCGAAGGCGCCTCCCAAGTCAGTTTGGTGGCATCAACCAGCACCACTGCGGCATCGGCGCTCGATGCCGCAGTGACCATGTTGCGGGTGTATTGCTCGTGGCCCGGGGCATCGGCAATGATGAACTTGCGGCTCTCGGTAGAGAAATACCGGTAGGCTACGTCAATGGTGATGCCCTGTTCGCGCTCGGCAGACAGGCCATCGGTCAGCAGGGCCAGGTCAGTCTCACCGCCGCGCTGCACGCCGGCCAGGTGATCCTGCAGCACGGCACGGCTGTCGACCAGCAGGCGGCCAATCAGGGTGCTCTTGCCATCATCGACGCTGCCGCAGGTGACAAAACGCAGGGCGGCACGCGTGTCCTGGGCAGTTGCAGCTGTGGTCAGGCTGACGGTTTCAACAGTGGGCGTGCTCATCAGAAATATCCTTCTTTTTTCCGCTTTTCCATGGAGGCATCGGAGGTTTTGTCGTCCATGCGGGTGGCGCCGCGCTCGCTGACATCGGCGGCCAGCGTTTCAATCACGATCTCGGCCGCTGTGGCCGCCGGGCTTTCCACCGGGCAGGTGCAGGTGATGTCGCCCACGGTGCGAAAACGCACGGTTCTTTCTTCGGCCTGTTCACCGTCGCGCAGTGGCGTCAATTCGGTCACGGGCACCAGCAGGCCCTTGCGCTCCACCACCTGGCGCTGGTGGGCGTAATACAGCGACGGCAGCTCGATCTTCTCGCGCTCGATGTACTGCCACACGTCCAGTTCGGTCCAGTTGGAGATCGGAAACACGCGGAAATGCTCGCCGGGTTGCAGGCGGGTGTTGAACAGCGTCCACAGTTCGGGGCGCTGCGCCTTGGGTTGCCACTGGCCAAAGGCGTCACGGTGCGAAAAAATTCGCTCCTTGGCGCGGGCTTTTTCTTCGTCACGCCGGGCGCCGCCGATCAGGGCGTCAAAGCGGAACTCGTCAATGGCTTCCAGCAGCGTCACCGACTGGTGCACGTTGCGGGACTCGCCCGGATGTGCCAGGCGCACCGTGCCGCGTTTCATCGAATCTTCGACACTGCGCACCACCAGGTTGGCACCCAGCTGTTTGGCACGATAGTCCCTGAAGTCGGTCACCTCATGGAAGTTGTGGCCGGTATCGATCATGAGCAGCGGGTAAGGAATGCTGCCGCCGCGCTCCTTGTCGATAAACGCCTTCTCGGCGCATTTAAGCAGGACCAGCGAGTCCTTGCCGCCCGAGAACAGCAGGGTGGGGCGCTCGAAAGCGGCGGCCACTTCACGCAGGATGAAGATGGCCTCCTCTTCCAGTGCGTCCAGGTGGGCGTTACTAAGAACATGGGGTGGATTACTGAGCATATAGGGTTCGGTGCGGGCGTTCATGTGGGGACCTGCCGGATGGGAATGATGCTGGACAGGGGTTCAAAGGCAGCGGGCTCCTGGGCTTCATGGGTGCCGTCGGCCGCCACATGCAGGCCGCACTCCTTGGCGCTTTCCTGCTCCCACCACCAGCGGCCGGAGCGGAAGTCTTCACCGAGCGTGACGGCGCGGGTGCAGGGGGCGCAGCCGATGCTGGGGAAGAATTGGTCGTGCAGCGGGTTGTAGGGAATGGCGTTCAGCGCGATGCAGTGCCATACATCGCCCCAGGTCCAGTCGGCCAGCGGATTGATTTTCACGCGTTCGGCCTGTTGCTCGACGTCGTGCACTTCAGCGCGGGCGCTGGACTGCTCGCGGCGCAGGCCGGTCAACCAGCCGTTTTTGCCGGCGAGGGCGCGCTCCAGCGGCTCCATCTTGCGGATGTGGCAGCAGGCCTTGCGCAATTCCAGGCTTTTGTACATCGCATCCGGGCCGTTCGTTTGCACGAAGGCCGAGGCGGCGTTTTCGACCGGGCGATACACGTCGACCTTGCGCTGGTAGCGCTCTTCGATGCGGCCAATCAGCGCCACGGTTTCGGCGTGCAGCATGCCGGTGTCCAGCACAAAAATGCTGCAGTCAATGCCGGCTTCCTGCAACAGGTGCGTGACCACCATGTCTTCAGCGCCCAGGCTGGAGGCCTGGGTCAGCGGGGAATAGGTCGCGGCGGAGGATTTCAGCAAGGCCAGGCTGTGCGCGAGTTTTTCGGCAAAGTCTGGCGACGCCTTGGCGTAAAGGGAAATGGCACCCATGGTCCGACTTTCAGGTTGCAGAGGATGTTGCCGCGGTCACAAAATGCGGCTGGATGTCGATTGCATCGCCCTGGTACTTGCCCACGCCGTAGCCGGGGTAGGCAGCCAGCACGCGCTGGGCGATCCCCATGTCCTGGTCGGCGCGCAGCACGGCCACGTCAAAGCCGCTGCGCTCCATTTGCGCCAGCTGGTCGACCAGCACATCGCCGGTGGCGCGGATTTCACCCTGGAAACCGAGCCGGCGACGCAGCAGGAAGGCCTGGCTGAAGGCCCGGCCATCGGTGAATTTGGGGAAGTTCAGGTCAATGCGGTCCACGCCCTCGAGCGAAACCTGGAACGGATCGGCGTCGTTTGCCAGTTCAATGACATTTTGGCCTGTAGCCCCAGTGGAGGGCTCGCTAGCAGCTATTAGTTTCATGGTAATTTTGTCCTTGGAAGGTGCAGCAGGGTGGCGCTTCAGGCGGCCGTTTCAGCCGTCTCGGCGCGGGCGGCGCTAAAACGCGCACCATTCGCAGCAGCCTTGAAGGGTTCGGCACCGACGCGACGCAACGTTGCAATAAAGGTCTCGCCACCTTCGCGCTGCTGGCGGTAGGTTTCCAGAACGGCTTCGATCACTTCGGGGACTTCAGCCGCCGAGAAAGAGGGGCCAACGGCCTTGCCGGGCACGGCAGGGCCAGACAGCGTGGAGCCGTCCGAGCCGCCCAGTGACACCTGGTACCACTCCTTGCCGTCCTTGTCGACACCCAGAATGCCGATGTGGCCGCTGTGGTGGTGGCCGCAGGAGTTGATGCAGCCGCTGATGTGCAGGTCGATCTCGCCGAGGTCGTGCAGCTCGTCCAGGTCCTGATAGCGCTCGGTGATGGCTTCGGCAATCGGAATGGAACGGGCGTTGGCCAGCGAGCAGAAGTCGCCGCCGGGGCAGGCAATCATGTCGGTCAGCAGCTTGATGTTGGGTTTGGCAAAGCCGGCCTTGCGGGCGGCGCGCCAGAGTTCGGGCAACTCGTCGCAGCGCACCCAGGGCAGCAACAGGTTTTGCTCGTGGGTGACGCGCATTTCACCGGCGCTGAAACGGTCGGCCAGGTCGGCCGCGACATCCAGCTGGGCCGCCGTGGCATCGCCGGGGGCCTGGCCCAGGCGCTTGAAGGACAGCGTCACGGCGCGCAGGTCCGGGTTTTGGTGCGGTGCGACGTTTTGCTGCAGCCAGCGGCCAAACTCGACATCGTCTTCGGCCGCAGCGCGCAGGATGTGGGCGATCTTGGCGTCGGCTTCCTTGCGGTCGCAGTTGAGGGTGGGCGCCACAAAGCAGGCGGCCACGCGGTCGTATTCGGCCTGTGTGATGGTGTGCGGGCCACCGTCATGCTCCATGATCTGCTTGTATTCGGCCTCGACGTCGTCGATGTAGCGTTGTCCTTCAGCCTTCACCAGAATCTTGATGCGGGCCTTGTAAATATTGTCACGGCGGCCATAGCGGTTGTACACGCGTACCACGGCTTCCAGGTAGTTCATGATCTGGTTCCAGGGCAGGAACTCGCGGATCACCGTGCCGATGATGGGCGTGCGACCCATGCCGCCACCGACCAGCACCTTGAAGCCCAGCTCGCCCTCGGCGTTGCGCAGCAGTTGCAGGCCCACGTCGTGCCAGCCAATGGCGGCACGGTCTTCCCTGGCGCCGCTGATGGCGATCTTGAACTTGCGTGGCAAGAAGGAGAACTCGGGGTGCAGCGTGCTCCACTGGCGCATGATTTCGCCAAACGGGCGTGGGTCGGCGATTTCATCGACCGCAATGCCGGCACGCTCGTCGCTGGTGATGTTGCGGATGCAGTTGCCGCTGGTCTGGATGCCGTGCATGTTGACGCTGGCCAGCAGGTCCATCACGTCGGCTGATTTGTCCAGCGGAATCCAGTTGTACTGGACGTTCTGGCGCGTGGTGAAGTGGGCGTAGCCCGTGGTCAGTTTCGAATGCACCGAGTGGCCGTTTTTCAGCGGAATGGCGCCCAGCTTGTCCTGGGTGGCCTGCGCGCCTTCGAGCAGGGCGGCGTTGGGCTGGTCGTATTCGCGGGCAATTTTGGCCAACACACGCAGTTGGGCGCTGGAGAGTTCGCCATAAGGTACGGCCACGCGCAGCATGGGGGCATAACGCTGCACATACCAGCCGTTTTGCAGGCGCAGCGGCCGAAATTCGTCTTCGGGCAACTGGCCGGCCTGCCAGCGCGTGAGCTGGTCGCGGAACTGGCTGGCGCGGGCTTTTACGAACTGGCGGTCAAATTCTGTGTATTGGTACATGGCTGTCGGGGTATCAAACGGTTCAGGATGAAACGGTTCAGGGGAGCAGCGTGAGCTACGGAAGGAAAAACAGTAGCCGACTATATCGAAATGAGCTTCACGCCGGCATAGGCCAGCAGGACGGACAGCAAGGAGCGGATCACGCGGTCAGGCGTTTTATGCATCAGGTGCGAACCCAGCCAGATGCCGGGCAGAGAGCCGGCCAGCAGCTTGATCAGCAAAGACCAGTCTACCGAGCCGATGGAAGCGTGTCCCAGGCCCGCCACCAGCGTGAGTGGTACCGCATGGGCAATATCGGCCGCCACAATGCGCGACAGGGGCAGGGTGGGGTACAGCAGCATCAGCACAATCACGCCAATGGCGCCCGCGCCCACAGAAGTCATCGTGACAAGGGTGCCGATGACGGCGCCAAACAGCACGGGCAATGCCCAGTGATGAGCGCGCGTAGCCTCGCCCAGCAGTTCGGCCGCGATCCTTTTGGGAACGGCTTTGCCGCGAAGCACTTTATAGAAGGTCGCAATGGCCGTCAGCAGCAACGCCAGGCCCAGCGTTGTCGTCATGATGGTCTGGGTCGTCGGGTTGGCCGGCCCCATCCGCTGCAGCACATACAGGGTGAGCAGCGACGCGGGCAGGCTGCCGGCAGCAACCTGGCCGACAA
This sequence comes from Polaromonas sp. JS666, assembly GCF_000013865.1. NCBI lineage: Bacteria > Pseudomonadati > Pseudomonadota > Betaproteobacteria > Burkholderiales > Comamonadaceae > Polaromonas > Polaromonas sp. JS666. Next base: position 2,438,627 of record NC_007948.1, read on the forward strand.
TGCGCCAGTCCACGACCCGGGCGCGCGCCAGGCTGACGGTGCCGCCCATTTTGGTGAAGGCTGCGAACAGCAGGTCTGTTCCGATGGCCAGATGGGGCTTGATGCCGAAAAAGAAGATCAGCAACGGCGTCATCAGCGATCCGCCGCCCACACCCGTCAGGCCGACAACCAGGCCCACGGCAAATCCTGCAAAGACAAAGGCAAATTCATGCATAAGCCGGAAAATGTAAGTGTGCGGCTTATAAAAACAAACTACACATTTGTTCTACCTTTATGCGAATAAGCTTATTTGCGAGTCTTCATAAGGGTTTGGCGGAGTTGAGCGTGGACCCAGCCCGCTGAATTTTGTCTGTGGAGATGGAGTCTCATCAGGAGGCTGTTCGCACTGGTACAGTCCGTGCTTTTCCTGACTGGCTCCCGATGCGCCTGCCAGCACGCTGTCAAAGATGGGCCGAAATCGCTTGCTTTTGGAGAAAACCATGAAATCTACGAAATCTGCCATGTTTGGCAGTCTGTTGTTGGCGTTGGCTACCGCGGTGTTGGCCCAAGCCGGCTCGAAGCCGCCGATCAAAATCGGCGAAATCAACAGCTACTCGACCATTCCGCAGTTCACCCAGCCCTATCGCCAGGGCTGGCAGCTCGCCGTGGAAGAGGTCAATGTGGCAGGCGGGCTGCTGGGGCGCAAGGTGGAGGTGATTGCGCGGGACGATGCCGGCAAGCCAGAGGAGGCGCTGCGCCATGCCATCGAGTTGACATCGAAGGAAAAAGTGGATGTTCTGGCCGGTGGCTTCCTGTCCAATGTGGGCCTGGCACTGGCCGATCACGCACAGAAAAACAAGAGGGTGTATGTGGCCAGCGAGCCGCTGACCGACGCCCTGGTGTGGGACAAGGGTAACCGCTACACCTTCCGCCTGCGCCCCAGTACTTATATGCAGGCTGCCATGCTGGTCGAAGAGGCGGCCAAGCTGCCCGCCAGGCGCTGGGCTACCATCGCCCCCAACTATGAGTATGGGCAGAGCGCTGTCGCCAGCTTCAAGGAGCTGCTCAAGGCCAGGCGGCCGGATGTGGAGTTTGTGGGTGAGCAGTGGCCGGCGCTGGGCAAGCTGGATGCCGGCACCACGCTGCAGGCCACCATGCAGAGCAAGCCCGACGCCATCTTCAATGTGACCTTCGGCGCCGATCTGGCAAAGCTGGTCCGGGAAGGCAACCAACGCGGCATTTTCCCCAAGACGCCAGTGGTGTCCCTGCTTTCGGGCGAGCCCGAGTACCTGGATGTACTAAAAGATGAAACGCCCAAGGGCTGGATCGTGACCGGCTACCCCTGGGACCAGATCGATTCGCAGGAGCACGCCAGTTTTGCGGCCAATTACTACCGACGCTTCAATGAGTACCCCAAGGTGGGCTCGGTGGTGGGCTATGCCACCATGCAGGCCATTTTTGCAGCAATCAAAAAAGCCAACTCCACCGACAACGAGAAGCTGGTGACGGCCCTGCGTGGCCTGAAGTTCTCCACACCGTTTGGCCCGGCCGAATTCCGGGCGCTGGATCACCAGTCCACCATGGGGGCCTACGTGGGCAAGCTCGACCTGCGTGGTCACAAGGGCACGATGGTGCAGTGGCGCTATGCGGATGGCAAGGCTTATTTGCCCAGCGATGCCTATGTCAAGGCACGTCGTCCGCCTGATGCCATGAAGTGATCTGCCGGTGACGCGCTCTGAATTTTCGGGACACGAAAAAGCTGGCTGAATCCCCGCATAATCGTCTCCAAATGACATACATGGGCGATATGGGCGGCGAGGCATTTGATCGAATTTTTGTCAAGGTGTTCGGGTTCAGTGACGTTGAGCGCCACGCCCTGAACACGATGTTCCGCCTTTCCGAGAGCCGGTCAACGCCCTACGCACTCTGGACGGCGGCGGCTCCCAAAGCCGCAGAAATGGCGCTGATTGACGGAGACAGCTGGGAAGCCGCGCTGGAACTGGCCAACCCCGCTCATGACAACCTCAGGCTCATTTGGGTTGGCGACAGGGCGCCTGCCAGGGCAAGCCTTGCCGTGGCCCGCCCGCTTCAATGGGCAGCCGTGATTGATGGCATGGATGAGCTGTTTGCCCTGGAGATGTCGCCGGCAGTGCCAGCTGACCTCCCTGAATTCGACCTCGACTTGCCTCTTGGGCCTGAATCTTCCGCCTCGCCGGATCTGGACCTGGAGTTTGAGCTCACCACCTCCCCGGCACTGCTGGAGCCAGCGTCCGGAATCAGCCGGCCCCACGTTCTGGTGGTCGATGCCAGCCATGATGCCCGTCTGTATCTGCGGGCTCGGCTGGCGATGGCCGGGCTGATGCAGGTTGACGAGGCCGCCAGTGGTGCAGAAGCGCTGCAATGGCTGAATAACCGGCTCTACAAGCTGGTCATCCTAGACCTGGATCTGCCGGACATGGACAGCTGGCAGTTGGTCAAGCGGGTGGGCGAGGCACGCCCGGCAGTTGAATTCCTGATACTGACCGGGAGCAAGGCTTCACGATTCGATGCGGCGCGCGGCTGGTTTGCGGGTGCCCGCGCCTGCCTGTGCAAGCCTTTGCATCCGGGAAAGCTCGAGCAGCTGCTGCTCAGCCTGAGCTGACCCGGGCTACACACTCCCTCAGTCTTCAGACACCAGCTTCGCCTCGCCGTACTGAGGCCGCAGGGCCTCGGCCAGGCGCTGTTCCAGGGGCAGAGGCTCTGCATGGAGCCTGGCTGCCAGCAACTCCGCACAGAGCGCGGCAAAGGTCAACCCCCGCGATCCCATGCCACTGCACACCCACAGGTTGGGTGCCGCCAATGGCCCCAGCGCCGGCAGCCGACTGGGTGTCGCACAGCGCACACCGGCCCATGCCTTGACCTGTCCCATCTCCAGTTGGCCGGTCAGCCCAGGTGCCACATCCGGCAGCAACGTCCGCAACCGGTCAAGATTGTGCGAGTCGTCTTCAGGCTTGAGGTCGTTCAGGGCATTGTCCCGTTCAAAGGTCGAACCCGTGACCCACGCAAGCTCGTTGGCATTGCCGCTGAGGGGTAGCGCGGGAATCAGGCTGCCGTGGCCGTTGACCGGAAATGCCGGTAACGCATCAGCGGCGCCCGGTGGGTGCAGTGCCCATGAGACCTGGCCACGAATGGCTTGCAGGGCCAGTGGCGGGGATGTTGGCGGGACGGCGGCTTCAGCCAGTGCGCGGCTGGCGTAACCCGCTGCCAGCACCACCAGCTCGGCACACGCCAGCACATGCCCATTTGCATCCAGCACTTGCCAGGAGTCCGGCTGCCTGATGAGTTGACCCACCGACGCATGATCGTGAAATTCAACGCCTGGTGTGGTCAGCCAGGCTTGAACAAGGCTGGCGGGTTTGATCCAGCCCGCACGCACATGCCACAGGGCCGGTGCCGAGGCCGGCAGGCGGCAGTGGGCAAGTTGCCCGGATGTGGCCAGGCAGGTCCAGTCCTGCGCGGCCTCGGCCCAATCGGACTGCCAGGCGGCCGGCAGCTTGCGTGCATGGTCCACGCAATGTTCCAGCACGCCGGTGGGGTTCCAGTCAGTTCCAGCGTCCAGCAGCGCGTGCGCCTGCTGCAGCGTTGCCCTGACACCGCTGCGCGACAGGCGCGAAAGCAGGCTGTCGTCGGGCGATACATGCGGCGCCAGCACACCCGCGGGCAGGCCCGACGCACCACGGGCAGGTGCGTCCGCCGCATCCAGCACCACCACGCGCCAGCCGCGGCGCGCCAGGCTCGCCGCCACTGCCGCACCGGCCAGGCCGGCGCCGATCACGACGCAGCTGCCCGCCTGGCGACGGATCCCTGGCAGCATCGATTTTTTTGGTTCCCACGCGGGGTTGAACTCCCCCTGCAGGTTGTCGCGCTTGGGCGGAATGCCCGGCGTTTTCTTCACGACAAAGCCGCACTGTGCCAGTGCATCGCGCACGCTGCGCGCCACCGTCCAGGTCGCCACACGCGTGCCTCGCCTGCAGCAGCGCGCCACGGCCTTGAAGGTATGCAGGTCCCAGATATCCGGTGAATCTGCAGGCTTGAGCCCGGGGTTGAAACCGTCGAGGTAGACCGAATCGGCTTCAAACGATTGCTCACGCAGCATCGCTTTGGCGTCGCCAATGCATAGCGTCAGCATGACCCGGCCTTCCTCGAAGACCAGGCGATGAAACCCCGGCAGCAGGCCCCAGAGCTGGTCGTGCAACTGCCGGGCCAAGGGAAGTAATTCGGGGTGAACCTGAACGCTGCGCAGCACATCGGCCGCACTGGCCGGGAAGGCCTCGGTCGACACGAAATGCAGCAGGCGAGGGCGCAGCGGGTCGGTTTTCCAGGCCTGCCAGGTCACCAGAAAATTCAGGCCCAGGCCAAAGCCGGTTTCAAGAACGCACCACTGTGGTTGTCCGGCCCAGGCTGCAGGCAGGCCGCAGCCCTTGAGAAAGACTTCGCGGGCCTGGTCCAGGCCACCCGACTCACTGCGGTAGCGGTCACCAAAACGCGGGCTGTAGGGGGTGCCGTCTTCCAGCCACTCAATGCGTTCGGGCATCCGACGTCTTCGGGATGTCTATCGCGCTCAGGGCTTGGTGGGCGGCACGTAACCCTGCACCGCGTCGGCGCCTTCGCCGCCGCACATCGCTTTGCTCATGCGGCCGACCTCGGCTTTGCCGAGGTCCAAATGCTTTTGGCGAAAGCATTTTTTTTGGCAGCGCATGGCTTCGCTCATGCGCTGGGAGGTACGTAGCCTTGGACGGCGTCAGCGCCGTCCCCGAAAAAATGCTTTTCCATCTGCCGGGCCAGGTATTGGCGGGCGCGGGCATCGGCCAGGTTGAGCCGGTTTTCATTGACCAGCATGGTTTGCTGTTTCATCCAATCGGCCCAGGCCTCCTTGCTGACTTCTTCCCAGAGGCGCTTGCCCAGCGGGCCGGGGTAGGGGGGAAAGTCGAGACCTTCGGCTTCCCTGCCCAGTTTGATGCATTTGACCATGCGTGCCATTTGAATATTCTTTCGTGGTTATAAGATGTTTTAGGAATAACAAGCTGATTTCTTATTCGTTCCTGTTTTCAATGGCTGCTTCCAGAATCCAGTTTCCCGCATAAACATGCATTTTTGGACCGGAAAGCAACCATGAGTACACGCCGTCACTTTATCAATGTTTCCACCCATGCGGCATTGGCCGTAGCGTTGGCAGGGTCAGTCCTGGCCAGCCGTGCCCAGCAACCGGCGGTGACGCTTCTGAATGTGTCCTATGACCCCACCCGCGAGCTGTATGTGGAGTACAACGCCGCCTTCGCCAAACACTGGAAAGCCAAAACCGGCCAGGACGTGACCATCAAGCAGTCGCATGGCGGTTCGGGCAAGCAGGCCCGCTCCATCATCGATGGCCTGGATGCCGACGTGGCCACGCTGGCCCTGGCGGGAGACACCGACGCACTGGTGAAAAACGGCGGATGGCTCGCCCCCAACTGGCAAAAGAAACTGGCGCACAACTCCTCGCCCTACACCTCGACCATCGTGCTGGTGGTGCGCCAGGGCAATCCCAAGGGCATCAAGGACTGGGACGACCTGGTCAAGCCGGGCGTCAGCGTGATCACGCCCAACCCCAAGACGTCGGGCGGCGCCCGCTGGAACTACCTGGCGGTGTGGGAGTTTGCCAAGCGCAAATATGGCGGCGACGCCAAGGCCAAAGACTTTGTGGCCAAGCTGTACGGCAATGTGCCGGTGCTGGATACCGGCGCCCGTGGATCGACCATCACCTTTGCGCAGCGCGCCCAGGGGGATGTGCTGATTGCGTGGGAGAACGAAGCCTACCTGCTGGAAAAGGAATTTGGCACCAAGTTCGATGTCATCGCCCCGTCGCTCAGCATCCTGGCCGAGCCCGCTGTGGCCGTCGTCGACAAGAACGTCGACAAAAAAGGCACGCGTGCCGTCGCCGAGGAATACCTGAAGTACCTCTATTCGGAAGAAGGCCAGGACATCGCGGGCAAGAACTTCTACCGCCCGGCGGTTTCCGGGAAGGCCAAGGCCAAGTACGCCAAGCAGTTCGCCAAGCTGAACCTGTTCACCATCGACCAGGCCTTTGGTGGCTGGACCAAGGCAGACAGGGAACACTTCGCCGATGGCGGATCGTTCGACCAGATTTACACCAAGAAGTAACCCCCGAAGCGGCCCGCGGCCGCCTCCCCAAAGGGGGCGCCAACTGCGGCCCGGCAAAGCCGGTTCCGCGCTGGCACTGGTAGGGGAGAACAGTCACACGGCGCTTGGTTATCCAAGGCCCAGGGCACATCAAGGAAATAAAAAATGTCCGTACAACAATCCGTGCTGCTCATTGCCGGCAGCCCTTCCGAGCAGTCCCGCTCGGCAGCGCTGCTCGACTCTGTCAGCGACAGGCTGGTCCTGCGGGGCGGCCTGGTGGTCGACCGGCTGAACATCCGCGAGCTGCCGGCCCAGGCCTTGCTGCTGGCCGAGTGAGGCCATCCGGCCATCGTCAAGGCGATTGACCAGATCGCGCGTGCGCGTGCCATCGTGGTGGCCACGCCGGTCTACAAGGCGGCCTACACCAGCGTGCCTGAACTCGTCGCGGCCATCGACGAGTACGTCGCGCATCACAACACCAACCCCAAGCCGTTCATCTGGACCAAGAGCGCCCGCGACATCCTGCAGAAGGTCATTCGCGCCAACCGCCGCTTAAGTTCCAAACAGAATGGAACACTACACTAGATGCGCCGGTCACCAGCGCGCGCTTGCCGATGTTGACGGTTGCGTATGTACTCAAAATCGCTCTCCCTATCGTGTGGAGCGGCCAAGGAACTCCAAGGCCTGCGAGGTTTGCGTGTTCGAGTTGGGGGCCAATCGGGGACGTTTGATGCTCAACCTGCGAACATCGGATAGTCTGTGTAGCCCTTGGCGCCGGGGGTATAGAACGTGTCCGGGACAGGAGCGATCAACGGCGCGTCCTGGCGCATGCGCTCGACCAGGTCAGGGTTGGCGATGAAGGGCCTGCCTATGGCGATCAGGTCCGCGCGGCCTTCGCTCAACGCCTGTTGTGCGCTGGCTTTATTCTGTCCGCCGGCGAGGATGAAGGGGCCGTCGAACGCAGCCCTCAAATCGGACTTCAGCTTTGCCGGGACGGGCGGGGCGCCCATCGCCGAATGGTCCAGGACGTGAACGTACATGAGACCGAGTGCGGAGAGTTCCTTCACCAGCGCCAGGTACTGTTCGTCCACGCCTTCGAACGCGCCGGTGCTATTGACCACGCCGTGAGGCGACAGGCGGATGCCGACTCGCTCAGCGCCTATCTCCTTCACGGCAGCACGGGCGACCTCGAGCACCAGCCGGTTGCGCCCTTCGGCCGTGCCGCCGTAGCTGTCAGTGCGGCGATTGACGTTGGCGTTCAGGAATTGCTCAAGCAAGTAACCGTTGGCCGCGTGCAGCTCGATGCCGTCAAAGCCGGCTTGGATGGCAAGGCGCGCGGCCGTTGTGTACTCGCCGATCACGGCTTGGATGTCGGCCTCGGTCATGGCGCGCGGCGGTGTGTGCGGCTGGCTGCCTTGTGCATCAGTCCACATCTCACCAGGGCAGGTCTCGGGTGAGGGGCCAAGCACTTCGGCGCCGGCCGGCAGGTTGGCCTGGTGGGTCACGCGGCCGGTATGCATCAGCTGCACGACGATCTTGCCGCCTTTGGCATGGACTGCGTCAGTTACAAGCTTCCAGCCTTGCACCTGGGCGTCATTGAACAGGCCGGGGATGCGGGCATAGCCCAAGCCGTTGGGCGACGGCGAGGTTCCTTCCGTGATGATGAGGCCGGCGCTCGCGCGCTGGGCATAGTAGGTGGCCATCAGGCTGTTGGGTGTGTTGTTCTCGCTCGCGCGGCTGCGCGTGAGCGGCGACATCACAGTGCGATTGCTGAGTTGGGTGGCACGCAGGGGAAAGGCTTCGAAAAGCATGTCTGTCCTTGAGAAAATGGAAAATGGAAAATGGAAAATGGAAAATGGAAAATGGAAAATGGGGAGAAGAGGAAGAGCCGTAACGTTCCGTTAGCTGGACTCAGAGAATGTTGTAGCGAGGAGCCGGCGTTCCAACCTGGGTGCTCGCGAACAGTTCGGATCGGGCTGCCTCGTACTTGTCCCACAGGCTGGCATCGGCGACTGAGGGCCACGTGATCGTTTCACCCTGGTCGAAGCCCGCGAGCGCCGCATCGACCATGTGCTCGGTCGTCATCAAGGCCTCCTTGTTGAGGGCCGCCAGCGGGACGCCCGACAGGTCCCAGATCTCGGTGGCTGTCGATGCAGGCAGGACCAGCTGGACCTTCACCCCGGTTTCGGCAAGTTCTTGCTGCAGACCGCGGCTGTACTGCAGTACGAAGGCCTTGGTGCCGCTGTAGACGGCGCTGATGGGCATCGAATGGATGGCCAGGACAGAAGCGATATTGATGATTACGCCCTGGTTTCTGCCGATGAACGCGGGTACCACCGCCTGGGTCAGGCGCGTCAACGCTGTGATGTTGAGCGCAATCTGCGACAGTGCGTCGTTTGCAGACCTCTGAGCAAGCGGCCCCAGTCGCGCAATGCCGGCGTTGTTCACCAGGACGCGCACGTCCTCATTGGTGGACAGAATCGTCTCGATCCGCGCCAGATCCTCATCTTTGGTCAGGTCGGCCACGATCGGCTCGGCCTTGATACCGTGCGCCTTAGAGACCTGGGCGCAAAGGGCTGCCAGGCGATCAGCGCGCCGGGCGACAAGGATAAGATCGTATCCACGCGCGGCGAGGCGGTCCGCATAGACGGCTCCGATGCCGGAAGAAGCCCCTGTGACAAGAGCGATTTTCTTAGAACTGGGGTTTGTCATTGATAGTTTTCCAATAAAATTGAGTGCTCAACTAAAAGGTTGAGGGCTCAAATGTATGACCGATTGCGCGCAAACGATAAATAGTGCAGTACTCAACCATTCTGTTAGTATGGGAATTACCTCGAACGTTGTTGATGCGAAAAGCAACCCGGATGCGCCCGCCGCATATGAGCAGGACATCCTGGGTGGACGGGCCTGCACGGTCACACCACTGCGCCTTGCGGCTCGCAGACTTGAGCAGCTGTATGACGAAGCGCTGGCACCGTTGAACCTCAAAGCCACGCAGCTCGCGCTCATCGCAGGAATACACAGGCTCACGGGCGCCGATCAACAAGGACCGACGCTACAGGACCTGGCAGCCCTGCTCGCCATTCAACTTTCTGCTCTTACCCATGCGCTAAGGCCTCTGGTGCGCGACGGAATTGTTGAGTTGCGTCAGGACGCCCAAGACCGCCGGACCAAGCACAGCGTTCTCACTTCGCTTGGCAAGACCCGGCTTTCAGAAGGCGTGGTGCGCTGGGCAGCAACAAACGATCAAGTGGAAGCCGTTCTGGGTTCTGCCGCGGCTGCGCACTTGAGGGCCCTGACCGATCAGGTGGCTTCCGACGCGTTTCTGGTTGCCTATAGGGCGGAAGATCAGCCGCCGGCCCCCGTGGGTGTCCTCGGCTCCGAGCAAGCTGAGAAGAACGCCTGATTACAGCGGAGAAAGAGCCCCTGCTAGAAAGCGCATCAGCTCATCTCCTCCCGCTGGTCCAGTCGGTTTCGACCGATTACATTCCAAAGCATCCAACGCCCCGGGGCTGGCGCTGGCAGGTTCGACGGCTTTTGTTGCGGTTTCGTCGCCGGTTTGCCCAGTAGTGACGAGCGCAAGCAGCTATTAAAAAGATAGCAACTGCAGAACCGTTCCTGTCCTGAACGATGCAACGGCCGCATGCACGTGGGTCTTACTGCAGTTCGACGCCCGCCTTTTTCACCAGCTTCGCGTACTTCACCAACTCGCTGCGGAAAAACTGGGCGGCCACTTCCGGGCTGGTCGGGTTGATGGTATTGCCCTGTTTGGCCATGGCCTCTTTCACTTCGGGTGTGGCGTAGGCGGCGACCACGGCGGCCTGGATGCGCTTGACCTCTGCTGCCGGCAATTTCGCCGGGCCGATCACGGCGAACCAGCCTTCCAGGTTGTAGTTGCCCAGGCCCTGTTCGGCCAGGGTGGGGATGTCCGGTGCGGCAGCCACGCGGGCGCTGCCACCGACGCCGATGGCGCGCAGGGCGCCGCTCTTGAGGTGTGCCTGGATCGAAGGCAGCGCCAGTACACCCATCTCGACCTGCCCGCCAATCAGGTCGGCCACCATCGGGCCCACCCCTTTGTAGGGGATGTGTTTGGCCTTGACCTGGGCCTCGTCCAGAAACATTTCCGCCGCCAGATGCAGGATGGTGCCGTTGCCCGACGAGGCGTAGTTGTAGGCGTCGGGTTTGGCCTTGAGCAGGGCCACCAGCTCTTTCACATTGGTGGCCGCGACCTTGGCCGGGTTGACCACCAGCACCATCGGCGTGCTGCCGATCACGCTGATGGGCGTGATGTCGTTGATCGGGTCAAACGGCAGCGACTTGTAGACGCTGGGGTAGATCACGTGGTTGTTGGACACCACGCTCAATGTCATGCCGTCGGGGGCGGTCTTGATCATGGCGGCCGTGCCGACGATGCCACCGGCACCGGGCTGGTTTTCGATCACCACGGGGTGGCCCAGCGCCTTGCCCAGCGCAACGCTGGCGGCGCGAACAATGGTGTCCACGCCGGAGCCTGCGCCGACCGGCAGGATGAAGCGCACCACCTTGTCGGTGGTCTGGGCCAGCAGGGCCAGCGGTGTGCTCAGGAGCGTGCTGCTAAAAGCCAGGGCACCCAGGCGTTGCAGGGTCTGGCGCCGGGTCGTTTGTTTCGTGTTGAGGGTGGTCGTTTGAGTTGTCATTTTTTGTCTCCGTCTTTGGGGTGGGTTGCTGAAATCGTTTGGCCGTTCAGCTCACGGCCGCCTGCGAATGCAAATTCTCGATGGCGCTGGTGCTGTAGCCCAGTCCCGAGAGCAGTTCCTGCGTGTGTTCGCCCAAGGTGGGCGGGTGCAGGCGCACGCCCAGGCGCTGGCCCTGCATGGTGATGGGAAAAAGGGTAGTTTTAACGGTCTGCCCGGCTTTCGGGCCGTCGGGCAGGCGCACATCGGCCAGGCCCCCGGTGGCCAGCAGGTGCTCGTCGTCGAACAGGTCCTCGGGCCGGCGAATCGGCGCAAAGGGCAGGCCGGCTTTTTCCATCAGACTTGAGAGCTCGGCGGCGCTGCGCGGGGCCAGCCGTGCGGCCAAATCCTTGAGCAGCGCCGGGCGCACCTCAACGCGCTGGTTGTTGGTCACCATTGCGGCATCGCACTTCAGGTCGTCAAAACCCAGCACGGTGCAAAAGGTCTGCCACTGCGCGTCACTCACGGCGGCCAGGAATATCTGCTCGCCGTCTTTCACCGTGAAGACGTCGTACACCGCCCAGGGGTTGTCGCGGGCGGGCATGGGGGCAGGGTGTTTGCCGGTCATGGCGTACTGCAACATGTGCTGGCCCATCAGGAACACATTGTTTTCATACAGCGCCGACTGAACTTCCATGCCCTTGCCGCTGATGCCGCGCTGGATCAGCGCGCCCAGCGCACCGATGGCGCCAAACAGGCCGCCCATGATGTCGTTCACGCTGGTGCCGGCGCGCAGCGGGTCGCCGGGGCGGCCGGTCATGTAGGCCAGGCCGCCCATCATCTGCACCACCTCGTCCAGCGCGGTGCGGTGGTCGTAGGGGCCGGGCAAAAACCCCTTGTGGCTGACGTAAATAACGCGTGGATTGGCGGCGCTCAAGGTGGCGTAGTCGAGCCCGTATTTGGCCATGGTGCCGGGCTTGAAGTTTTCGGCCACCACATCGGCGCTGGCGCAGAGCTTGCGCGCCACTTCCACGCCCGCGGCATCGTGTAAATCAATGCCTATGCTTTTTTTGTTGCGGTTGAACAGCGGGAAAAATCCCGAGCCGGCGCCCAGCAGGCGGCGGGTGCGGTCGCCGTCGATCGGCTCGACCTTGATGACCTCGGCCCCCATGTCGGCTAGCACCATGCCGCAGGTGGGGCCCATGACCATGTGGGTGAATTCGACGACGCGCAAGCCGGCCAGGGGCTGGGGCGGGGTTGAAGCTGGATTGTTTTGCATACAGGTTTCTTCGGGATGGGGAGTGTTTACACCGTAGCGGTCAGCATGGTTTTGGGCAGGCCTGCGCGCCACAGCGTGCCGTGCAGCGTTTCGCCTTCCAGCCAGCCGGCCACCTGGGTGCGCAGCGCCATAAGCTTGTCGAAATCGATGCCGGTGCTGATGCCCATGCTGGCAAACATGTAGACCAGGTCTTCGCTGGCCACGTTGCCGCTGGCGCCCGGTGCGTGCGGGCAGCCGCCAATGCCGGCCAGGCAGGCGTCAAAGCGCGTCACCCCGGTTTGCAGCGCGGCGTACACATTGGCTACGCCCATACCGCGCGTGTCATGAAAGTGGCCGCATGCCAGCCGGTCGCCGGCTATGGCGAACGCAGCCTCGAACAGGTCTTGCACCATGGCCGGATCGGCATAACCCACGGTGTCTGCCAGGCCGACCCGGTCCACCCCGGCGTCCAGCACCAGCTGCAACAGGCGCAACACCTCGGACGGCTCGACCCGGCCCTGCAGCGTGCAGCCAAATGCCGTGCTAAAGCCCACCTCGATCAGGATTTTTGAGCCAGAGGCATCACGCGCCGCCCGGATGCGGCCAATCTCCTGCACCACTTCATCGGGCGTCTTGCGCAAGTTGGCCAGGCTGTGGGCATGGCTGGCCGAGATCGGCAGCAGCATCAAGTCGGCGCCTGATTCGATGGCGCGTTCGGCGCCTTTGAGATTGGGCACCAGCACGGAGGTGACGAGTCCAGGCAGGGTTTTGGCATAGGCCACCAGCTCCGCAGTGTCGGCCAGTTGCGGCAGCAGCCGGGCCGGGACAAACGAGCCGACTTCGATTTCGCGCTGGCCGGCGTCGTAGGCATCACGGATCCACGCCAGCTTGCGCGCGGTGGGCATGACGGTGGCAATGCTCTGCAGCCCGTCGCGCAGGCCTACTTCGCGAATGCTGACTTGCCGCGGCAGGGCCGGCTTTTCGGGCAGGGCGGCTTGGGGGGAAGCTGAAGCGCTTGAAAGCATGTTCACTGACTGTCTCCAGGTATTTTGAAATTCAGAGGCTCAGTTTAGAATTTCCCGGTTGGTTATAGTTATCAATTTTGGAACCTTCAGCGTTCCGTATCGGAATATCTAAAGCGAACAAGCGAGTCCTGCGCAACCGGAGCTGCCCCATGAGAGACCTGGACATGACCACTTTGCGGCTGTTTGCCGCCGTGTGCGAGACGCGCAGCATCGCCCGGGCCGCCGAGCAGGCCAACATTGTCGGTTCGGCCATCAGCAAGCGGCTGGCGCAGCTGGAAGACACCGTCGGCACGCCGCTGCTGGTGCGTCGGCGCCGCGGCGTCGAGCCCACACCCGCAGGTGAGAGCCTGCTGGAACACGCGCGCACCATGCTGGCCAGCGCTGAGCAGATCGAGCGCGACATGGCCGCCTATGCGCTGGGCGTGCGCGGCCAGGTTCGCATCCTGGCGACGGCATCTGTCATGGCGGAGTCGCTGGCCGATGATGTGGCGGCCTTTTTGCAGGTACCGGCGCATCACGACATCCAGGTCAGCATGGAGGAGCGAGTCAGTCCGGACGTGATTCGCGGCATCAAGGAGGGCGTCGCCTCGGTCGGCATCTGCTGGGATGCCGCGGACCTGAGCGGCCTGCAGTCGCGCGGCTACCGCCGCGACCACCTGGCCATCGTGGTCCATCCGTCGCATCCGCTGGCCCGGCACGAAACCCTGAGTTTCGAGCAGACGCTGGATTACGAGCATGTCAGCCTGCCGGTGCACAGCGCCGTGCAGATGCTGCTGCAGCGCGCAGCCGCACTCAAGGGCAAGGCCATCATGCACCGCGTGATCGTGTCCAACTTTGAAGCCGTTTTGCGCGTGGTGCGCGCCAACCTGGCCATCAGCGTGGTGCCGCGCGAAGTGGCCGAGCCGTATGCCCGCACTTATGGGTTGCGCGTGGTGCCCCTGCTCGATGCCTGGGCCAGTCGCCGTTTTGCCATCTGCTTTAGAGATGCGGCCGGCCTGTCAGCGGCGGCGCAACTGCTGGTGAGCCATTTGGCTGCAAAGGAGAGCGAGGGAGCGGGGTAGCGGTTTTGTGAGGAAAACAGGCCCAAAAGCGGCAGAGTTCGGCACATTACACCGTTTCATGCAAGCCCCGGTCGTGGCCGCTGATGCATTCCCGGATACGCATGAAAAGACCCCGGCAAAGCGGGGGAAAGCGGCCAGATCGCTTTTAGCGGTAAAATTGGTCTCCTACCCATGGCAGACAAGCACCGGAGGCTATGAAAAATATAGCATTCAGGGCACACCCGGATTATGCCGAAATGGCTCTGGCGACCGGCGCAAGGTGAACATGCTCCGGTGCCGCAAGTGCTTGTATTTTGGGAAGGAACCCTCAGTTTCTTTTCATGAACGCCACCAGATCACAGTCTCCCAAAACCAACCTCACGGTAACGCACGTGCTGGCCGAGTTGCTTGAGCGGCTGGAGCACAGTGCCGAGCCGGTGGGGGCCGAGCAGTACCTGTCCGTGGTACAGCACCTCGTTACTGAGCTCGGTGAAGTCGAGCCCGGCATGGCGCTGGGCGCCTTGCTCGATACCCATCCGGCTGCCGCTGAACTGTATGAAAACGTCAACTACCAGTATGCGGGTCTCTGCCGCTCCGCACTGGACGCTTCGCTGGCTGCAGAGCGCGAGGCTAAAGAGGCCATTCATCGGGCCATGAACCGTTCAACAACCCAACCCAAGGAAGATCCAAACAATGGCAAGAGCTGACGCCAAAACCGCTGTCCTCGCTGACGGCCTGCGCTACAAATCCAAGGTGTCGGGATCGCCGTTTGCCGCCACCACGTCTTTTGGCGCCGCCACCATGTCGTGTTTCATGTGCGGCAAGCATCGCGCCCGCTCCCTGATGGGCACCCGAAAGGTGCTCGGCAAGTCCCAGGCGGTGTGCTCCCCCTCGTGCAAGGCGCTGGATGAAGCGCTGGAGAATGCGGCCGGCTGAGCCCCGCATTGATGCATTGATCATGGGGCTGCCCCTGGCGCATACTGCCTGAAAAATGCACAGATAAAGGCGCACGTAAAAGGTGACTGCCATGAAAACCCGGGACTCGCTGCTAGCCCCTGACGGGGCAACCGATCACATCCGTGGCCAGTCGTTCGCCGCTGTCACGGTGATTGAGTATGGCGATTTTGAATGCGCGCTATGCCTGCAGGCCTACGCGGGGCTGAAGGTGATGCTTCCGCATTTCGGACAGCAGTTGCGCTTTGTATTTCGCCACTTCCCGCTGCGGGAAATGCATCCGCACGCCGAACTGGCCGCGGAAGCGGCGGAAGCGGCCGGCGCCCAGGGCAAGTTCTGGCCCATGTACGAACTGCTTTTCACGCACCAGCAACACCTGACGGAAAAGCACCTGCTCGACTATGCCGAGCAGGTGGGCCTGGACATGCCGCGGTACCGGAACGAAATGAGAGACCATGTCTACCTGCAGCGCGTGCAGGAGCACATACTGGGCGCAAGACACCTGGACATACGCTCGACCCCCGCCTTTTATGTCAATGGCGTGGTCACTGATGTTTCATTTGGCCTGCAGCACCTGCACGAGGCAATTGACAAGGTGCTGCTGGCCGCCTGACGCTCTTCGCAGCTCAGAGAGCAGGCGCCACCAGTGCGCCGGCCAGCGCGGCATTCCTGCTGTGCAAACGTCGTGCCTGCAGTGTCGCGCCAATGAAGAACAGCACAAACAGCACCCCGGTCACCATCTTCAGTTCCGGCGCTTCCGCGTTGGCCAGCAAAGGTGCGCCCAGCGGCAGGCGGGTCGATGTTTCAGTGATGGCGGGGATCAGGTGAAAGAGAAAAGTCGCTGAGTAGCTGACGGTTTCCACGTAGGGCGAGGCGCGGCCCAGCAGCCGGGTGCGGCCCGCCACGGCCGCCAGCAGCAACACCAGCAGCGTGACAATGCCCAGTGCATGGGGTTTGCCGAACCCGCCGTGCTGGAAGATGCCAAAGCCGGTCAGGCAGGTGACGATGGTGGTGACCACATAGACCTTGCCCAGCGTGGTCCTGTCCAGAATTTCCTTGTAGCGAAAAAAGGCCATTACACCGGCAGCGACAGCAACCAGGCTGATCGCGGTGTGGACGATACCCAGGGACGTTAAACCGAACATCTCGATCTCCTGTGAAGGGCAATGCCGTGGAGGGAAGCCGGCGCTCATGCAAGCAAATGCCATGCCGCGCCAATGGTGATCGCTGATTGCTTCCGGTGTTTTGGGCGAGTAGTGCCCGTGCCCGATAATCAGTTCATACCGTGGCAGCACCGCGCCACAGACCACAGAACAAGGCATACATGAGAAAAACCTACCTGCTCGCTATTGAGGGCAAGAACCGCGACCGCCTGCTGGACGCCGCGAAGCACGACATCCGCAAATACATCAAACGAGAACGCGCCAAGGCCTTGCCTGCGGGCGTGGATTTCTGGGACTTTGACTGCAAGTGCGGCGCCAGCGAGGCGACAGCTTCAGCGGTGCCCTTTGCCGACCTGATCAGTTCTGTGGATGCCCTGGTGAAAGAGGGCGGCGACCAGTTTTATGTGGAGGTGGTGAGAAAGCATGGCCACCGCGCTGCCCGGCCCACCGCTGCCGGGAGCGAAGCCGATGCGCAATAAGCAGTAAGCGGGCTTCGTTGCCCCCTCGTTGTTATTTATCCTGCGTCTGCGCGCGTGCGGCCGCTTCCCGCAGCTTGTCTTTCTTGCTCGGGCGCTTGCCCTTGATGCCACCGGTGGAGGCAGGGTCGGCAGCATTGGGCGCCAGCGTTTCAAGTGGCTCAAATCCTTCAACCTGCTCGCGCTGCACCTTGATACCCTGGCGCTTTTCGATCAGCTTGAAGTGCGCTTCAGTGCCCGCACTCACAAAACTCACAGCCAGCCCGCTTTCACCCGCACGTCCAGTCCGCCCAATGCGGTGCGTGTAGTCCACCGCTGAGCGGGGCAAATCGTAGTTCACCACCACCGGCATCTGCGCAATGTCGATGCCGCGTGCGGCCACGTCGGTAGCCACCACCACCTGCACGGCCTTGATCCTGAAGTCCTGCAAGACCTGGGTGCGCTTGCCTTGGCTCAGCTCGCCATGAAAGGGCTCGGCCTCGATGTGCACTTTACGCAGTTTGTCTGCCACGATTTCTGCGGCGTGTTTGGTCGCCACAAACACCAGCGCGCGTTCCCACTTCTCGGTTTGCACCAGGTGGCGCAGCAGTTGCGTCCGGCGGCTGGCATCGACTTGAATGGCGCGCTGCGCGATGTCGGGTTTGGTCTCGGGCACCGCCTGCACTTCAATGCGCAGCGGGTCGTGCAGCATGCTTTCAGCCAGCACCTCGATGGCTGGCGGGAACGTCGCCGAGAAAAAGAGGTTTTGGCGCCGGGGTGGAAGCAACTCCAGGATGCGGCCCAGTTCTTCGCCAAAGCCCAGATCCAGCAGGCGGTCTGCCTCGTCCAGCACCAAAGTGCTTACCTCAGAAATTTTCAGCGCATTGTGTTCGAGCAGGTCGAGCAGGCGGCCCGGCGTGGCCACTACGATGTCCGCGCCGCCGCGCAGGTTCATCATTTGCGGATTGATGGACACGCCGCCAAACACCACGGCCACCTTGACGCGCTGCGGCAGGTATTTGGCAAAGCCGGCGATGGCTTCACCCACCTGCGCCGCCAGCTCGCGCGTGGGCACCAGGATCAGGCCCCGGGTAGGCCGTGGTGTTCCAGTGGGCGCGTTTGCCAGTTGCTGCAGCATGGGCAATGCAAAGGCGGCTGTTTTGCCCGAGCCCGTTTGGGCGGACCCCACCACGTCGCGCCCCAGCAGGATCGCCGGAATGGCTTGCGACTGAATGGCGGTGGGTGCACGGTAGCCTTTGTCGCCAATGGCGCGCAGAAAAGCGGGCAAAAGCGCCGGCGAGAAGCCCAGTGAAGAAAATGGCATAGACAAAGGCTCAGGAAGGTGAAAGACGGGTGCGGGCCGACTTGCGGCGAGCGAGTGTGGTCGTCGGCTGGCGCGGTTTGAGGCCCCTGTGCGGGGGCGATACGTTGCCGCCCGAAGCTGTGAGTTTAAGTCCGGTGCCCGCAGTGCCCAAACAGCGTTGGCATAAATGGCGACATGGAGGTGTCATTTTCCCCGTGCAAGATTGAGCCTCGTCCTTTTTGGTTTCACATGCTTCCCGCAATTTCCACCGTTGTTTCCCGTCTCATGATTCGTACACGCTCCATTTCCGTCAAAGAAGCTTCCATCATCGCCGTTGCCGCCCTGGACGACCTCGTGAATGATCTTGTCAAGGCGAGTTGCCTCAACATGTCGCCGGCGTTTCTGGATTGGGTAGCCGACGAAGCGACACCGCTGGTGGATCGGTATGTCGCGCATTTTTTCAACAGCCCGCGGTTTGCTAACAGCCTTCGCATGGGTGACCCGAGGATTGCCATGGCCCGCTGGGTGCGCCACTGGGTGTGCCCCTGGATAGTGGTTAACTTCGACCAACTGGCCGGGTACCTGCCGGAGTTTTCGGAAAGCCGGCCTGCGGGCTTGGCTTCAAGGGCGCCGGCTGCCGCAGCATGTGCATGAATTGCCACGCCGCCGCCGCGCTGCGGCAGCGGGTCAGCTCGGGGGGCAAGCTGCCTTGCACAGACCAGCTAGGGCTTGTCGTGGTAAGTGAGGTCGCTGTGGGGCGCTGCCATGAACTCCGGCAGTTGCTCCGCCTGTAACGAGAATTCACGCAACGCGGGGTAGCGGCCCACGTCCAGCACTTCCGGAAACATCGCTTGCGTGAAGCGCCAGGCAATCGCCGTGCTCACGCCGTCCTGACCCATGGTGTCGCTGGTGGTCGCCAGCGGTTTGCGCTGAAGTTCTGATTCCAGCCCATCGAAGGCGGCCAGAAGCTGGCCGGTGACGCGGGTTACCCACGGCTGGTGCAATTTCTCGGCAGGCCGGAGCTTGCGCTCATAGACGATCTGAACGCTTTTCTCGCACGCAGCCAGGGCCAGGCCGATCACGCGCAACGCCTGCTGGCGCTCCGGCAGCGTGGCCGGCATCAGGCTCTTGGGCGCTGCAATGGCCTCGGCGTAGTCAATGATCAAGGTGGAATCCATGAGGACCTGGCCGTCATCGCAAATCAGTGAGGGAGCCTTGACAACGGGGTTGATTTGCTGGAACTGCGCAAAGGTGCTGAACACGGACAGCGACCGGTGTTCAAAACGCAGACCGAGAAGCTGCAGGGAAATAGCCACGCGGCGAACGTAAGGTGAGTCAAGCATTCCGATGAGTTGCATGGTTTCTCCTGTTGGAACCGGTTACAAGGATTCAGGGCTTGCCGGCAATGGCGGGCTTGTCTTTTTGCGGAAGTGGCGACAACTGAACAATGAGATCGCGCATCGAACCGAGGGCCAGCGCCAGGAACGCGGCGGCGCACAGTTTGTAGGTGGCCTTGGCCCACCGCGTGCCTGCGCGGCGAAAGATTCTGTCAACAACTGCCGCGCAGAAGAAAGCCCACACCACCGACGACACCATGAACCCCAAAAAGAAGATGGCGTAGTCGGAGGCCTTTGGTTCATGGATGCCGATGGCCCCAAGGGCGCTTCCCAGAGCGGCCCAATAGGCAATGTTTTGCGGGTTGGTCACGGACAGGAGAACGCCGGCACGCATGGCCCGTTTGGGCTCGACCGTCGCCGAGCCGGTTAAAGAGAACTCCTGGCTGGCGGAAACCCAGGAGTCGCGGGCAAGCCAGAAAAGGTACACGGCCCCAGCTATGCCGACGGGCCAGCGAATCCATTCCAATTGAAGGAGCAGTCCTATGCCTGCCAGCCCCAACAGGGCCCAGAGCGCATCTCCAGCCAGCGATCCGATTTGCACGGCAAGGGCAGGCCGGAACCCGCCGCGTACGCCCTGGCGCACGGTTTCGGCAAACACGGCGCCGGGCGCGGCGTTGAACAAAAGCCCGAGCAGGAAAGCGGAGATAAAGAGTGCGGCCATGAAGATGATGTGAAAAAAAAAGAAGACCTGACGTTTATACCGCGCAGGCCGCGGCCAGCTCCTTGAATTTCTCAACCTGCCACGCGAACTCGCCCTCAAAAGCCGTCGGATCGGTGACCGCATAGCCGCCATAGCCATAGACGGCAGCGTAAGCCGCGTAGCTGGCCGCTTCGAGGGCGCGGCCGGCCAGCGCGTTGGCTACGGCATAGGTAGCAGAGACGGCCGCATGCGCCGAGCCGTCAATGGAGTTGGAGCCCCGGTGGCTGTTGGCAAGCGCGGCAATTTCCTGCGTGGCCTGTACCAGGGCGGGCCTATCCAGTTTGCCGTTAACGAAGGCCTGAAGCATTGCGAGGTAATCGATGGCCTTGGGGTCTTCCAGCAGGTGCTGCACACGGGAAGCACAGGCAAGGCCAAAGGCCAGACGGAGCGCCTCGTGGCGTGGTTCATTGACGTGGATGGCGGCCGCCAGGCGCGATAGTTCGTGGTTCATGGCAATTTCCCCGGAGCATTTTGCCGAAATGATGGGCCGGATTTTCGGGGCAGGACTAGTGCCGCCAAATGCCGCTGGCGCCTGGTAATTTCCAGGATGAGCAATGGGAGCAGCACGCCTGCGGCAAGGCTTGCCGCACTGTTGAGGTGGCCGTTGTGGCTGATGCGGGAAAGTATCAGGAAGGTCCGTCCCTGGGCGAGGTAATGAAACACAAGGATGAGCAGGCTGCCAGATCCTATGTAGGTCAGCGGACGTCGCAATACCGCGTATTTCTGCAACAGCGAAGAGGTGCAGAGAACGATGTAGATGCCCAGGACGGCCTGTAAGGAAGAAATGAGCGGGTCGCCGTAGAACCTCAGATTCAAATCCATGGTTTCGTCAAAGTAGTAATGCAGCAAGGCGAATGCGATGGTCGAAACAAGAAACCCGATGGCGCTGAAATCCATCGATATCACCCGTTTCCTGAGCAGGAATCCGAACAGGATACAGGCCGAGCTGATGAATGTCAGGTCAAGGCTCCACGGAAGCCCGGGCAATCGGTTCAGGCCCATGAAGGGCAACTGCGAGGTATCGATTTGCCAGAACCAGTCTATGAGCCGGATCCCGATTACCAGAAGGGCCGAGGCAATCAGGAAGATCCAGGCCGGGCGGTTCCTGGCGGCCGTGGTGACGCGCAGGATTGCCATGGACACGAGCGACGCCACGAAGAGATGCGGCAAAAACCATAGCGGCGCCCACGCGATGGTGGGGGCGGTGGCATAAATGACACCGGAAAAATAAGCAAGCGGGGATGCATCGGCTGTTGGGACGGCTGCCGGATCGAATGCCTCTGCGATGCCCAGAAATATCAACACAACGAAATACGGCTTCAAAAGGGCGTCTGCCCGGGACAGCGCAAACTTCCCCAGGTGGTCGGAGTCCTTGAGAAACAAGCCCGAGAGAAAAAAGAACAGGGGCAGGTGAAACGAGTAAATAACCCGGAAGAGCTCGCCCTTGACCTGCAAAACCGCCCAGTTATGACCAAGCACAACCAGGATGATTGCGATGCCCTTGGTTATGTCTACGGTGGCGTTACGGCTGGTCATGGCAAGCGGTCAGTCAAGTGTCGTCATTCATGCGCGCCAAGACTCAGGAGGCGGTTGGCGGTAGAACTTGGACACACCATTTTTCCCCAGCTGGGTTTTTCACGGGATGGGCGGCCGATTTACTGTATTTAAATACTGCGGAAAGGGCGCGGGCGCGGGCACGGGCACGGGCACTGTCCTGCTTCGCAGTAGTTGCATTTTTCGATGTTAACTACTTAATAATCTATTAAACCTATTTAATATTCTTTTGGGTTTTTATGAGATGCCTCTAAATTCCCTACCTGTTCCAAAAAAAGAGCCCACCACGCTTCCATAAAAAGCGAGGGGTACAACAGGTTTTCATGATCGAGCTCAAGAGTATTTTTCAAACGTACAAGGGTCCCACGGGCCCGGTCGAGGCGCTGAGGGGCGTCGACCTTCAAATCAATCCCGGCGAGGTATACGGCATCATTGGCCGCAGCGGTGCGGGCAAAAGCTCGCTGGTGCGGGTGATCAACCTGCTGAACCGGCCCACCGCCGGCCAGGTGCTGGTGGATGGCCGGGAACTGACCTCGCTGAACGGCGATGCATTGCGTGTGGCGCGGCGCGACATCGGCATCATCTTTCAGCATTTCAACCTGCTCTCGTCGCGCACGGTGTATGGCAACGTGGCCTTGCCGCTGGAAATTGCGGGTCTGTCCGCTGGGGAAATCAAGGCCCGCGTCGAGCCGCTGCTCGACCTGGTAGGCCTGTCGGCGCTGGCAGACCGTTACCCGGCGCAGATCAGCGGCGGGCAAAAGCAGCGGGTGGGCATTGCGCGTGCGCTGGCGAACCGGCCCAAGGTGCTGCTGTCCGACGAGGCAACGTCTGCCCTGGACCCTGAAACCACGCGCTCCATCCTGGGTCTGCTCCAGCAGATCAACAAGGAATTCGGGTTGACGATTGTGCTGATCACGCACCAGATGCAGGTGATCAAGCAGGTGGCCGACCGTGTGGCGGTGATTGATGCTGGGCGCATTGTCGAAAGTGGCCCGGTGATTGATGTCTTCACCCGCCCGCAACATGACACCACGCGCAGCCTGATTGCCGAGATCGTGCCGCAGGACTTGCCCGAGAGCGTGCTGGCGCGCATACGCACGCTGATGAGTGCCGGGCACCCCGAAGAAGGGCAGTTGTTGCGCCTGGCGTTTGCGGGCGACGAGTCTGACAGGCCCTTGCTGTCGGACGTGATTCGCCGCTTTGGCATTGACCTGTCCATCGTGCATGGGCAGGTGGACGAGATCCAGGGCAAGCCTTTCGGCTCGCTGGCCGTGTTTGCGCGTGGAGCGCGCGAGCAGCTCAATGCAGCCGTGGCGCATTTGCGCGGCGCCGGCGTGCATGTGGATCAGGTCGATGGAGCGTTGCCAGGCGGGTTGGCGGGAGGTTTCAGCCATGTTCAGTAATTTTTCGCAGGCCCTGCTGGAGCTGTTTGTCAGCTCGCTGTGGGAAACAATCATCATGGTCGGCATTTCAGGCCTGGTGGGTGCGTTGATCGGCGTTCCGCTGGGCGTTTTCCTGCGGCTGACGGACGAGGGCGGCGTGCTGCAGAACGCGGGCGTGAACCGCGTGGTCGGTGGCATCGTGAACGCCGTGCGCTCCACGCCTTTCATCATCCTGCTGGTGGCCATCATTCCGCTGACGCGCCTTTTCACGGGTTCCTCCATCGGTACGGCGGCAGCCGTGGTGCCGCTCACGATTGCGGCGGCTCCGTTTATTGCGCGGCTGGTGGAAACCTCGCTGCGCGAGGTCGATCACGGCCTGATTGAAGCGGCGCTGGCCATGGGCGCGACCACGCGGCAAATCGTGCTCAAGGTGCTGCTGCCCGAAGCGCTGCCCGGCATTGTCGCGGGCCTGACGATCACCTTTGTGAGTTTGACCGGCTACTCAGCTATGGCCGGCGCCATCGGCGGCGGCGGGCTGGGCGACCTGGGTATTCGTTACGGCTACCAGCGCTTCTTGCCGGAGGTGATGCTGGCGGTGGTGCTGGTGCTGATCCTGTTTGTGCAGGCGGTGCAAAGCCTGGGTGACTGGGCCGTGCGCAGGTTGAGCCACAAATGAATCTGGTCTTGAATTGGTTTTTCTCCCACTCCCTCTGGGAGACGGCAGGGGTGAGGGCCGGCGGCGGTCGATCTGCTGCCACTGGTGCCAAAGCCGCGAGCCCTCACCCCAACCCTCTCCCAAGGGGAGAGGGGGCAAGACATGAATCGGCATTGCCACAGCGATGTTGATGAATGGTCAAGTTCCTCCCTCTCCCTCTGGGAGAGGGCAGGGGTGAGGGCCGGCGGCAGTCGATTTGCTGCCACCGGTGCCACAGCCGCGAGCCCTCACCCCAACCCTCTCCCAGGGGGAGAGGGAGCAAGACACAACAATTTTTCAATCATCCAAAGGAAACACCATGAAAAAACGCACCCTCATCCAGTCAGCCATCGCACTCGCGCTGGCCACATCGTTCTCCAGTGCCGTGCTCGCGCAAGACAAGCCGCTGAAAATCGGCGTCACCGCCGGTCCACACGCGCAGATTTTTGAGCAGGTCAAAAAGATCGCCGAAAAAGACGGCCTGAAAATCCAGATCGTCGAGTTCAGCGACTACATCCAGCCCAACGCCGCGCTGGCCGCCGGCGACCTGGATGGCAACAGCTACCAGCACAAGCCTTTCCTCGACCAGCAAGTCAAGGACCGCGGCTACAAGATCGTCAACGTCGGCTACACCGTCAACTTCCCGATCGGCCTGTATTCCAAAAAGGTCAAGAGCCTGGCCGAGCTGAAAGAGGGTGCGCGCTTCGGCATCCCGAACGACCCGACCAACGGCGGCCGCGTGCTGCTGGTGCTGCAGGACAAGGGCCTGATCAAGCTCAGGCCTGAGGCTGGCCTCAAGGCCACACCGCTGGACGTGATCGACAATCCGAAAAAACTCAAGTTTGTGGAACTGGACGCGGCGCAACTGCCGCGCTCGCTGGACGACCTGGACGCTTCGGCCGTCAATACCAACTACGCGCTGTCAGCGGGGCTGAACCCCCGCCAAGGACGCGATTGCCCAGGAAGCGGCCAAATCACCTTACGTCAACCTGCTGGCTGTGCGCGAGCAAGACAAGGACAAGCCCTGGGTGGCCAAGCTGGTCAAGGCCTACCACTCTGAAGAAATCCGCAAGTTCATCCAGACTGAGTTCAAGGGGGCGGTGCTGGCCGGGTTCTGACAGGCTTGCGTTTTGTAACTGGCGCGGGTGCAGGCGTTAAAAACATGGCCGCACAGGCTGCCGAGGCCAGCGCGCACAGCACGGCTGCCAGCACCACCCAGCGAAACGCGTGGATCAGCGTAGTCGCGGGTGCGCCGTCCAGGGGCCCGCCCAAGGCAGCGGCAAACACCACACCCAGCACGGCCACTGCGAGCAAGCCCGCCACCCGCGCCACCGCGTTGTTCACGCCCGAGGCCACCCCGGCGTGGGCCGGCGACACCGCGTTCATCACGGTGGTGGTGAGCGGTGCAATGGCAATCGTCATGCCCAGGCCCAGCACCACCATGGCCGGAAAAAAGCCCGCCCAGTAAGGCCAGCCCACACCCGGCAGCGCCATCAACGCCAGGCCGGCAGCGGCGATCACCGGACCGCAGATAAGCATGAGCCTGGCGCCAAAACGATCCATGGCCTTGCCGGCCGCAGAGGACAGCAAGCCCAAAATGATGGAGAAGGGCAGCAGCGTGGCACCCGCTGCGGTGGCCGAATAGCGGAAGGCGCCAATCAGCACAAAGGGCAGAAAAAACAGCACGCCGACCAGCGCAAAGTACAGCAGCAGTGTCAGCAGATTGGCACCGACAAAGTCGCGCGACCTGAAAAGCGCCGGCGGCATCATGGGCGCACGCACCCGCGCCTGCGCCACGGCAAAAGCAGCCAGCCCGACTACGCCCAACACCAGGGGCCACAGCACGCTCGCGTGGCCCCATCCGCGCTCGGGCGCCAGTGTCAGCCCATAGGTGAGGGCACCCAGCCCGCTGGCCACCAGCAACACACCGAGCCAGTCGAAATGCCGCGGCGCATCGGGGTCGCGGCTGTCGGGCACGGCATAGACGGCCAGCCAGATGGTGGCCACGGCCAGCGGTACGTTCAGAAAAAAGATGGCGCGCCACGACACTGCATCGACCAGCCAGCCGCCCAGCACCGGACCCGCCGCACCCGTGATGGACGCCCACGCCGCCCAAGCGCCAATCGCCTTGCCGCGTGCGTCGCCTTCAAATACGTTGCCAATAATGGCCAGGCTGGCTGGCACCAGCAGCGCCGCGCCCACGCCCTGCAGCGCCCGCGCGGCAATCAGGGCCAGCGTGCCGGAGGCCAGCCCGCAGGCCGCCGACGCGGCGGTAAAAAGCGCAATGCCGGTGATGAAAATGCTGCGCCGCCCGAACCTGTCCCCCAGCGAGCCGCCCACCAGCACTAGCGAACCCAGCGCCAGCAGATAGGCGTTGATGACCCACTGCATGGCCGCCAGGCTGGCGCCGGCGCTACTGGCAAAGTCGCGCTGGATGGCGGGCAGGGCAATGTTGACGACCGAGCCGTCGATGAAGGCCATGGACGAACCGAGGACGGTGGCGGCCAGGGCATAGCCTTTTCGGGCGGCGGCGTCTGCACCGGCAGAAGAGGGCTGCGAAGTCAGTAGGGAAGGGGCCAAGGAAGTGCTGGGCAAGCTGCGTTGTGCCTGAATGACTCCTTTGTCACAAGGAGATTGCGCGTTACCCAGCATGGACTTTTTCGTTGGTTAAGGAGTTAAGAGCCGCTAACAAAACCCAGCGCAGCGGTCCTGGCTAGGCGTGCCGCCGCAGACAGTGCTGTAGCACGGCAAGGCGGCACAACGACGCCAGGAGGGTTTTGTTAGCGGCTCTAAGTCGGGCATCGAACCGACAGCAGGCGGGAGGCTCTAAATGCGCAGAACGCCCGAGCGCTGTCGGCTGGTTTTTTGGGATTATGTCGGCGTCATGGCGGCGCTGTCTATCGCGCGCAAGCGTTGCGGCCTTCGTCGGACCGCGCTTGCTATTAATAAGTAGCTACCGCACGGCGGCGTCACCAGTGCAAGCTTTAATTCCCGGTCTGCGCAGAGCAGCGCGAGCGATCCGGCGCTAACGGATTACGACGATTTCGTAAAGAGCACGGAGGCGGCTTTTGCCAGCATGGCGGCCGGCAGCAGCATGAGTTCCGACGATGTTGCACAGGGCATTTACGGCGCCGCCACGGACGAACGCGACCAGTTGCGTTACCTGGTGGGTGATGGCGCCCACGGGTTCGTGAAGGCCAGGCGGGAGATGTCCGAGAACGACTACATCGCCTTCATGCGCTCGAAATTCCTGCCCCAGTCGTGAACTGAATCCAGGTTCGCCCGATAGATCGGGTTCTGAACGATTTTTGAGCGGGTGCCTGATTGATTGAACGTGAATCAGCGTGATGAGGCGTATTGTTGGCTTCAGTCCTACAAAGCACTTGCTCGAAGTGCTTTACATATGGGGACTGCCATTTCCCTTCCATCAACGTCTGATCGATTTCCCGGAGAAACTCATGGCCCAATACACCATTGCTGTCGTCGTCGGCAGTCTTCGCAAGGATTCTTTCAACAAGAAACTCGCCAAGGCGCTGGAAAAGCTGTTTCCGGCCGAGTTCAGCTTTACCCATCTGCGCATTGACGATTTGCCGTTGTACAACCAGGACGACGACGGCAACCCGTCCGAACAGGTCAAGCGCATCAAGGGCGAGATCGCCGCGGCGCAGGGCTTGTTGTTTGTCACGCCCGAGTACAACCGCTCACTGCCCGGCGTGTTGAAAAACGCCATTGATCACGCTTCGCGGCCCTACGGCCAGAACGCATGGGCGAGCAAGCCCGCGGGTGTGATCGGAATCTCCGTCGGCGCCCTTGGCACGGCACTGGCACAGCAGCATTTGCGCAACATCCTGGCTTACCTCGATGTGCCGGTACTGGGCCAGCCCGAGGCGTTCGTTCAGGCCAAAGAGGGGGTTTTCAATGCGGACGGCAGCGCTGGGGATGGCATCAAGAAGTTTTTGCAGGGCTGGGTGGACCAGTATGTGGCCTGGGTGAAAACGCACGTGGGTTAAGCGCATGGGTAAATTTGATCCCGGCGGCAGGCTCGCTCGGACATGCAAAAAAAAGCCCGCAACCGCGGGCTTTTTTGTGGGTGCCTGAAGACGTCAGGCGGCCAATGCGGCCAGGGGCTGGTTGGCTGCTACCGTGGTTTGTGCCTTGATTTCAACTTCAGCCGCTGCCAGCGCTGCGGCCTTGGCCCCTTCACCCATGGCCAGACCTTCGGCGCGCACAAAGCGTACGTCGGTGATGCCGAAGAAGCCAAAGATGGTCTGCAGGTAGCTTTCCTGGTGTTCCAGGGCACGCATCGCTTCGCTCGTTGAATACACACCGCCGCGGGTAGAGGCAATGATCACGGTCTTGCCGCCGGCCAGGCCCACGGGGCCTTTTTCCGTGTAGCTGAAGGTGCGGCCGACTTGCGCGACCCGGTCAATCCAGGACTTGAGCTGGGTCGGGATCGCGAAGTTGTACAGCGGAGCGCCAATCACGACCACGTCAGAGGCCAGGAACTGCGACACCAGCGCTTCGGAAACGGCGTTTTCACGTTTTTGCACGTCGTTCAGCTCTGTACCAGCGGGGGCCCGAAAGCCGAGGGATTCGGCCGACAGGTGGCTGGGGGATTCCACCGCCAGGTCCAGGTAGCTGACTTCGGTGCCGGGGTTGCTGGCGCGCCACGAAGCGACGATTTGCGCCGTGAGTTGGCGGGAAACCGAGTTGCCGCCAAGAATGCTGGAGTCGATGTGAAGCAGTTTGCTCATGATGAATTTCCTTGGGTTGAAGTTGAATCAGGTTGTTTGGCCGTATCCACCATGAATCGCAGCCATGGATAGATTGTGCTGGTGCATCGATTGTTTGATAAGTCGGCAAAATTGCGATAGATTGTCCTATTCATGTAGCGAATCCAAGAAAACGGAGAATTTCCCATGCAGGACCTGAACGACATGCTGTACTTTGCCGAGGTAGCGGAGCGGGGCGGTTTTGCCGCCGCCGGGCGCTCGCTGGGCCTGCCCAAATCGCGTCTGTCGCGCCGGGTGGCTGAGCTGGAGGCAAGGCTCGGCGTGCGACTGTTGCAGCGGACCACCCGCAAGCTCTCGCTGACGGAGATTGGCGAGATCTACCTGCGCCACTGCAGTGCCATGCGGGATGAAGCCCTGGCGGCCGCCGAAGCCGTGGCGCAGGTACAGGTGGAGCCTCGCGGCACCTTGCGCATCACCTGTCCGGTGACGCTGGCGCAAAGCACGCTCGGCTACCTGGTGCCGCGCTTCATGGCGCTGCATCCCCAAGTCAAGGTCGACATGCGCGTGACCAACCGCGTGGTGGACCTGGTGGAAGAGGGCATAGACATTGCGCTGCGCGTGCGGCCCACGCTGGAAGACAGTGGTAGCCTGGTAGTGAAAAACCTGGGCTCGAGCGGCGGCGAATTGCTGGCCAGCCCAACGCTGTTGGCCCGTCAGGGCCGGCCCGAAAAGCCGGAAGACCTGATGAAGCTGGACACCGTGGCCATGTCGTGGGTGGACGGCCGTTCATCCTGGACGCTGCTGGGCCCCGAGGGACAGGAGTTTGTGTTGCAGCACCAGCCGCGCTATGTGGCTGACGACTTGCAGACGCTCAAGCTGGCCGTGCTGGCGGGTACGGGCATAAGCTTTTTACCCAATTCGCTCAGCGCCGCAGAGCAGCAGGCCCAGTTGCTGGTGCCCGTGCTGCCCGGCTGGGCACCCAAACCCGGCGTAGCTCATGCCGTGTTTCCGTCGCGGCGAGGGCAGGTGCCTGCGGTGCGAAGTTTTCTGGATTATCTGGGGGAACGGATGAGGGGTGAGAGTCTGGTTTAAGGCTCAGGGCTTGGGCTCTTCTTAGGCTGGCTGGCCGGGGGTGCCCGAAAATCCAGACCATCGTTATGTGTAAATGAAGATAATTTAAGAGAAATATATTCTTTTGAGTTTTAAGGTCCGGTCCCCACAATGCCTTTCGACAACACAAATTGCAAAGGACCAGACCATGGCAACTCTCAGACTCGGCGACATCGCCCCTGACTTCACACAAGACTCCACGGAAGGGAAGATTTCCTTTCACGCGTGGGCGGGCGACTCCTGGGTTGTGCTGTTTTCCCATCCCGCTGACTTCACGCCGGTATGCACCACCGAACTGGGCAAAACCGCCGCTCTGAGCCGCGAATTTGCCAAACGCCATGTCAAACCCATCGCCATCAGCGTGGACCCGCTGGAGTCGCATGGCAAGTGGGTGCATGACATCAACGAAACGCAAAACACCACGGTGAACTTCCCCATCCTGGCCGATGCCGACCGCAAGGTGGCCAACCTGTACGACATGATTCACCCGAACGCCTTGAGCACCGGCCCCACGGCCACGGTGCGCAGCGTGTTCATCATCGACCCGAAAAAGGTGATTCGCACCACCTTCACGTACCCCGCCAGCACCGGCCGCAATTTCGACGAGATCCTGCGCGTCATTGACTCGCTGCAGCTGACCGACGGCTACAAGGTGGCCACGCCCGTGAACTGGAAAGACGGCGACGATGTGATCATCGTGCCCAGCCTGCAGGATCCGGCCGAGCTGGCCCAGCGTTTTCCCAAGGGATTCAAGGCCGTCAAGCCTTACCTGCGCATCACACCGCAGCCCAACAAGTAAATGGCCCCCACGCTTTTCGCTTTGCGTAATGCGCTGCCCCCCGAGGGGGCCGCTGCGCCTGCGGCCCGGCAAAGCCGGTTCCGCGGCCCCGGCTTGCAAACGGCAGTGCCGTTGCCCGCAGTGGCGCCTGGCTCACTTGCTTGAAACCCGCTGAGGATCACCATTTTGCGCTTCATCATTGTTCCCGGCTGGCGCGACTCCGGCCCCGGCCACTGGCAGAGCCTGTGGGCCGAGCGCCTGCATGGCGCGGTGCGTGTGCAGCAGGACGACTGGATCACGCCTTCCCGCAAGGCCTGGGTGGACACCATCGCCCGTACCATCGCGCTGCAGGACGAGCCGGTGGTGATCGTGGCGCACAGCCTGGGCTGCATTGCCAGCGCGCATTTGCCGCCTGAGGCGGTAGAGCGCATCAAGGGGGTCTTGCTGGTGGCACCGGCCGACCCCGAGCGGCGTGCCGTGTTCAGCGATTTCGCTCCAGTGCCTTACCAGAAGCTGCCTTACCGCAGTGTGCTGGTGGCCAGCAGCAATGACCCGTACTGCCCGGTGCGCCTGGCCGGGGCCTATGCCCGCGCCTGGGGCAGCGAATTGGTGCGGATGCAGGACGCGGGCCACATCAACATCGAGTCGGGCTATGGCGAATGGCCGCTGGGCATGGCCCTGTTGCAGTCGCTGGCAGGCGATGCGCCCCTGACGGCCCACCCTGGTTTTTCATCCTCATCTTCAACACCTCCTTCACCTTCTTCTTCTTCTTCCTCCTCTCTTGGATCCCTGGAAACGGCATGACTTCAAAATTCAAAATCGCTCTTGCAACCCTGGCGCTGGTCACGGGCGGTATCTCCTCGGCGCAAACCTTGCTCAACGGTTCGTACGACGTGGCGCGCGAGTTTTACAAGGACTACAACGCGGCCTTCATTGCCCACTACAAGAAAACCACCGGCAAGGATGTGAAGGTCGACCAGTCGCACGGCGGCTCCAGCGCCATTGCACGCTCCGTGGCCGATGGCCTGGACGCTGACGTGGTGACCATGAACACCAGCACCGACGTGGAGTTTCTGGCCAATGCCGGTGTCGTGGCCAAAGACTGGGCCAAGCGCTTTCCGGACAATGCCTCGCCCACCACCTCCACCATGCTGTTCCTGGTGCGCAACGGCAACCCCAAGGGCATCAAGGACTGGGATGACCTGGTCAAGCCCGGCATCCAGGTGATCGTGGTCAACCCCAAAACCGGCGGCAATGGCCGCTACGCCTACCTGGCGGCCTGGGGCTATGCGAAGAAGAAGGGCGCCAGCGATGCGCAGGCCGCCGAGTTTGTCGGCAAGCTGTACAAAAACGTGCCCGTGCTGGGCAAGGGTGGTCGCGATGCCACCACGGTGTTCCTGCAGCGCAATATCGGCGATGTGCTAATCACCTTCGAATCGGAAGTGCTGTCGGTGAACAAGGAGTTTGGCGAAGGCAAGGTGGACGCGATTTACCCGTCCATCAGCATCCTGGCTGAAAACCCGGTGGCGGTGGTCGAACGCACTGTGGCCAAGAAGGGCACGGCGGACCTTGCCAAGGCTTATCTCAACTACCTCTACTCGGACGAAGGCCAGGAAATTGCCGCCCGCCACGCGCTGCGCCCGCGCTCGCAGGCCGTGCTCAAAAAGTACGCCAACACCTTCAAGCCCGTGCAGCTGTTCACCGTGCAGGAGTTGTTTGGCTCCCTGAGCGAAGCGCAAAAAGTCCACTTCAATGACGGCGGACAGTTCGACAAGCTTTACACCGTCAAGTAAGCCTCCACGCCATGACTTCCCTGTCTTCTGTTGCACCGCCCGCCGCGGTGCTGCCGGGCTCGCCTGCGGGCGGCAAACGGGCTGCCCGGCGGGTGTTGCCCGGCTTTTACCTCACGCTGGGCTACACGGTTTTGTACCTCAGCCTGATCGTGCTGATCCCGATCTCGGCGCTGTTCTTCAAAACGTTCACGCTCACCCTGGATCAGTTCTGGGTGGCCGTGACCTCGCCGCGCGTGCTGGCCTCCTACCGCCTCACGTTTGGCGCGTCGCTGATCGCGGCGCTCGTCAACCTGGTGTTCGGCCTGCTGGTGGCCTGGGTGCTGGTGCGCTACACGTTTCCCGGCAAAAAACTGGTTGATGCGCTGGTTGATTTGCCCTTTGCGCTGCCCACGGCCGTGGCCGGCATTTCGCTCACAGCGCTGCTGGCGGGCAACGGCTGGCTCGGCCAGTACCTGGAGCCCATGGGCATCAAGCTGGCCTTCACGCCGGCCGGCGTGGTGATTGCGCTGATTTTTGTGGGTCTTCCGTTTGTCGTGCGCACGGTGCAGCCGGTGCTGGAAGATGCGGAGAAAGAACTCGAAGAAGCCGCAACGTCATTGGGCGCCACACGCCTGCAGATTTTCACCAGGGTCATCCTGCCGCACATCATGCCGGCGCTGCTGACGGGCTTTGCCATGGCCTTTGCGCGGGCGATTGGCGAGTACGGATCGGTTATCTTTATTGCCGGCAACATGCCCATGATTTCGGAGATCACGCCGCTCATCATCATCGGCAAGCTCGAGCAGTACGACTATGCTGGTGCTACCGCAGTGGCCGTGGTGATGCTGGTGCTGTCATTCATCCTGCTGCTGGTCATCAACGCATTACAGGCCTGGCAGCGCCGCAACGCAGGAGCGCCGGCATGAGCGATAAACAAGCCCCCACACTTGTCGCTACGCGAGCCTCCGGCGTTGCGCCGCCCCTTGCCGACAGAAAAGGGGCTGTGCTTGCTCGGGGCGGTCCTTCGCGGCGCACTCCTGCCCAACCGGTTCGCCGCGTCACGGCCGGAACGACTGAGTCGCCCTGGGTGCGTTACACGCTGATCACGGGTGCTCTTTTATTCGTGTTCCTGTTTCTCGTGCTGCCGCTGGCCGCCGTGTTCACCGAAGCCTTGCGCAAGGGCTTGGGTGCCTACATCGCCGCGCTGCAGGAACCCGACGCCTGGTCGGCCATCAAGCTCACCTTGATTGCCGCCGCCGTTGCCGTACCGCTGAATCTGGTGTTTGGCGTAGCCGCAGCCTGGGCCATTGCCAAGTACGAGTTTCGCGGCAAGTCGTTTTTGACGACCCTGGTGGACCTGCCGTTTTCCGTCTCGCCCGTGGTGGCAGGCCTGATCTATGTGCTGCTGTTTGGCGCCCAGGGCTGGTTTGGCCCCTGGCTGCAGGCGCATGACATCAAGATCATTTTTGCCGTGCCCGGCATTGTGCTGGCGACCGTGTTCGTGACCTTTCCCTTCATTGCGCGCGAGCTGATTCCACTGATGCAGGCGCAGGGCAACGACGAAGAGCAGGCAGCCATTGTGCTGGGCGCCACCGGCTGGCAAACCTTCTGGCATGTCACGCTGCCCAACATCAAGTGGGGTTTGATCTACGGCGTGATCCTGTGCAATGCGCGGGCCATGGGCGAGTTTGGCGCGGTCTCCGTGGTGTCGGGCCACATCCGCGGGCAAACCAACACCTTGCCGCTGCATGTGGAAATTTTGTACAACGAATACCAGTCGGTGGCCGCCTTTGCCGTGGCTTCGCTGCTGGCCATTCTGGCGCTGGTCACGCTGGCCATCAAGTCGGTGGCGGAATGGCGCCACGAAGCAGAAATGAAGGCTGCGGCTGATTTGCCGCCTGAACGCCCCGTGTTATCCCCTCTCCCCCTGGGAGAGGGCTAGGGTGAGGGCGCGGCCCCACCTCGTAGCCAACGCCGGCCCTCACCCCAACCCTCTCCCAGTGGGAGAGGGAGAAAGAGAAAGAGAAAGAAATGAGCATCGAAATCCGCAACGTCAGCAAACACTTTGGCGACTTCCAGGCGCTGGGCGACGTGAGCCTGGACATTGAGTCGGGCGAACTCGTCGCCTTGCTCGGCCCCTCGGGCTGTGGCAAGACCACGCTGCTGCGCATCATTGCCGGCCTGGAAACGGCCGACCGCGGCAGCATTCTGTTCAGCGGCGAAGACACCACCGACGTGCATGTGCGCGAACGGCAGGTGGGCTTTGTCTTCCAGCACTACGCGCTGTTCCGCCACATGACAGTGTTTGAAAACGTCGCCTTCGGCCTGCGCGTCAAGCCGCGCGGCCAGCGGCCCAGCGACGCGCAGATCAAGGAGAAAGTGCATTCGCTGCTCAACCTGGTGCAGCTCGACTGGCTGGCCGACCGCTTTCCGTCGCAGCTTTCAGGCGGGCAGCGCCAGCGTATTGCGCTGGCCCGCGCCCTGGCCGTGGAGCCCAAAGTGCTGCTGCTCGATGAGCCCTTTGGCGCCCTCGATGCCAAGGTGCGCAAGGAATTGCGCCGCTGGTTGCGCCGCCTGCATGACGACCTGCATGTGACCAGCATTTTTGTGACGCACGACCAGGAAGAAGCCCTGGAAGTGGCCGACCGCGTGGTGCTGATGAATGCCGGCAAGGTCGAGCAGATTGGGTCCCCGCAAGAGGTCTGGGACCATCCGGCCAGCCCGTTTGTCTACGGCTTTCTGGGCGACGTGAATCTTTTCCACGGCCGCGCCCATGAAGGCGAAGTGCATCTCGAAGGCCTGCGCATCGATTCCCCCGAGCATGCCGACGCACAGGACGCCAAGGCCTTTGCCTATGTGCGCCCGCACGACCTGGAAGTGCAGCGTTATTCACCCGGCGCCGAAGGCATCGTCGCGCATCTGGAGCGCGCCATCGTGATCGGCCCGATTGCGCGGCTGGAGCTGATGCCGGTCGAAGGCTACGAGCAGAAGGGGAACGCGTCAGGCGACTCCCTCATTGAAGCCCAGATGCCGTCGCAGCAGTTCAAGGACATGGGCTTGCGGGAAGGCGACATGCTGGTCGTGACGCCGCGCAAGGCGAGGGTGTTTGTGGAGGGCTGATGCCCCGCTCCTCATCCGGCGGGTTTGATCACCACCGACTCGGCCGAAGCGACGACGGGGCCGTGGTAGACCGCTTCGATGTTGTTGCCGTCCGGGTCCAGTGCGAAGGCCGCGTAGTAGCCGGGGTGGTATTTGCGCTCGCCCGGCGCGCCGTTGTCCGTGCCGCCAGCGGCCAGGGCGGCTTCGTAAAAGGCTTTAACGCCTGCCGTGTCCCTGGCCTGGAAAGCCAGGTGGACGTGTGAGCTGGCGCCGTCGGCCTGGTCTATCCACAACTCGTCGGCCGAAAAATGGCCCTCGGCTTCGCGGATGGCGTCGGCCCTGCCCAATGCCTGTAACACAGCGCGGTAAAAGCGCTTGCTGGCCGCCAGGTCATGAGCGCGTAAATGGATGTGGTCGACGAGGCGGCCGCGATGCAGTTCCATGGTCTAGCCCTGGTAAGCCGCTTGCAGCTTCGCGATGTCCAGCTTCTTCATTTGCAGCATGGCTTTCATGGCCCGCTCGGATTTGTCAGTGACTTTCTCGCCGAACAGCTCGCCGATGATGGACGGCACCACCTGCCAGGAGACGCTGTATTTGTCCTTGAGCCAGCCGCACTGCTGGGCGTTCTTGTCGCCGCCGGCTGAGAGCTTGTCCCAGTAGTAGTCGATTTCCTGCTGCGTGTCGCAATAGACCTGCAGCGAGATGGCTTCGTTGAACTTGAAGTCAGGGCCGCCGTTGAGGGCGGTGAATGTTTGCCCGTCGAGTTCGAACACCACGGTCATCACGGCGCCTTCGGGTTTTCTGTGGATCTCGTGGCCTTCTTTCCCGAAGCGGGAAATGTGGGTAATTTTCGAATTCTTGAAGATGCCGACATAGAAGTTGGCGGCTTCTTCACCCTGCGTGTCAAACCACAGGCAGGGAGCGATTCTGGACGTGATTTTCATGGTGTTCTCCGGGCGTGTACTTTTCAAGATCATTCAACAATGAATGCCCTGAAAAGATACGCGCCTTGGGAAACTGCTTCTGTAGGACGATGCCTCAGGTGGCTGCTGGATGGGCCCGGGTCAGGCACCCCGGGTGCGGCGCAACTGTGGGCTGACGGGCACGACTATGTACCTTTTAGAGCGGTTGGGCGTCCGAATGTGACCGCGGCGGTTACCTCGGGTGGTGCCGCGGCCGCCAGCTGCCAATCCGGTTCTGCTCCGAGCGCATCGTTGACGACGGAAAAGGCAAGCCTGAACGCTATGAAAAAGGTGGCCTCGGCGATCTCCCGGTCAGTGAAGCCGGCAGCGCGAAGTCTGGCTACATCCTCAGTGGTCGTTCCATTCGGCTGGGTCACGACCTTTCGCGCCCATACCGACAGCGCCTGGTCTCGCAAAGTGAGTTCGGCTGTGGCCCTGCCTTGCAGCACGGCTGCTGCGGACACGGGGTCCGAGGCCTCGGCAAGCTTCTTGCCCCACGCAAGCGCGCAGTACGAGTCACCAAGCGCAGCGGCGGTAGCGCATACGAGCACCGCCAGTTCCCGCTTGCCAAGGGAAGAGTTGTCGGTAAGTTGGGAGCGCAGCGCTGCGAATGCGTCAAAGACATCCGGCCTCCATGCCCAGCCTCTTGTCAGGTTCATCACGAATCCCTGACTGTCAAGGCTCGACTGGTAGACGCGTGAGGTCGCTTCGGATTCTGGGGGCGGAGGGATAAGCATGTTGTGACCTTGCTTGATGGTGGGCAGGGAATTCAGGCCGTTGAGGGTCAGTCCATATAGGAAGGGGTAGACGCCTTCGACATCGGTGAGTCAGACGGTGTTGAGCCTGACGACGGGCCGCTGTGGCTTGCGACGCGCGACTTCCTTGAAACCGGCCTTGTCGTACATGGACTTTGCCCCAAACCACATGAAGTCGTCGTTGGAACGAGCAGGTTTGTCCACAGGATAGGCCTCGACCAGCGAGGCGCCGTTCTTTCTGGCGTAGGCAACGGCTCCCTTGAGAAGCGCCTGCGCCATGCCCTGGCCGCGGTGCTCGGCGGGTACAACAAAGCAGACGATCGACCACACGGGTTGTTCGTCAACAGGCTTCATCACGGACGAGCGCTTGAGCCTGGCGAACTCCTCGCGTGGACCCATGGACACCCAACCGACTGGAACCTTGCCACGATAGCCGATGAGGCCTGGCGGATTGCCGGCATCGACGAGCTCTTTCAGCGCGGCACGATTCGCTTGTGCATGAGTCACTCCCGGAGGCGGCGATTCGCGTGACCCGCTGAGGCGGTAAGCCATGCACCAGCAGCCGCGAGCGATTGAACAGCCTTTGGCGCCAAATATCGCTTCAAGGTCAGGCCAGCGCTCGGGTGTGAGAGGCGCGACTGTGAGTTTCATGGGCGTCTCCTGAGGCGCCTAACTTTTTGAGATATCCCGCAAAGCTGCGCAATAACATGGCAGCCTGCTGGACAACATGGCGCGCAAAATTCGAAAAAACTGTTTGCTGTCATGCGCTTGGTTCGCTGATCTGCATGAATGCGAGGGTATATTGGTTTTGCCAAACCCCCAAACCAGACTTTGCAAGCTGCCGACTACTCAACTCCGTCCTTCTTCAACTGGTCGAGGGCCCAGCCTTTGTGTGATGTGAAGAAAAACATCTTCCACGTGCCCCCTTCCTTTCTCCATCGGCTGATTACCGGGTCACTCTCAAATACGGTCCTGTATTTTCCATCGGTCTTGGGCAGGTACGAGAGCACCTCACTCATGGCGACAGTGGCCGTACCATCCGGCATCATCCGTATCCGAACAACCTGTTGGGCCAGTTCTGAATCCAGAAAATTGGACTTGAACAAATTCACTGCGTTGTCTCGACCTTTTTGACGCCCGTAGCTGTCCCACGCCTGCGTGAACCAAATATCGTCAGTCAGGAATGACGACCACGCATTGGCATCATGGAGATTCCAGGCTCGTTCATAGTTACGCAATACCTCGCGCAGTTTCTGCTCCTCGGTGGCGGGCCCAGGCTGTGGATGCACCGCGATCGGCAAGGTAAGCGCCAAGACAGAGACGCCAAGAACAAGCAGGTGACGTTTGTTCATGATGTGGCCTTTCATCTACGTTCTCCAACATTGATATGTCCCGCAAATTCCGGAAGAACGTGGCGCATCGCGGGATAACATGTCGCGGAAAATTCAAGCAAGCCGTTTGCTATCACGCCCAGCTTATTGATCTGCATATGTGCAGAGGTAGCTGGTCCTGTCAAGATCCCCATTTCATTTTTTCATTTTTTCTCTTGCTGAACAAGCGGCGGGCCTGGCATTAATCGCGTTTCCGGTCCCTGGAATTGCTTTTTTGGGGTTTATTAAAAAAAAGCCGCACGCCTGCTCTCGGTACCCGTCCTGCCAATCAGATTTCCTCGCTCGGGAACTTATCCCCTGCCAAACCCACGAACCATCGGACAATTCACAATCAATCCAAAAAGAGGGTTCCCGATGTTTTTGACGTATTTCGACGCCATGCCACGCCGTGTGCTTGCCCTGGTGTCCCTGGCCTGTGTGGCCCTGCTGGCTTTTGGCTTGTACCTGCAGCATGTCGTTGGCCTGGAGCCTTGCCCCATGTGCATCGTGCAGCGTTATGCGCTGGTGCTGGTGGCTGTGGTTGCAGGCATCACGGCGGTGGCAAAAAGCAGGGGGCTGCTGATCACGGGCTCGGGCTTGCTGGTGCTGCTTTCCGGCTTTGGTGCATTTGTGGCGGCCCGCCAGAGTTTTCTGCAGTGGTACCCGCCTGAAGTGGCCTCCTGCGGCCGTGACTTTTACGGAATGATCGAAACCTTTCCGCTCAAGCGCGCGATTCCCATGATCTTCAAGGGCAGTGGCGACTGCACCAAAATTGACTGGACCTTTCTGGGCCTGTCGATTGCCAACTGGTCTTTCCTGTGCTTTGTGGCGATTGCCTTGGTGGGACTGGTCCTGATCACCCGCCTGGCTCGTCAGCGCTGAGGGCGGCGCTTTCTCTTTCTCCTCGGGCGCCGGGTCGATTGCACCCTGGCGCTTTTCGTTTTCACGTTTTTCTTTCATGAGATCAGTCCGTTAAACGGGCAGGGCGTTACACGCCCGAGCTGGGTGAAGGGGTAATTGCGCAGGGCGTGAGTCAGGCAATATACTGTACATAAATACAGTATTTAACTGGATTTTCACCCCCTGATTGAGCCCACCCATGCTTTCTCCGATTCCTGTGGCCCGCGCCGTGCCGGACCTCGCCCACGTGTGGCGCGCGGGCGAGCTGGGCAGCGCGAGCCTGCAGACCGTGGACACGGGCTATGCGGCGCTCAACCATGTGTTGCCCGGCGGCGGTTGGCCGCAGGGTGCGCTGGTGGAAGTGCTGCAGCCGCAGGCCGGGCTGCACGAATGGGGTTTGGTCGTGCCGGCCCTGGCTTGCGTGCAGGCGGCGGCGCCTGATTTGTTGACGGTGCTGGTGGGCGCGCCCTGGCTGCCCTTTGGCCCGGCCTTGGGCGCGCGCCAGTTGAATATGCAGCGCCTGCTCAGCATTCACGGCAAGCCTGGTGACGCGCCGTCGCTGCTGTGGGCCACGCGCGAAGCCTTGC
Organism: Polaromonas sp. JS666; assembly: GCF_000013865.1. Lineage (NCBI taxonomy): Bacteria > Pseudomonadati > Pseudomonadota > Betaproteobacteria > Burkholderiales > Comamonadaceae > Polaromonas > Polaromonas sp. JS666. The sequence continues at coordinate 2,478,408 of NC_007948.1, forward strand.
AGTGCGCCGACGTGCACAGCGTGCTGGCCTGGCTGCCCGATGCGCGCAGCGCGCATGTGCGCCGCCTGCAGATTGCGGCCCATGCGCACAACAAGCTGCTGTTTGTCTTCAGGCCACTGCGGGCGCAGCATGAGTCGTCGCCCGCGCCGCTGCGTTTGCTGATTGAAGGCGCGGTGAACGAGGCGGGCAAGCTGCTGGTCAGTGTGCTCAAACGCCGCGGCCCGCCTCTGGCCGCGCCAGTGCTGCTCGATACCCGGCCGGCCCGGCTGGCGGCGCTGTTGGCCGCCAGCCGCGAAAGAGCGCGGCGCCAGCGGGAAGAAGCCGGTATTCCGGCGCCCATGCTGCAGCCTTCGCTGGTGTCGCCTCCTGTCACTTCACCTCAGGGCCCCATCCATGCGCTGCTGGATCGCATTGCACATCTCGACCACCACTGAGCCGGGCCTAGCCGCCCGCCCGGTGCTGGACGACGCAGTGGCGCAGCGGTTGGTACTGGACGCCGCTGCCATGCAGCGGGCGGTGGCCAGCATGGCGCTGGGCTTTACGCCGCGTGTGGCGCTGGTGGACGAGGCCGTGCTGATGGACGTGACGGGCAGTCTGCGCCTCTTTGGCGGGCTGGCGCAGCTGATGCAGCTGCTGGAGCAACGTTTGGCTGCTTTTTTTGAAGAAAACGGGTTGCAGGCCCAGGTAAAACGGGCGCAAGGCGCGACCTCCTTGATAGCGCTTGGTCGTTTGCGGCTGCAAGATGGACAGACTCAGACTCAGACTGATACCGTGAAAAAGCGCGTGGCCGAGCTGCCCATGCACACCCTGACGGCTGCCCGCCCGCATCTGGGCGTGCTGGAGCGCATTGGCTGCCGCAACTGGGGCGACTTGCTGCGCCTGCCGCGTGACGGTGTGGCCCGGCGCTTTGGCGCGGAGTTGCTGGAGGCGCTGGACCGCGCCCGCGGCAGCGCACCCGACAACTACGAGTGGCAGGTGCTGCCCGAGCACTTTGAGGAAAAGCTGGAACTCAACGCACTGGTCACCCACGCCCCCGCGTTGATGGCGGGTGTGGAGCGGCTGCTGGTCCACCTGCACGCCTGGCTGCTCGGGCGCCAGAGCGGACTGTGCGCCCTGAAAATCATCTGGCACCTGGACAAGCGCCGCGACGTGGCGCCCACCGGCGAACTGGAGATCCGCACGGCCCAGCCCGCACAAGACCTTCGCCATGTGGCGCGGCTGGTGGCCGAGCACCTGGCCCAGCAAAAGCTGCCGGCGCCGGTGCACAGCCTGACCTTGCAGTCACTGGCCACCGAGTTGCTGGCTGATTCGGCCGCCGCCACCGGCAGCCTGCTGATGGAGGCGCGCGAACAGGGTGACAGCGTGGTGGAACTGGTCGAGCGGCTGAGCGCCCGCCTGGGCGATGCGCAGGTGCAGGCCTGGCAGCCTTGCGCGGACCATCGGCCGGAGCTGATGCAACGCTGGGTTCATGCCAGGGGGGCGATTCAATCAATTGCTGCGCATAAAAATTCTGTCCGGGTTGGAGGGTTGAAACGCTCAAGAGATGCTTCAAAAAGCCCTGGTCCGGAGATCAAGACCGAAGCTTTGTACCCGACCTGGTTGCTGCCCGAGCCGCTCAAGCTGGCCACTGTCGGCAACAGCCCGGTCTACCAGGGCAAGCTGCATCGCCTGACGGGGCCGCAGCGGCTGGAGGCCGCCGAATGGCTGCTGGCCGACAGCGACGCCGCCCGCGACGCCGGGCTGTGTGAGAAGCCGTGGGCGCTTCGTGACTACTTTATTTACCGCAGCCAGCAGGGCGCCTTGCTCTGGATTTACAGCGAGAGGCTGGGCGCCACACCCGAGGCCGCGCGGCAACGCGCTTGGTACCTGCACGGTTTTTTTGCCTGAGGGGAACGCATGTCCTCCTACGTGCTGCCCGATTACGCCGAACTACATGCGCTGAGCAATTTCAGCTTTCAGCGCGGCGCCTCGCATGCTCAGGAGCTGGCCGAGCGGGCTTTCAAACTGGGCTACAAGGCGCTGGCCATCACTGACGAATGTTCGGTGGCCGGTGTGGTGAGGGCGCATGAAGTGACCCGGGAGCTCGGTCTGCAGTTGCTGCCGGGGGCCGAGTTCCTGGTGCAGGCCGCTAATGCGTTCCGGCTGGTGGTGCTGCCCCACAACGCCGCGGGCTGGGGCAACCTGTGCGAATTCATCACCGAAGCACGCCGCGCCGGTGACGAGGTGGACAAAGGCAGCTACCGCGTCGTGCTGGGCGAGACCGATTTCTCGCGGCTGGCCGATTGCGAAATCCTGCTGTCGCCCTTGCCCGATGCCATCCACACGCAAGCGCTTTGCGCGCATGCCGAATGGGCGACAGGGCTGTTTGGCCCGAATGCCTGGCTGGCCGTCGAACTGCTGCAAGGCCTGGACGACGCGCTGCGCCTGCAGCAGCTGCAGGAGGTTGCCGGGCACACCGGCATACGCCTGGTGGCGGCCGGCAACGTACTGATGCACAAACGCTCGCGCAAGCCGCTGCACGACGTGATGACGGCCATCAGGCTGGGCAGGCCGGTGCACGAATGCGGCTTTGCGCTGCAGGCCAATGCCGAGGCGCACCTGCGCCCGCGCATGCGGCTGGCCGACATTTACCCGGCCGGGCTGCTGCGTGCCACGCTGGAGGTGGCGGCACGCTGTAGCTTCAACCTCGACGAGATCCGCAACCTGTACCGCTACCCCCGGGAAGACATGGTGCCGCCTGCCGAAACGCCTGCACGGTGGCTCAGGCGGTTGACCTGGCAGGGGGCCCACACACGCTATCCGCGCGGCATTCCCCGCAAGGTCAGGAAGCAGCTGGGATTCGAGCTGGCCCTGATCGAAGAGCTTGAATACGAGATGTTCTTCATCACCGTGCACGACATCGTGCGGTTTGCGAATGAGCAGAAAATCCTGTGCCAGGGGCGCGGCTCGGCGGCCAATTCGGCAGTCTGCTACTGCCTGGGCGTCACGGCCGTCAACCCGGCTGAAAGCAAACTGCTGTTTGAGCGCTTCATCAGTCGCGAACGCCGCGAGCCGCCTGACATCGACGTGGACTTCGAGCACGAGCGGCGCGAAGAGGTCATCCAGTATATCTACGGCAAATACGGCCACGACCGCGCCGCCATTGCCGCCACCGTCATCCGCTATCGGCCGCGCAGCGCGATTCGCGATGTGGGAAAGGCGCTGGCGATGGCGCCCGGGCTGATCGAGCAGTTCGCCAAAGAGCATTTCTGGTTTGACGGCAGCGAGGTGCTGGAAGAAAAAATCAGGCAAGCCGGCCTGGCGGGCAGGGTGGGGCCGGTGTTGCAGTGGCTTGATTTGTCGGCGCAACTGATTGGCTTTCCGCGCCACCTGAGCCAGCACGTGGGCGGCTTTGTGCTCACGCAGGGCAAGCTCACGCGGCTGGTGCCGGTGCAACCTGCCTCGATGGAAGACCGCCGCATCATCCAGTGGGACAAGGACGACCTGGAGGCGATGGGTTTGCTCAAGGTCGATGTGCTGGCGCTGGGCATGCTGTCGGCCATTCGGCGCTGCCTGGCGATGGTGAACCAGACGCGAGGCAGCCAGTTGCAGATGCACCAGATCGCGCCGGACGAAGTGACCTACGACATGATCTGCGAGGCCGACACGGTGGGCGTGTTCCAGATCGAGAGCCGCGCGCAGATGTCCATGTTGCCGCGGCTGCAGCCGCGCAGCTACTACGACCTGGTCGTCGAGGTCGCCATCGTGCGGCCCGGCCCCATCCAGGGCGGCATGGTGCATCCTTACCTGAAAAACCGCGAAATCCTCAGGAACGGCGGCGAGATCAAGCCCGAGTACCCGGCGCTCAACCCGGCACTGGAGCGCACGCTGGGCATTCCGATCTTCCAGGAGCAGGTGATGCAGATCGCCATGATCGCCGCCGACTTCACGCCCGGCGAGGCCGACGATCTGCGCCGCTCCATGGCCGCCTGGAAGCGCAAGGGCGGGGTGGATCGCTTTCATGGCCGCCTGGTCAATGCCATGGTCAACAACGGCTACAGCGCCGAATTTTCAGAGCGCATCTTCAGCCAGATCCTGGGCTTCGGAGACTACGGCTTCCCTGAAAGCCACGCCGCCAGCTTCGCCAAGCTGGTCTACGTGAGCTGCTGGCTCAAGTGCCACGAACCGGCCTGCTTTCTGGCGGCCATGGTCAATTCACAGCCCATGGGCTTTTATTCGCCTTCGCAACTGGTGCAGGACGCCGTCCGGCATGGCGTGGAAGTGCGCGCCGTGGATGTCATGCACAGCGACTGGGACTGCACGCTGGAGCCTGCTGAAAACAAGGCCCTGCCGCAACACCCGGGCATTTACCCGGGCATCAAGGAAAACCAGCCCGCCGTCCGCCTCGGTTTGCGCCTGGTGTCCGGCCTGCGCGAAGACGCTGCCATTCGTCTGGTGGAGGCGCGAGCGCAGGCGGCTTTCAGCTCGACGGAAGACCTGGTGTCGCGCGCCCGGCTCAATACGCTGGAAATCAACGCGCTGGCCGCTGCCGATGCCTTGCTGCCCTTGTCCGGCCACCGGCGCCAGCAGGTGTGGGACGCCTCGGCCATCAAACCGGCGCCGGGCTTGCTCAAGTCCGTGCCCACGCATGAAACACCGCTTGAGCTGCCCGACACGCCCGAGGGCGAAAACATCCTGTTCGACTACCAGGCCACCGGCCTCACGCTGCGGCGCCACCCGGTCGCGCTGCTGCGGGAACGGCTGGCGCGCAAGGGCCTGCTGAGCGCCAGCGAGCTCAATGCCTTGCCCGACGGCGAAGAGGTGGCCGGCTGCGGCATCGTCACCGTGCGCCAGCAGCCGCAAACGGCCAATGGCACCATCTTCGTCACGCTGGAAGACGAAACCGGCCCGGTCAACGTGATCGTGTGGAAATCATTGCGGGAGGCGCAACGCGCCGAGGTGCTGTATGCCCGCCTGCTGGCGGTGTACGGCGTGTGGCAGCGCAGTGAAGAAAGCGGCACCGCCAAAGGCTATGGCGCAGTGCGCAACCTGGTGGCGCACCGGCTGGAAGACCTCACGCCGCTGCTGGGGCGGCTGGGCACCTCCAGCCGCGACTTTCATTGAGCCGTCCGGCGTCCGGCCCGCCCACCAAGAACCAGGCGTTTATTGCCTTCGCGCTTCGTCGATCTCGACCGTGCCCTGGTGCACGGCGTGCTCCAGCAGCTTGCTGTAGTTGTCCAGTTTTTTATACAGCAGACGGACTTCCAGCATGTTGTGGATGCGCGTCTTGACTTCAACCAGGTCAAAGGGCTTGCTGATGAAGTCCTTGGCGCCGGCCTCCAGGGCGCGCAGCTTGTGGCCCGGCTCCGCGGTCAGGACGATGACGGGCAGGTAGTCGTCGCTGGTGTTTTTCTTGAGCTCCTGCATCACCTGGAAGCCGTCCATGCCGGGCATCTTCAGGTCCAGCAGGATCAGGTCATAGCGGTGCTCCGCGTGCAGACCGGCCACCTCCAGTGGATTCATGGTGGAGCGGACGCGGGTGTAGCCGGTGTTGCTCAGAAGCTGCTCCAGCAGCTGCACATTGGCGGCCTGGTCGTCCACCACCAGGATGCTGGCGTTCAGAATGTCGAATTCGGTGTTCATGCGGTTTTCTCCGGTACGGAAGGGCGTGGGGACTTTGTTTTGGAAAACTTCAGCGCCAGGTCCAGGGTGTCCATGAATTCATTGATCCGGATGGGTTTGGTGAGGTAGCGGAAGAAGCCGGCCTCCATGCCTTTTTCAATGTCGCGGGGTATGGCGTTGGCGCTGAGCGCCACCACCGGAATATGCGCCGTCAAGGGGTCCGCGCACAAAATCTGCACCGCCTTGATGCCGCTGATGCCCGGCAGGTTGATGTCCATCAGGATGATGTCAGGCTGCGAGGCCTTGGCCATCGCGATGCCGCTGATGCCGTCCCGGGCCGACAGCAGCCGTATGTCGGAGCGGCGCGCGATGAGGTCTTCCACCAGCATCAGGTTGGCCGGGTTGTCTTCCACATACAGCAGGGTGTGGGCGCGGGGATCCGTCGGCACCTGGCTTTGCAGTGCCGGCGCCAGGCTTGTCAGCACCGGGTGAAGCTCACGCTCCTCGGTGAGGTCCATCTCGATCCAGAACACGCTGCCTTGGCCGACAATGCTTTCCACGCCGATGGCGCCGCCCATCAGCTCGATCAGCCGCTTGGTCATCACCAGGCCAATGCCGGTACCTTGTTCGGTATTGGCCTCCTGGCCCAGGCGGTTGAAGGGCTGGAAGAGCTGGGCGATTTTGGCCGGATTCAGGCCTTCGCCGGTGTCTTCCACGCAAATGCGGATGCGTTGGGGCGAAACGTTCACGCACTTGAGCACCACCGTTCCGCCGCTGGTGTTGTACTTGATCGCGTTGGACAGCAGGTTGATCAACACCTGCTTGAGCCGCGTGCGGTCGGCCTTGACGAAGCAGGGCAGGGAAAACTGCGGAAAAGTCACGCGGATGCCACGCTTGGCGGCCTGCGATTCGACCAGGGTTTCGCATTCGAGCATGACTTCCGCCAGCGACACCGGCTCCAGCGACAGCGAGAGCCTGCCGGACTCGATCAGCGCCAGGTCCAGGATTTCGTTGATCAGCTCCAGCAGGTACCAGCCGGCCTGGAGGATCTGGTCCACGCTGCGCTTTTGCGACGGCGTGGGCTGCGGCGTGCCGGACTCGATCAATTGCGCAAAGCCAAGGATGGCGCTGAGCGGCGTGCGCAGCTCATGGCTCATGCTGGACAGAAAATCCGATTTGGCGAGGTTGGCCTTTTCGGCCACCGCCATCGCTTCTTTCAAGGCCACTTCGACCTGCTTGCGCACTGAGTTGTCGGTGCCGATCAACAGGTAGCCGATGACGGTGCCGAAATCGTCACGCAGGGCGGTGATCGACACAATGGCCGGGAAGCGGCTGCCGTCCTTGCAGATGTAGGTCAGCTCGTAAATGTCCTCAATGCCGCGTGAGGCCTTGAAGGCCAGCGCCTCGAAACCGGGCGTGATGGTGGTGGCGAGCTCCACGCTCAGCGCCTGGGCCCGCGCCATCACTTCCTGCGGGTCATGGATGTCGCTGGGGTTGATCTTGTTGACGACTTCGGCCGCCATATAGCCCAGCATGCGCTCGGCGCCGACGTTGAAGAGCTGGATGATGCCTTTCTCGTCGGTCGCGATGATGGAGAAATTTTCGCTGGTCAGGATGGCGGTCTGCAGCGCGCCGGTCTTGAGCAGGGCTTCCTGGCGCTTGACCTCTATCCCGTCGGCTTTGGCAATGGCGTCAAGAACGCTCAGATTTGAAATGGGTGACATGGGCCATGTTCCTGTAAAAGTAACGACGATCCTGCGAAGTGCCGACTGTGGGGGGCGCTTCCAGGGTCCTGGCCGGGGGTGTGCGAAGTCTTTCGAAGACTCCGGAAGTCTTACAGATGCGCTGTGAAAAGTCCGTGCGCCAGCGCACATACCGAGCCCTGAAGATACCACGGGCGAACGAAATGAGACCGCCCGCAAGGTGCTGTGCGGTTTTTGTGGGCCGGCGCGCAATCTGATGGCGCACCAGCTGGAAGACCTGACGCCGTTGCTTGGGTGGCTGGGCGCTTTCAGCCGGGATTAGACGCCGGGATTAGATACCAGAGGGGAAGGTCTCTGGCGCTTCGCCCGTGTTCCAGACCGGGCCTTTGTCCAGCGGCTCCAGCGCGCTGGTCTCGTCCAGATGGATTACCGCATCAAACTGGCTGGCCAGGTGGGTGTGAAAGTAGTGGCTGTGGCGTTCCGTTTCGGGTCGGTAGATCACGCCGATGGCCCGTTGCAGCCGCAGCGGCGCCAGCAGGGGGCGCAGGGCCGCGTTGTCACGCAGCGCCAGCATGAAGCGGGCCGAGCCCGTCTGGTGAAACATGTCCTCCCAGCTGCCGGGCTGACCCGGACGCACCCGCTTGCGGTGTGCGGCTTCACCCCAATCCGATGCGGCCGTGACCCAGCCATGATGGGTGCTGAAGCCCACCAGCACGGCGTCGCCCGCGTAGCGGTCGCGCATGAGCTGGCCCACATTCCATTCGCCCCGTTCGCCCATCTGGGTGGCCGAGGCATCGCCCAGGTGGGAGTTGTGCGCCCAGACCGCAATACGCGGCGGCGGGCCGTTGGCGGTCAGGTGGCGGTCCAGCGCCTGGAGCGTCTCCACCATGTGGCTGTCGCGCAGATTCCAGGAGGAGACCCGGCCGTGAAACATGGTGCGGTAGTACTCTTCGGCGTTGCGTACCAGGCGTGCGTTCTGCTGGGCAAAGAAAGCCTCGTCCCACTCCAGCCCGTTGACCGGTGAAAACTCACCGGCGCGGCGATTCATGTCGCGCAGCTGCTGCACCACCTCGTCCTCGCAGCTCGCTCCCAGGCCAAAGGCGGCTGCGTAGCCGTAGGCCTGGCTGTCTTCTGCCGCATGGTCGAGGCAGGCATAACGGTAGCGGGCGCGGCGTGCCGCTTCAGGATCTGCCTGGTCGAGGTAAGCGAGCACCGCCTGAATGGAGCTGAACAGGCTGTAGAGGTCCAGACCGTAAAAGCCGGTCTGCTGCCTGGGTGCCAGACCGCTGTTGTGGTCACGCAGCCATTCAACGAAATCAACCACCACCGTATTGCGCCACATCCAGGCCGGAAACCGCTGGAAGCCCGACAGTGCGGCCACCGCGTCCTTGTCATCCGACAGGCCGCGCACATAACGGTTAACGCGCAGTGCGTCGGGCCAGTCGCCTTCGACGACCACGGCGTTAAAGCTCTTTTCGGTGATCAGCCGTTTGGTGATCTCGGCCCGTTCGCGGTAGAACTCCTGCGTACCGTGGGAGGCTTCACCGAGGAGGGCGAAGCGGGCCTGTCCGATCAGCCGCATCAGGGGGTCATGGGCGCCGGCACCGTCTTCCAGTGGCAGAAGGTGCCGGCGCAGTCCTTCGCGCACTGCGGTGTCGCGGGGACTGTGCTGGGTTGGATGCGGGTTCATGGTGGAGCGCTCTTTTGCGGGGGATGCTCAATGGCCGGAAGACGGGCTGACGATCGGGTTGCCCGGGGGGTGTTCCTGCCGGGCCTTTTTCAGCAGCAGGCTTACTTCCTCGTCAGTGGACTGGGGGAACTCCTCGTAGTGGAGTCCGACTGCGCGAAACGACTCGGGTTGGGCGGGGCAAATCACCTCGTCGGCATGTCTGCGCAGCATGGCGCAGGTATCACCCGCACCAACAGGGGCGGCTACGACGATGCGCCGGGGGTGGTGCTGGCGAATGGCCTGCACGGCAGCCTCCATGGTCATGCCCGTGGCCAGACCGTCATCCACCACAATAACCGTGCAACCCTGAAGCGGCAGGGCCGGCTGCTGCTGGCGGTAGAGCTGCTCGCGCCGCACCAGTTCGGCTTGTTCGCGCTCGATGGTCTGGGCAATCGCCTCCGGACTGACATGCATGCCGTGCTGGGGACTCATCACCCGCACGCCCCCGCTGGCAATGGCCCCCATGGCGTATTCCTCATGGCCAGGATAGCCCAGCTTGCGCACGACAAAGATGTCCAGCGGCGCCTGCAGTTTGTGGGCCACCTCGTAGCCTACGGCAACGCCGCCACGCGGCAGGGCCAGGACGACGAGGCCGTCGCGCCCGCGGTAATGCGCCAGTTTGCCGGCCAGCACCTGGCCCGCATGCTGGCGGTCACGATAAGGCAGGTGTACTGCTGCCGCGCCGTGCGCTGTGGCACGGCCCAGGTGAAGGCTGAACCAGGACGTGGCCAGGTCTGCGACTTCCTCGAGGGCCCCGGTTTCCTCAAACAGATGGGTGGCTCCGGGTACGATGACCAGGTCTTTCTCGCTTTGCAGGTACGGATAGGCAGCTTCGTTGAGTTCAATCACCTGGTGGTCGGCCCCGCCGACGATCATCAGCGTGGGCGCCTTGACGGCCGCCAATGCGGCCGGTCCGGCCAGATCAGGGCGTCCGCCGCGCGAAACGACGGCCGCAACACGATCCCCCAGCCGGGCCGCCGCTATGAGTGCGGCCGCGCTGCCGGTGCTGGCGCCAAAATAGCCAATGGCGGTATCTTGCAACTCTGGCTGGGCGGCGGCCCAAAGGGTTGCGTCCTGCATCCGCCGGGTCAGCAAGGGAATGTTGAAGCGGTGATGGCGCGTCTGCACCTCTTCCTGCTCTTCCTGCGCCGTCAGCAGGTCAAACAGCAGGGTGGCAATGCCCGCATCCTGCAGGTGCCGGGCCACCTGCCGGTTGCGGGCGCTATGGCGTCCGCTGCCGCTGCCGTGGGCGAACAGCACGAGGCCTGTGAATCCGGACGGCAGCGCCAGATCACCATAGAGCCAGGTGTTCTCGCCGACGGGGATGCGGACTTCACGAAAGGCCGGAGCCGTGTGAGTGCTGGGCATGATGTTCACCTCCTAAGGTGAAATTTGGCGCCGTGGTGTGCCCCCGTGTGTGTCAGAGCGGTTCAGTTTCGGTGTAGGGCTGCGCCAGGTGGCGCTATTGACAATAAAGACTGTACGCCAGAGGAAACGGGTGTCAATGGCTATAAAAACAGGAGCAACAGCTTGCCGCCCACCCGAAAGGTCAGGTGTTGGCCCGGCGGTACAGCGCGAGCGATGCGGCCAGCGCCAACAGGGTGCCGCCGCAGGCGCGATCCAGCCATTTGATGGCCCGGGCTTTGAAGAGGCGGATGGCGCGCGCGCCAATGAAGGCGTAACCCAGCATCACCGAGAAATCAATGCCGGCGAAGACAACGGCTATCGCCGTGTATTGCGGCGCCTGCGCGGTGGCTGGGTCAATGAACTGCGGCAGCAGGGCCGAGCAAAACAGGTAGCCCTTGGGGTTGGTCACGGCCACCAGAAACGACTTCATGAAAATCACGCGGCGGCCGTGCTGCGCCGTGGCTGCGCCCTGCGCAGGCAGATTAAACCCGCTCTTTGAGCGCAAGAGGCGAATGCCCAGCCAGGCGAGGTAGGCCGCGCCCACCCACTTCAGCACGGAAAACCAGAACTCCGAAGCCGCCAGCAGCGCGCCCAAGCCCAGCGCCACCGCACCCACGAGTACGAAATCCGACAGCACGGCACCCAGCATGCCCGGCAGCGAACGGCGCACACCGTAATGCGAGCCATTGGCCAGCGCCAGCAACACCGTGGGGCCGGGTGTGGCAATGGCGACCAGTGCCACGAGGGAAAAGAGCAACAGGGTGGTCGTGTTCATGGTGCCGCTCCACAGCCGTCGGGTTTGAACACGCGTTGGGTCGAGGGCGGATATTTGGCGAGCAGGTCTGCCGGACGGCGCGGCCTCGCGACAAACTCACCGCCGCAATTGGGGCAGACGCCCCTGAGCTTGGTGGTGACGCAATCGACGCAAAACGTGCATTCAAAGGTACAGATGCGTGCATCGGGTGACTCATTAGGCAAATCCCGGTTGCAGCATTCGCAGTTGGGGCGGATTTGAAGCATGTTGGTGATTCCCGGTTTGAATGGAATACCGGGATGCTAATGAAAAACCCCTGAAGATGAAAGCCAAATTGGCAAATTACCAAAAAGCAGCTCAATCCAGCTTCTTCACCAGCACCCGGCTTTTCCGGTCCCCGTTGTACTTACTGTACTTGCGCTTGCGCGCTTCGGGCTGCCAGTCCGGGTTGACCTGCACAACCTGCACAATACCGCGCTTGAGGAACCAGTGCATGGTGCGGGTGGTGAGCACGAGGATGCTTTGCAGACTCATGGCCGTGGCACGCTGCGCATGTTTTTCAGTGTGGCCAAACCAGCGACATTCTGTTTGGGGCAGGCCGAGAGATCGATATCCGCGCGGCTGTTGGCGGGATGGGCGGCCGAAAGTTCTATCCAAAAGTCAGTAGCATGGCAACGCCTCGGGGCGATGGCAACGCGGTGCCTGCGCGGCGCGCGCAGGCACTGGTCGAGGGTAAGGCAGTTCAGTCGCAGCTCAGTCGCCAAGGGGATTGAGCAGGTCTGCCCGGCCTTCAAAGGCGAAAAGCAGCAAGTCCGTCATGTTGAACCGGTCGCCCGGGTTTGTAACCAGCGCCGTGGGCCGGAAAGCGGGGTCGCGCACGATTGAGTGCTCGCTGCCCTCCATGGCTCGATGGAAGGTTTCGGCCGCGATCCTGCCGCCGACACCGGTCAGGCGGCCATTGTTTAGCTCGGCCTCGCGCAGGATGTAGTACCACAACGGGGTGTTGGTGGCGGCGTCCTTGAGGGCCACCGGCAAGCCCTTGCTCAGCTGCGCCGAGGTTAGCGGCGCCACCTCCAGGAGCGCGGCCATCTGCTGGCCGCTGGCCAGCTCGACCATATTGGCGCGCTGCAGGTTACGAAACGCCAGGTTCAGCTCGATCGCGGGTGTCGCGGCCGAGCCGCCGAGCGAACCGAACGGCAACGTCTTGAGCGGATCCACCAGCTGGGTGTCGATCTTCTTGGTGACGTTGGGCGCGCCTTCGGGCGGCGTGAGATCGGCACGGCCCACCTCGTTGAAGTTGTACAGGCGACGGAAATCAGCGATCCAGTTGGTCGGCAACCTTTCGAAGCTGCCCGATTCGCGGTCGTTCAGGTTGCCATCGGGCGACAGGATGCCGCTTGTGCCAGAGAAGGTGAACAGCAGTTCCAGCGAGGCAATCGGCCCCGGCCCGCCCGACTTGAAAACGCGGTTCCACTGGTACGCGCCACGGATCATGCTGTGGCCGAGCCGGTAGGCGGCCACCGAGAACTCGATCGGCATCGTCGGCATATGCTCGGGCGTCGCATCCTTTTCGAAGAACTTGCGGCCATTGGTGAACACGTCCTGCACGATGGCCGGGTCCACGATTCGCGGCAGAAAATCGGTCTTGATCATCCATTGGTAGTGCTTGACGACCAGCTCGCGCGCGCGCTTGAACAGGTCGGCGCTCGGCGTGGTCGGCGCAATGTGGTTCACCACGCGGTTGTGAAAGCGGATCATGGCCAGGTGGGTTTGCGCGACGACCAGGTTTTCATCGTTGCGGTGATCGGGGATCAGCGCGGCGCGGCGCGCCAGTTTGGTCGACCCCTGTCCCACGCGCGGCAGATCGAACCCGTCGCGCGGAACATTGGTTCCGCCGTCCGGAAATGGCGTGGGCGCGGTGGTTCCCATCTTGATGCGGATGCCGTCGCTATAGAACCTGGCGTCGTCCGCGTCATCGGGGCCTCGCCCGTACATGCAGTCCAGATCCAGCGCCGGCGAGCGGCCCTGCAGCAACTGGTTGATGGTGACGTTTTCGCCCAAGGCGGCGGCGGTCTTGTCCATGGTCAGGTCGTGGTCGATGAACTGCCCCAGATAGGTGAAGCCCGCCGGGATGGCGGGACCAGCCGAGTCGCCGCCATCTTCGGCGGTCATGGCTTGTGCGAGTCCTTCGACAATCGTCCGGTTAACGACCGCGCCCTTGGGCCCCATGCGCGAAAAGCGGAACTTGCGCATCTCGGGCACGTCGCCGGGCTTGGGGTCGGTGACGGGTTTCCCTTTAGGATCGCAATGCACCGTTCCTTCGCCGACGATGTAATAGCTGTCACGGATATGCCGCTTCATGATGTTCCTCCTGGTGTTAACCCATGAGGCGCAAAGGTAAGCCGCAGCACGTTATCTGTCATCATCCGAATGGATGAGGGGGTGCGCAATTCCTGGTAAGAGTCTGTGAGTTCTTCGCGGTGAAAGTGACAGCCAGACGGACTGTCTGTGGGAGGCAGTGCGTATGGCCTCGCGTCAACCCAGCTTCTTCACCAGCACCTGGCTTTTCCGGTCCCAGTTGTACTTGCGCTTGCGCGCTTCGGGCAGCCAGTCCGGGTCGACCTGCACAAAACCGCGCTTGATGAACCAGTGCATGGTGCGGGTGGTCAGCACAAAAATGCTTTGCAGGCCGGCGGCGCGGGCGCGCTGCTCGATGCGTTTGAGGATTTTCTCGCCGTCGCCCTGGCCCTGGCTTTGCGGCGACACCGTGAGCGCGGCCATCTCGGCGGTTTTGGCTTCGGGGTAGGGGTAGAGCGCGGCGCAGCCAAAGATCACGCCGTCGTGTTCGATGATGGTGTACAGGTCGGCGTCGCGCTCGATTTCCGTGCGGCCGCGTTTGACCAGGGTGCCGTCTTTTTCAAATGGCTCAATCAGCTGCAGGATGCCGCCCACGTCGTCGGCGGTGGCCTCGCGCAAGGACTCCAGCTTCTCATCGACCACCATGGTGCCTATGCCGTCGTGCACATAAATTTCGAGCAGCAGGGAGCCGTCGACCGCAAAGGGCAGGATGTGGCTGCGTTCCACGCCCGCCTTGCAGGCCTTGACGCAGTGCTGCAGGTAAAACGCGGTGTCGGTTGGCCGCTCGCCATTGGGCAGGGTGGTCAGCAGCTTTTCGGCGGCGGCCAGTGGCAACTCGGTGTCTATCGGGTTGTCTTCGCTGGCGGGCTGGTCGTGGTGGATACGGATGCCGGGGATCTCGGTCAGGAAAATCAGTTTGTCGGCCTGCATGGCAATCGCCACCGAGGTGGCGACTTCTTCCATGGTCAGGTTGAAGGCTTCGCCCGTCGGCGAGAAGCCGAACGGCGACAACAGCACCATGGCGCCGAAATCGAGCGTGCGGGTGATGCCCGCCACATCCACCTTGCGCACCATGCCGGAGTGCTTGAAATCCACCCCGTCCAGGATGCCCACCGGACGCGCGGTGAGGAAGTTGCCTGAAATCACGCGCACGGTGGAGCCCGCCATGGGCGTATTGGGCAGGCCCTGGCTGAAGGCCGCCTCGATTTCATAGCGCAACTGGCCGGCCGCTTCCTGGGCACAGTCCAGCGCCACCTCGTCGGTGATGCGCATGCCGTGGGAATACCTGGCCGCGTGGCCTTTGGCCTTGAGCTGTTCATTGACCTGGGGACGAAAGCCGTGCACCAGCACTATCTTCACGCCCATGCTCTGGATCAAGGCCAGGTCCTGCGCAATGTGCGGCAGCTTGCCGGCGGCAATCGCCTCGCCCGCAATGCCCACGACAAAGGTCTTGCCGCGGTGCGTGTGGATGTAGGGCGCCACCGAGCGGAACCAGGGGACAAAGGTGAAATTGAAAACGGTGGACATGGCGCGCTTTCGGGGACTGTAAGAAATCGGTTCAGGCAATTGGAAAAAAAGCAACTCGGTAAAAGCCACTAGCAGGTCGACAAAAACGTTTGCGCAAATGCAGATCGGCAAAAACAACCGGTCCAGACGTGAGATTTATCACGATATTGGCACCTTGCGGTGCTCCGTGGGGCTTGCCAGCCGGCAAAACGAAAAAGGTGCAATGAGTGTAAGGGAGGACGCGTGGTCTCCGGCGCCACACTGACTCCTGCCGCCAGATTGCTTTATAGCCAAGGGACAGGTATCGTTCACGCCCATGGAACAATTCGCCATCGGGTTTTGGGGCTGCTATTTCGGGGCGACAGGTTTGATGCTGGCCGGTTCGGTCTTTGCCTTCACTCGTTCCCTACGCCGGATTTCGCTCAATGCGGCCTTGTCGGCGGTCGTGTCAGCACTTTTTGTGGTGGCCTTTCTGGGCGGACTCCCGATAGAAAATGCCGACACGCAGGCACGATTTCTGGCTCATGTTGCCAGCGTGGTGTCTGCGCTGCTGGCCTATCAGCTGTTTTCCTTCCTGAGCCTCCTGCGGCAGCCCGAGGTCCGGTGGCTCACCATCAAGGCTTTGCTGGCGCTGGCGGCCACGGTCATAGTGATCGGCTGGTTGCTGGAGCCCCGGCAAGCGCTGGCCTTGAGCCTCACCATGGCTTGCCTGCTGGGGGTGACGGCGTTGATCCTCAGCATCCGCAGCGCGCTGCGCGGCGACCGGCTCGCCTGGGTGGCGGTGTCGGGCGTTACCTTCATGCTGCTGGCCATTGCCGGGCTCGGCTGGATTGCGCTGGACCGTGCCCATGTGCCCTGGCAGGCCCATGCGGTGAGCGCTCTCGCCGGAACGGCTTACCTGGCCACAATGGCGTCGGTACTGTGGACGCGTTACTCCTACCTCATCGAACTCAACCAGGTGATGGCGCACGGGCCCAGCTATGACCCGGTCACGCGCATGCGCTCGCACAGCGAGACGGGCAACATGGTGGGTGCAGCCTTCAAACACTACCGCGACGAGCCCGTTCCGCTGGGCGTGATTGTGGTGTCCATCGCCAACTTGTACGTACTTGAAAAACTCTACGGACTGGCGGCGATGAACCATGCGCTGTTTGTCTGTGCAGGCCGCTTGCGCCGCAGCGTGCCGGCCCATGTCGAGATGGGCAGGCTGGGCAAGGATGGGTTTTTGCTTTTGATGCGCAATTGCCATGACAGCGGCCGGCTGATTCATCTGGCGCATATGGTTCAGGCGCGCTTGTCCCGGTCGGTGGTGCTCAATATCACCCTGGACGCCGGCGTGCCGGGTCAGCAACAGACCGTTTGGGCCGCAGAGATCGGAGTGGGGGTGCAGCGGGTGTCCAAGACAGATGCGCGCGCAGCAACCGCGGTGGCCATGGGCCGGGGTATGTCGCGCACGGCCTGGAGCTACCCGAGCCGGATCGCCTGGTATGACGAGAAAAGCGGGGAAATTGTCGACATGCCCATTCTCGCGGCCTGACGGCGCGCCTCACGATTTGCTGACCGCCCTTGCTGCGCAACGGCGCATCCGAAAGGCGCTCACGCGCCGGCACTGGCAAGAACACCGATAATTGGCAGCTTTGACTGCTGACTCTTTCTTGCCGCTTTCCCCGTCTCCCTCCTTGATCCCCCTGGCCATTACCTTTCCCGAGTCGCTGCCGGTCTCCGGCAAGCGCGATGACATCACCGCTGCGCTTCAGGCGCACCAGGTGATCATCGTTTGCGGCGAAACCGGCTCGGGCAAAACCACCCAGCTGCCCAAGATCGCACTGGCCATGGGCCGGGGCAAGCTCAATTACCCGGCGGGCCAGGGAAAACTGATCGGCCACACCCAGCCGCGCCGCATCGCTGCCTCCAGCGTGGCCAAGCGGATTGCCGAAGAGCTGAAAACACCACTGGGCGAGGTGGTGGGTTACAAGGTGCGCTTTCAGGACCGGCTGAGCCGTGATGCGTCAGTCAAGCTGATGACCGACGGCATCCTGCTGGCCGAGACGCAGACCGATCCGCTGCTCAGGGCCTACGACACCCTCATCATTGACGAGGCGCACGAGCGCAGCCTGAACATCGATTTTTTGCTGGGCTATTTGCGCCAGCTGCTGCCGCGCCGGCCCGACCTGAAGGTGATCATCACCTCGGCCACCATTGATGCGCAGCGTTTTGCTGACTATTTCGCGTCAAGCGCGCCGGCGCCGGGCCGCCCCAAGCCGGGCGCAGCCCCTGAGGGGCTGGAGCCTGTGGCTCCAAGCCAGCTTGAGCAGGATTGGACAGGCGACAGAGGCGACGCGTCTCGCGAGCCGCGGCCTGCAAGGCCTCGCGACGACGCGCAGCGCGGAGCGTGGGGGCCAAAGATTCCCGCGCCCGTCATCATGGTGTCCGGCCGGATGTTTCCGGTCGAGCAGCGCTACCGGCCCTTTGAGGAGTCGCGTGACTATGACTTGAACGACGCGATCGCCGACGGCGTTGATGAACTCTGGCAAAACCCGCACAGCGCGGGCGACATCCTGGTGTTTCTGCCGGGCGAGCGCGAGATCCGCGAAGCTGCCGACCATTTGCGCAAGCATCTTGCCCACCAGCCACTGACCCGCAACGCCGAAGTGCTGCCGCTGTTTGCGCGCCTGAGCCAGGCCGAGCAGGACCGGATTTTTGACGGACACACCGGCCGGCGCATTGTGCTGGCCACCAACGTTGCGGAGACCTCGCTCACGGTTCCGGGTATCCGGTACGTCATTGACGCAGGCACGGCGCGCGTCAAGCGCTACAGTTTCAGGAGCAAGGTGGAGCAACTCATGGTGGAGCCGGTGTCGCAGGCGGCGGCCAACCAGCGCGCCGGGCGTTGCGGCCGGGTGGCGGACGGCATTTGCATACGTCTCTACGATGAGCAGGATTTTGTGGGCCGGTCCCGCTTTACCGACCCTGAAATCCTGCGCAGTTCACTGGCGGCGGTGATTTTGCGCATGAAGGCGCTGCACCTGGGCGCGGTGGAAGACTTTGCCTTCATCGAGCCGCCGCAGCGACGCGCCATAGCCGACGGTTACCAGTTGCTGGCCGAACTGGGTGCCGTGGACGATGACAACGAACTGACGCCGGTGGGCCGCACGCTGGCCAAGCTGCCGCTGGATCCGCGCGTGGGCCGCATGATCCTGGAGGCGAAGGACCGGCAGGCGCTGGACGAAGTGCTGGTAATTGCCAGTGCCCTGAGCGTGCAGGATGTGCGCGACCGGCCCATGGACAGGCAGGCACAGGCCGACCAGGCGCACGCCAAGTTTGACGACGAGAAAAGCGAATTCAGCGGTTATTTGAAGCTCTGGAAATGGCTGGGTGATTCGCGGGGAGGCAGGCCCTCACCCCAACCCTCTCCCAAAGGGCGAGGGGGTAAAACCGAATTACTCCCTCTCCCCCTGGGAGAGGGCAGGGGTGAGGGCTCCCCGGTCCACAAAATTTCCAACCGCCAGTACGAAACCCTGCTCCGCGAAAACTACGTCAACGTCCGCCGCGTGCGCGAGTGGCGCGACATTCATTCGCAACTGCACAGCGTGGTGGGTGAACAGGGCTGGCACCTGAATGAGCGGCCCGCCAGTTACGAGCAGCTGCATTTGTCCATGCTCTGCGGCCTGCTGGGCAACATTGGGTGCAAGAGCGACGAGGAAGACTGGTACCTGGGCGCGCGCGGCATCCGGTTTTATCGGCACCCCGGCGCCAAGCTCAGTAAAAAACCGGGCCGCTGGATTGTGGCGGCCGAACTGGTGGAAACCACGCGGCTGTTTGGCCGCGGCATCGCCAACATCGAGCCGCAGTGGATAGAGCAGGTGGCCGGCCATCTCTTGAAGAAGCAGCTGCTGGACCCGCACTGGGAAAAGAAGGCTGCACAGGTGACCGCGCTGGAGCGTGCGACGCTTTACGGACTGGTGGTTTACAACGGCCGGCGGGTCAATTTTGGCCGCGTTGACCCGGTGTCGGCGCGTGAAATTTTCATCCGCGAAGCGCTGGTCGCGGGCAACTGGGACACAAAGTTGACCTTCCTGGCGGCCAACCTCAGGCTGGTCCAGCAAGTGCAGGACCTGGAGCACAAGGCGCGCCGGCAGGACGTGCTGGTGGACGAAGAGCTGATTTACGCTTTTTATGACCAGCAGCTGCCTGCCGACGTGTGCAGCGGCGCGAGCTGCGAGAGCTGGTACAAGGACGAGGTCAAAAAGCAACCCAAACTGTTGCTGCTCACGCGAGAGGAGTTGATGCGCCACGAAGCGGCAGGCATCACGACACAGGCCTTTCCCAAAACCCTGCGTCTGGGCGGTGTGGACTGCATGGTCACTTATCTGCATGAGCCGGGTGACCCCAAAGACGGCGTGACGGTAGACGTACCGCTGTTTGCGCTCAACCAGGTCAATGAAGAGCGCTGCGAGTGGCTGGTTCCCGGCATGCTCAAGGACAAGGTGCAGGCGCTCATCAAGACCCTGCACCAGCGCCCGCGCTCACGTCTGGTGCCGCTGCCCGAGACCGCTGCGCGCATGGCGGGGCAGCTGCTGCAGCCCGAAGTGTTTGGCAGTGGATCGCTCACGGATGCGATCCTGAAGCTGGTGCGCGACGCGACCTCGCTCGACATCAAGCGCGCAGACATGAAGCTGGACATGCTGCCCGCCCATCTTTTCATGAACTTCCGGGTCATTGACGAGCATGGCCGGCAACTGGGCGCAGGCCGCAACCTGGGCGCGCTCAAAGGTGAGTTGGGCCCGCAGGCGCGCGGCGCGTTTCAGGCGCTGGCCGGGCTCAAGAATCTGGCCAGGCCTGCTGCTTCAGCGCCCAATGAAGAATCAGATCGACCTTCAGCTCAAGTGCCTACTGGGCAAGCGGCTATCAAAAATGTAGCCAAAGGAAGTACCCAATCCGAGAGCCATCCCGTCAAAGTGGCGGAGCGCTACACCAGCTGGAGCTTTGGCGAGCTGCCGGAACTTATGGAAATCCGCAAGGGAAGCCAGACATTGATCGGTTTTCCGGCCCTCATCGACCTTGGGGATGCCGTGACCATCGAGGTGTTTGACGAACCCGACCTGGCCGCGGTCAAACACCGCGCCGGCTTGCGGCGCCTGTTCTCGCTGCAGATCAAGGACGCACTCAAGTACCTCGAAAAGAACCTGCCCGATTTGCAGAAAATGGCCACGGCCTACATGCTGGTCGGGCGTGCCGCCGACAACTCCGGCGGCGGAACGCTGGAGGAGCTGCGTGCGCAAATCATCGAGGTGGCGCTGGACCGGGCGTTTTTGCTCGATCCCTTGCCGACGGGCGAGGCTGATTTCAAGCGACGGGTGGACGACGGGCGAGGGCGCCTGACCTTGATCGCCAGCGAAGTGGCACGGCTGGCGGCCGGCATTCTGACCGAATACGCCGTGGCCCAGCGCAAGATCAAGGACACCAAAAATGCGGCGGAGGCTGTGGCCGATGCCAGCCAGCAGCTGCAGCGCCTGATGCCCAAACGCTTTTTGACCACCACACCCTACCCGCAGCTGCAGCACTTTGTTCGCTACCTGAAGGCGATCACGTTGCGCCTGGAGAAATGGCGAGCCGACCCGGCACGTGACGCAGCGCGGCTGGCCGAGTTGCGCCCGCAGGAGCAGCGCTACTGGCGCCTGGTGGCCGAGCGCAAAGGCGCTACCGATGCACGCATGCAGGAGTTTCGCTGGCTGCTGGAGGAGTTGCGCGTGAGCTTCTTCGCACAGGAGCTGCGCACGCCACAACCGGTGAGCGTGAAACGGCTGGACAAGGCCTGGCAGCAACTGAATGGTTGATGTCAGCTACTCAGTGAAGGCTAACAACGGCCGACGGCTTGTCATGCCGTAACTACAAGGCGTGGGCGCAGATCAATAGTTGATGAGAGTTACCAGTGGATTGAGCTGTCAAAAGAAGACCCGGCAGGTGATCAGCTGCCGGGTCTTTTTTGTTCTTGGTGGTGTGCTGGCTAGATGCGACCCATCAGCAGCAGAATGACCAGGATGAGCACCACGAGGCCCACGCCACCGCTGGGAGCGTAACCCCAGCTTCGACTGTGGCCCCAGGTGGGCAGGGCCCCAACCAGGATCAGGATGAGGACAATGAGCAGTATGAGGGAGAGAGACATGGAAAGGCTCCTTGTTATATGCCTTGATTCTTGCCCGGGGCAGGGCGAAATCAAGCAGGAAGGAGGCCCGTTCAACCGTCAGGAGGCGCCTACAGTTTGGCCAGGCGCTCCAGCGCAGCGTGCAAGGTGTCGTCTTTTTTCGCAAAGCAAAAGCGCACCGCGCGCTGGCCAAAGCCGTTGCCATAAATAGCCGACGGAATCGCCGCGTCGCTGGCGGTGATGATGGCCTGCATGGCGCCCGCCGTGACGGTGATCGCCAGGTTGGCGTTGTGAGGGCCACATGGACCGAAGTCACGACTCCAAAAGGTGCTTGACTCGAAACTCAACCCGGACGCGCAAGCGAGTCGCTTCAATGAATAATCGTCACCGCTGATGGCATCACTGCCTTCAAGCCATCAAGGTAAATGTAATTGAGATAATTCGGCATTTCAGTCCTGCTTGTCAGCTTGTTCCTGATTGCCCACCGTGCCTCGTCCTCCAGGGCCAGTATCAAGCCCTGGTCCAGGGCCATGTTGAACCGGTACGACGGCCACGACGCTTTCAACTTCGTCGCATCCAGCATACCCGCGGCAATCAGTTCGCGTGCCGCATCGGGCGCGTCGCTGCAAAATCGCGCACCCTTGACCAACGCGCGCAGGACTTTCTTGATGGTCTCCGGCTGGCTGACGACATAGGTCCGCATTCCGGCAACGTTGTACAGGCTTTCGTAAATGCCCTGACTGTAGTGAATCACGCCGTTGCCGCCGAGCACCGTCAACGACGTATCCAGAAACGGTTCCCACGTCGCAATGGCGTCAACATCGCCTTGCGCGAGCGCTGTGGGAAGATCCTCCGGCTTATAGTTGCGCACCGTCACTCCATCTGACGACAACCTGTGCCGGCTGAGGAAAGCATGGAGAGTGAAGTGCCCTGAAGTGCTCAGCGTAACGCCTATGCGTTTTCCCTTGAGGTTCCCGGGCGTCACGACACCCCTGTCCCTTCGCCCGACAATTCCATGATCTTTCTCCGCCTTGAATATTGTTGCGATGACAGATACAGGCTGATCGTTCATGCCGGCGAACATGACAGGAATGTCGGCAACGGTCGCCAAATTGGCCTGTCCTTGCAAGACCGCTTCCATGGCAGCCTTGCCGCTAGAGTGAGGTTGAACAACGGCAAGTATTCCCTCGCTCGCGAAATAACCTTTTTCTCGAGCCACGATGACCGGACAGCTTCCAACATAGGCGGTATTTGTCGCGATGGTTACCTGTTCCGGCGGTTCTGCCTGAGATGCTGGCGACGTGCGGGTCATCCATCCATAGCCTCCGGCCAGTAACGCTACCGCAATGAGCAAGCCCGCGACCGCGGGCAGGGAGGTTTTGCCGCTGAAGTGTCTCTCCGACTTTCTTGTCATCGTGAATCTCCTTCAAGCCGTCAGAGTGCTCGCTGTCGTGAACAAGGGTACCGCAGCAAGCACTACAGGAGGACAAAGTTGCCGAAACTCAAGGAACTGGTTGTCGATGCGCTAAGGCCTTCAATAGAACGAAAAATAAATGAAGACTGAGCCTCAGTACGGGTAAGCAAGTTTCCAAGGCAAAAAAAGCTTGCGCCCGACTCTAACTCTTTCAACAAGCCTAGACAAGCAATCGCAGTTTTGTCGTCAAGATTTTTTCCTCATGCAACGCCGAAACCGAAACAGCGACAATGTTTGGTTCCGAAGCGGTCTGGCAAGTGAGCAAGTTTCCGAATACGCCGGCCGCTCTTTCACATGATGTTTAAGGGCCGGCATCTCCGTTCGGGTTGGCCCTTTGCTCACAACTTCGCCAGCCGCCCCAATGCCGAGTGCAGCGTCTCATCCTTCTTCGCAAAGCAAAAGCGCACCACGCGCTGATCGAACCCGTTGCCGTAGAAGGCCGACAGCGGAATCGCAGCCACGCCGATCTCGGTGGTGAGCCATTGGCAAAAGTCAGCTTCGTTGAGGTCGCTGACCTCTGAAATGTCCACGCACTGGAAATACGTGCCTTCGCTGGGCAGCAGCTTGAAGCGGGTTTTGGCCAGCCCGGCGCGAAAGAGGTCGCGCTTGCGCTCGTAGAACGCAGGCAGGTCCAGGTAAGGCTTGGGGTCGGCCATGTAGGCGGCTAGGCCGTACTGCACGGGCGTGTTGACAGTGAACACATTGAACTGGTGCACCTTGCGGAACTCGGCGGTCAAAGCGGCAGGCGCTGCAACGTAGCCGACCTTCCAGCCGGTCACATGGTAGGTTTTGCCGAAGCTGCTGACGATGAAGGCGCGTGCCGCCAGGCCCGGAAACAGGCTGGCGCTTTGGTGCATGCAACCTTTGGCCGCGTCAAACACCATGTGCTCATAGACCTCGTCGCTGATCAGCAGCACGTCGGTGGGGGCGAGGATGTCTTGCAGCTTGAGCATGTCGGCCTGCGTCCAGACCGTGGCACTCGGGTTGTGCGGCGAGTTGATGATGATGGCGCGGGTTTGGGGCGTGATGGCCGCCGCAATCTTGTCAAAGTCGGGGCGGAAGGTGCCGGGCGTCAAAGGCACGCGCACCACCTTGCCGCCGGCCAGCTCGATATTGGGCACATAGCTGTCGTAGCAGGGTTCCAGCACGATCACTTCATCGCCGGGGTGCACCACGGCCAGAATGACCGTGATGATGGCTTGTGTGGCACCGGCGGTGATGGTGATCTCGGTGTTGGCGTTGTAGCGATG
Organism: Polaromonas sp. JS666; assembly: GCF_000013865.1. Classification (NCBI taxonomy): domain Bacteria; kingdom Pseudomonadati; phylum Pseudomonadota; class Betaproteobacteria; order Burkholderiales; family Comamonadaceae; genus Polaromonas; species Polaromonas sp. JS666. The sequence continues at coordinate 2,502,335 of NC_007948.1, forward strand.
GCCATACAGTTTGGCCACTTTGGCGGAGATGGCCTCGCGCAGCACCGGAACGCCCGTCATGGGCGGATACTGGTTCAAGCCTTTTGTCATGGCGTCCGTGACGGCATTGACCAGCTGCGGGTCGCATTCAAAGTCGGGAAAGCCCTGGCCGAGGTTGACGGCGCCTTTTTCGGCCGCCAGGGTGGACATCACCGTGAAGATCGTGGTGCCGACGGCGGGCAGCTTGGTTTCCAGTTTGGGGGTGCGTTCGAGGATAGTGGTCATGTCTGCAAAGTGAGGGTTTTTTCAAGCGGCCGCCGCGGAACCGGCTTCGCCGGGCCGCTAGCGGCGCCCCCTTGAGGGGGAAACGGCCGCAGGTCGGTTCGGGGGTGGATCAAATCTCATAGTCGTTGATGCGGCCTGCCATGGCCTTGGTGATAAGGGCGCGGTCCAGCTTGTCGCTGAGCAGCTCGGCAAATTTATAAACGAAATTGCGCAGGTAGGCGCTGCGCTTGAAAGCGACGCGGGCCACGTTCATGCCAAACAACATGCCGGCCGGCTTGGCCACGAGGTCGCTGTTGGTGCCGTCATCCATGAGTGCCATCTCGGCCACAATCCCCACGCCCAGCCCCAGGCGCACATAGGTCTTGATCACATCAGAGTCAATGGCTTCCAGGGCAATGCGCGGTTGCAGGCGTTTGGCCGCAAACGCGTGGTCAACCTTGGTGCGCCCGGTAAAGGATGGGTGGTAGGTGATCAGCGGTTCCTGCGCCAGATCCTCCAGCGTGATGTCATCCTTTTTGGCCAGCGGATGGTCGACAGGCATCACGAGCATGTGCTGCCATTCGTAGCAAGGCAGGGTCACCAGTTCTTCGTACTGGGTCAGTGATTCGGTGGCGATGCCGATTTCGGCGACCTCGTCGATGACCATGCGGGCCACCTGGTCGGGTGAGCCCTGGTGCAGGCTGACGTTGACCTTGGGGAAAGCTTCGCGCAGCTTCGCCACCGGTTGCGGCAGCACGTAGCGGGCCTGGGTGTGCGTGGTGGCGATCGACAGCGTTCCACTGTCCTGCGCCGAAAACTGCTCACCGATACGCCGCAGGTTACCCACCTCGCGCATGATGAGTTCTATGCTTTTGAGCACATGCTCGCCGGGTTCGGTCACGCGTTTGAGCCGCTTGCCATGGCGCGCAAAAATCTCCACCCCGAGTTCTTCTTCGAGTTCGATGATGGCCTTGGACACCCCGGGCTGCGACGTGTGCAGGGCGCGAGCGGTTTCGGTGAGGTTCAGGTTGCGCCGTATGGCCTCTTGAACGAATCGGAATTGGTGAAGGTTCATATCAAATTCAGGCTAATTATTGACTTTATTATGCCCGTTTGTACTAATGAATTGATGGTTGCACGCGCTGATTTTTCGTCGCCTGAAGAAGGTCAGGACAGGGCGATGTCGGCCATCAGGGTGGTGAGCTGCTGGTATTCACCGGCAGTCGGCAGAAGTTCAACCGCCACGCCGGGATGCGCGGCCCTGATTTGCTCGACAAGCAAGGGAAAATCCTCGCGTGCATGTTTACCAACACCAAGAAAAAGCGGAAATACCCTTATTCTTTGAACGCCTTCAGCTATCAAATCAGTAGCAGCTTCGGGCAGTGACGGCGCACTCAGCTCGAGGTAGGCACAGCGTACGGGTGTGCCGGGCTGGCGCGAGCGGATCTCCGCGGCGACGGCCTCAATGGGGGCCCGCCAGTGGGGGTCACGCGAGCCATGCGCAAACAGGACAATGCCTGTGCCTGCCGGCGTGGGGTTGGAAGGAGTCATGTTTGTCTTGCGGTGAGTGTGCGCCGGCCCGTCAGCGCCGCAGGACCAGCCAGCCAAACGCCCCCAGTGAAACGGCCATGTACATCAGCCCGGGTGTTGCAGCGGCCAGCCAGGGCTGCCAGTTGCGCAGGTTGCCGATGTAGCCGAACACGTTGTTGAGCAGAAAGAAGCTGATGCCAATCATAACGCCCGCAAAAACATAGCTGGCGATACCGCCGGAACGGAAATGCAGGTAGGCAAAAGGTAGCGCCAGCATCACCATCACCAGGCAGCTAAGCGGATAAAACACCTTTTTCCAGAATTCAATTTCATAGCGCTGGGCCGTCTGGCCGTTGGCGTTGAGATGGCGGACGTAGTTGAAAAGGTCCAGGGTGCTCATGCGCTCGGGCTTGAGCAGCGCCACCGACACCATCTCCGCGCTGATCTCGGTGGGCCAGCGAAAGGTCTGAAGGGTCGTCCGGCTGACCCTCGCGCCGTTCTGCGGTTTGCTGATATCGGCAGGGCTGGCGGGAACGTCAAATTCTGCGCGGCTAGCCTGCTTGAGCATCCAGGCGTCGCCTCCGGTGAATTGGGCCACGGGGGCCTGGGTGGTCGAGACAATCAGGCCCTTGTTGTCGAATTCGAAAATCTGCACGCCCTTCATTTCGTTGTTGGGCGTCAGCTCTTTGACGTTGACGACATAGCTGTTGTAGGGCTGTTTCTCCTTGAGCCAGGCGCCGGTCTGGCCGACGGTGATTTTGCTTTGATAGCGGGCTTTGAGCAATTGCGCCGCCCGCTCGCTGGTGGGGGCCACGTAGTCGCCCACGGCAAAACTGAGGGTCACAAAAGCGGCACCCAAGACCAGAAGCAGCCGCAGTGCCCGCCACGGCCCTAGTCCGCTGGTGCGCAGAATCGTGTACTCGGAGCTCTGGGCCAGCCGCGCCATGACAAAAATGGTGCCGATCAATACGGAAATCGGCAGGAGCTCGTAGAGGTGATTGGGAATCAGCAGGGCCACATACAGCAGCGCGTGGCGAATCTGGTAGATATCGGCAGCGGCGCTCAGGCCATTGTTTTTGCCGAGGTATTGCAACTCATCGACGAGGTCAAAAAAGAAAAACAGGGCCAGAAACCCGAGCGCAACCAGCGCAATGGCGGTGAGCACTTCCCCATAAATCAGCCGGCGTATGGTCCTCATGAGCTGCTTCCAAAGTCAGTGTCGCGCACGCCCAAGGGGCGGCGCACGACGCGCCGGGCCGGCCGGAGCACCCAATTGAAATGCCGTTTGGACAGCCACAGCAGCCCCAGCAGCAGCACACCGCCATGCAGCACCACCAGGAAGTTGGTGAAACTGATCAGGCCCACAAAAATCCAGCTTTGCCCCAGATTCACCAGGTTGTTGTAGACGACAAACGTCAGCAGCACAAAAATCATGTTGCCGCTGCGCCCGCCGCGCGGGTTCACGCTTGCCAGTGCGACCGCCAAAATCACGAAATTGACTGCGGCCATGGCCAGACCTAATCGCCATGCCAGCTCACCCAGGTTGCTGCGCGTAGGCTCCTTGATCAGCGAGCGTGTGGACAGGAGCTTGGCTTCGGGTGTGCGTTCGCCAAGGTAGGCGGAGTCGCCCGTCCGGGTGCCGTACTCTTCAAAATCGCTGATCTTCAGGGCCGCCTGCCCCACCACGTTTTCAAGCCGCTGGCCTTTTTCGAGCATCAGGAACTGGGCGTCGCCCCGGGTCTCGATACGGCCGGAACGTGCCGTGGTGACGGAGCTTTTTCCTTTTTCGGTCGCAGCAATAAAAACGTTGCTGCTGCTTTGCTCGCTTGCTAAATCCCGATCAATGAAAAATACCCGGTTACCGCTGGATGACTCCTGGAACTGGCCCGGGGCGACCCGGTTCAGGTCGCCGCGCTGGGCGTAGCGGTTTTGCATGTCCTTGGTCTGCTGGTTGGCCCATGGCCAGACAAAAAGCGCCATCAGCGCAATGACCAGCAGAACCGGCCAGGCAAAGCGAAAGAGCGGCTTGAGGAAGCCTCCCAGGCCCTGGCCGCTGGTGAACCAGACCACCATTTCACTGTCGCGGTACATGCGTGACAAGGTACTGACCATGGCAATGAAGAGCGACAGCGTCAGGATGGTCGGCAGGCGGCCCAGGGCCGAGTAGGCCATGAAGAGCATCACATCCTGGGGACTGATGGAGCCGCGCGAGGCCTGGCCGAGGGTGCGGATCAGCACGATGGTCATCACGATGGTGACCAGCACGACTAGCGTTGCGCCAAAGCTGCGGGCTAACTCTTTGCGAATCGAAGATTGGAATAACATGACTGACTAATTGCCGTAGCTATGCTTTATTGTTGTTTTATTTGCTCAACCCTGAATTATGGACTTTGAACTCAAACTGCTTCCCCTCGCCCGTATTTGCAGCGAAAAATGCGATGCGCTGCTAGTACTGATACCCCAGGATTTGAGCGCCGGAGGCGATGACCCCCTGTCCGCACTCGCAGCACTCGCCCTCAAGGCCGGTGACCTGGAGGCCAAGCCGGGCAAGCTGCTGAGCGCCTACCGTACGCCGGGCATTGCGGCAACGAGGGTGGTGCTGGCGGGTGTAGGCGACGCCAGTCCCCGAAATGTCCGGACCGCCGTGAATGCAGCGATGGCAAACCTGAAGAACGGCAATACGCAGCGGGTCGTCGTCAGTCTTGCCGCCATGAACAACGCGCAGCCAGAAATCGTCCGGGCCGCGGTGGTGGCCTGCAGCGAGGCTGCTTACGTTTACAGCACCACCAAATCCAAGGTCAGTCCTGTCAAATTGCAGCGGGTGGTGATTGGCGTGAACGAGCTGTCGGTGGCCAGGCCGGGTTTTGACAAGGCTCTGGCGCTTGTCAAGGGTATTGAATTTGCCAAGGAGTGGGCCAACCGGCCCGCCAACCATGCGACACCCACCCTGCTGGCGGGGGCGGCCAGGGAACTGGCGAGATTGCGCAACATCAAGGTGGAAGTTCTGGGCCCCAAGGAAGTCGCCAAACTGGGCATGGGGTCCTTCATGGCCGTGGCCCAGGGTACGTCGGAGCCCCTGCGTTTTATCGTGCTGCGTTATGAAGGCGCTGCCAAGTCGGTGGCGCCCGTCGTGCTGATCGGCAAGGGCATCACTTTCGATACGGGCGGCATCTCGATCAAGCCGGCGGCCGAGATGGATGAGATGAAGTTCGACATGTGCGGCGCAGCCAGTGTGCTGGGCACGTTCCGGGCACTGGCCGAATTGCAGCCTGCGCTGAATGTGGTCGGGCTGATCCCGGCCTCTGAGAACATGCCCGGCGGGCGGGCGCTCAAGCCGGGCGACGTGGTCACCAGCATGAGCGGGCAGACCATTGAAATTCTGAACACCGATGCGGAAGGTCGCCTGGTGCTGTGCGATGCCTTGACCTACGCGGAGCGCTTCAAGCCAAGGGCCGTGGTTGATATCGCTACGCTGACCGGCGCCTGCGTCATCGCGTTGGGTGGCGTCCGCAGCGGGCTGTTTTCAAACAATGACGAACTGGCCCAGTCGCTGGCGGCCGCGGGTGAGTCGTCGCTTGACCCGTGCTGGAGAATGCCACTGGACGACGATTACGCAGAAGGACTGAAAACGAATTTTGCCGATGTGGCGAACGTGGCGGGACGGGCGGGTGGCGCCGTGACCGCGGCGAAGTTCCTGCATCGTTTTGCAGGCAGTTTTCCGTGGGCTCACCTCGACATTGCCGGTACAGCCTGGAAAGGCGGAGCGGCCAAGGGTGCGACCGGCCGGCCTGTGCCCTTGCTGCTGGACTATTTGCTGGGCCAGGTCACCGCGGCCGCCCCGCGCAAGGCACAGCCCAAAGCCAGGTCCGCCAAGAGAAGCAAGCCTGTTTCCAGAACCCGGGCATGACCGAGATCGCCTTTCATTTCAACGTACCCGACAAGCTGGCCTACGGTTGCCGTTTGCTGCGCAAGGCGTATCTCAGCGGCGCCAGCGTGGTGGTGACGGCCGAGGCCGATGTGCTGGCGCAGCTTGATCAATCGCTGTGGAGCTTTTCCCCTACGGAATTCGTACCGCATTGCCGCAGCGATGCCGGGGAGGACAACCTCGCCGTGACACCGGTATTGCTTGCCGAGTCGCTGCAGGACTGCGCCCGTCATGAGGTGCTGGTCAATCTGGGGCAGGGCATTCCTGCGGGATTTGAGCGCTTTGAGCGCTTCATCGAGGTGGTTGCGCAGGGTGACGATGAGCGTCTGGCCGCGCGCAGCCGATGGAAGCATTACACCGACAGGGGTTACACCATGAAGCGACACGACCTTGCAACGGCCAAGGGAGGCGCATGAGGAGCTCATCGACGCCGCCGCGATTCGTGCCAACGCTGACCGAGGTGGTTCGCCCCACGGCGCCAGCGGGCACCTCCAGCGAGCCGGTAGCCCCCGCAGCGCCTCCGCTGGATTCGTCCGGCCTCGAAGAGCGGGTGGTGCTACGCGTCATGCAGCGGGTTGACCTGATTCTGGAAAGACGCTTGCGGGAAGTTGTCGGCCAACTGATCCTGGAGCAGACCCAGACGCTGGCCCCCCGCCTGCGCGGCGAAATCGAATTGGTCTTGCGTGAAACCGTGAGCCAGGCGTTGGCACAGGAAGCCTCAAAAACACCGGGCCGGCCCTAGTTCAGGCAGCCCGGGCAAGGTGGTTTTCGTGCCTGTGCCGGTCACGCAGCATGGCGATGAAGCAGTGTCGCGCATTAGACAATCTGCTCCCCGGGTAAACCCCCTTATCCAAAATGACCCTAGGGCCGTTGCTATGGTGCGGGCCCGGAAATTGCGTTATGTTCGGCCCCGTTGAGTTATAAAAATTGATCTCAACCTTTAACGGTAATTTCCTAATCGGAGTGTTTTTATGCAAATGAAATTAAAACTGACAGTAGTGGCCGCACTCGCAACTTTGGCCGGCATTGCCTCAGCTCAGGATGTCGTGGTCAAGATTGGCCACGTAGCGCCCATGTCCGGTTCGCAGGCTCACTACGGTAAAGACAATGAAAACGGTGCGCGGATGGCTGTTGAAGACCTGAACACGCAAAACGTTGTCATTGGGGGCAAAAAAATCAAGTTTGAATTGCTTGCGGAAGACGACGCCGCCGATCCAAAACAGGGCACCGCTGCTGCACAGAAACTGTGCGACTCCAAAGTAGCCGGTGTGGTGGGCCACCTCAATTCAGGTACCACGATTCCCGCCTCCAAGGTTTACAACGATTGCGGTATTCCCCACGTCACGGGTGCCGCGACCAACCCCAACCTGACCAAGCCCGGTTACAAAACCACCTACCGCATCATTGCCAACGACAATGCGCTGGGCGCCGGTCTGGCGTTCTACGCGGCTGACGCACTGAAACTGAAAAAAGTTGCCATCATTGATGACCGTACGGCCTATGGCCAGGGCGTTGCCGAAGTCTTCAAAAAGACGGCTTTGACGAAAGGCATGACCGTGGTTGACGAGCAGTTCACCACCGACAAGGCCACCGACTTCATGGCTATCCTCACGGCCGTCAAGTCGAAAAATCCCGATGCGATTTTCTTCGGCGGCATGGACCCACAAGGCGGCCCGATGTTGCGCCAGATGGAGCAGCTCGGCATGGGCAACGTGAAGTACTTTGGTGGTGATGGCATCTGCACGTCCGAACTTGCCAAGCTGGCTGCTGGCGCCAAGACCCTCAACAATGTGGTGTGCGCTGAAGGCGGTGCTTCGCTCGCCAAAATGCCTGGCGGTGAAGCCTGGAAAAAGCGTTACGACGCCAAGTACCCCAATCAGTTCCAGGTTTACAGTCCGTACACCTATGACGCTACCTTCGTTTTGGTCGACGCCATGAAGCGCGCCAATTCGACCGATCCAAAGGTCTACACCCCTGAGTTGATCAAAACCAACTACAAAGGCGTGACCACCACGATCGCTTTCGAGCCCAATGGCGAATTGAAAAACCCCGCCATCACTTTGTATGTTTACAAAGATGGCAAGAAATCCGCCCTGAACTGATCAGTTCGCGCGCATGAAAAAGCCACCGCAAGGTGGCTTTTTTTTGGAGGGTCCAACCGTTAGATGCTATCGGGCTGCGATCAGACCATCATCCTCGGCCGCAGTCCCGGGCAGGGCGTGTTCAATGGGCTTGCCTTGCCTTCGACAGTCTTCTGCGTTGGCGGAGAGGAAATGACGGCGAGAAAAACATTCTGCAATCGCGCAGGACTGGCGGATTGCCTTCCCGGCCATCAAGGTGGCCCTCCGTTGAGAAGAAGGCCGGAATGCCGGGAAAGGCGAAGGCGGGGGATCGAAAAAGGCAAAGAAAAAACGGGGCGCGAGGCCCCGTGTTTACTTGTTTTTGGCGGAAAGGGCGGGATTCGAACCCGCGGTGGGTATAACCCCACGCACGCTTTCCAGGCGTGTGACTTAAACCGCTCATCCACCTTTCCGCGAAGCCTTTGATTGTAGCAGTGCCAGAGGACTTGTCAGAATGTGGCGGCTCTTAAAGCTGCGCTTAATGAACAGCGCCCTGAAACCGGTGCTTTTCCAGTTGCGCCAGTGTGACAAATTCCAGCACGTTGGTGTGGGTGGCTTCCAGAATCACCGGTGGTGCCATGCCTGCCTCCAGGGCCTCCCGCCAGCGCTGGGCGCACAGGCACCAGCGGTCGCCTGGTTTGAGTCCGGCAAAACGGTACTGCGGCCGCGGCGTGACGAGGTCATTGCCGCGCGCACTGGAGAACGCGAGAAACTCCGGGGTGACCCGCACGCAGACCAGATGGGAGCCTAGATCGGACGCATCGCTGTTGCAGCAACCGTCCCGGAAGTAGCCCGTGAGCGGATCGTAAGAGCAGGGGACCAGCTCACCGCCCAAAACATTTTTTGCACTCATGGCTGTACCTGTAGTGAAGTATTGATCATGCCCTGCTGGACTGCACCATCTTCATGGCCGATGCGATCAGTGCAGACACCTCGGTCATGTTGCTTGGCACGATCAGGGTCGTGGTGGCGTCACCCGCGACGCTGGAATAGGCTTCGACGGCTTTTTCGGCCACTTTCAGCTGCACGGCCTGCTCACCACCGGGCTGGCGGATGGCCGCGGCCACCACTTCGATGGCCCTTGCATTGGCTTCCGCCACGGCCATGATGGCTGAAGCCTCACCCTGCGCATTGTTGATGGCCGCTTGTTTTTCACCCTCCGAGCGGGCGATGAAGGCCTCGCGCTCACCGGTGGCGATGTTGATCTGTTCCTGCTTGCGCCCCTCGGAGGCGGCAATCAGCGCGCGCTTTTCGCGCTCAGCGGTGATTTGCGATTGCATGGCATGGAGAATCTCCTTGGGTGGCGTCAAGTCCTTGATCTCGTAGCGCAAGACCTTCACGCCCCAGTTGAGCGCGGCTTCGTCAATGGCTGCGACAACTTGCGCGTTGATGATGTCGCGCTCTTCAAAAGTCTTGTCGAGCTCAAGCTTGCCGATCACGGAGCGCAGCGAGGTTTGGGCCAGCTGCGTCACGGCCACGATGTAGTTGGATGAGCCGTAGCTGGCACGCATGGGGTCGGTCACCTGAAAATACAAAATGCCGTCAACCTGCAGCTGTGTGTTGTCGCGGGTAATGCAGACTTGGCTCGGCACGTCCAGTGGGATCTCTTTCAGGCTGTGCTTGTAGGCCACCCTGTCGATAAAAGGCACCAGGAAGTTCAGGCCCGGGGTCAGGCTGCCGTGGTACTTGCCCAAACGCTCGATCACCCAGGCATTTTGCTGCGGAACCACCTTGATGCTGCGTACGATAAAGATGCCAGCCACGATCAGAATGACGAGTGCTATTTCCATGCTTCCTCCGTTGATTTAGATTGATTCAAATTGGTGTGCCGGGTGCCCGCCAGGCCGGCGAATCGGCAGCAGGGCACAAAAAGGCTACGAGAGCGCCTCACAGCTTTTCAAGTACCAGACGATTGCCCTGCATTTCCTTGATGCGAAAACTTCCGGTGGCGGCAGGTTCGGCCGGGTCGGCAGGTATGGCGGTCCAGAGGGCGCCGCGAAATTTCACGGTGGTGGTTCCATCGGAGTTCCATTGCGCGACCTGTACCGGCTCACCAATATCCAGGTTGACATCCCGATTGGCATTTGCGGGCAAGGGGGCGGGGGTCTTGCCGCGGTACCAGTGCCAGGCGGCCACCGCACCACCCCCTACAGCAGCAGAGATTACCATTTGGCCGATAATGGCAAGGCCCGAGTGAGCGGCAATGGCGCCTGCGACGAACCCGACGGCCAGCATCAGCAGGTAAAAGGTGCCGGTGACCAGCTCAACCGCGACCGCGCTACCTGCCAGCAGCCACCAGATGGTCGATTCGCTCATGTTTCTTCCTTTTGTCGGTGATGCGCTACATTTTGGGGCAATTAGACCCTCTCGCAAGCGTACAGCAACAATATTTCCTTACACTTCGCACTCGCCAGTCAAACCGTTCGGGCTCAACCTGTCTATGCCCATCCGAGCGTTTCCGTCATGCCCTCCGACAGGTTCAGGGCGCCCATGAACTGCTTCCATCCCCATGAAATTCCGCTTTCCGATTGTGATCATTGACGAAGACTTCCGCTCCGAGAATACCTCGGGGCTGAGTATTCGTGCGCTGGCCCAGGCCATTGAAAGCGAAGGCTTCGAGGTGCTGGGCGTGACCAGCTACGGTGACCTGTCGCAGTTCGCCCAGCAGCAAAGTCGTGCCAGTGCTTTTATCCTGTCAATTGATGACGAGGAGTTCACACCCGGCCCGGATCTGGATCCGGCCGTGCTGAATCTGCGCAACTTCATCGAGGAGGTACGCCGCAAGAATCTTGACGTGCCGATTTACGTCTACGGTGAAACCAAAACCTCGCGGCATATTCCCAACGACATCCTGCGCGAGTTGCACGGCTTCATTCACATGTTTGAAGACACGCCCGAGTTTGTGGCGCGCCACATCCTTCGTGAGGCCAAGAGCTACCTCGAAGGGGTGCAGCCGCCTTTCTTCAAGGCGCTGCTGGACTACGCCGAAGACGGCTCGTACTCATGGCACTGCCCGGGTCACTCGGGTGGTGTGGCATTTTTGAAGAGCCCGGTCGGGCAGATGTTTCACCAGTTCTTCGGCGAGAACATGCTGCGTGCCGACGTATGCAATGCAGTCGAGGAGTTGGGCCAACTGCTCGACCATGACGGCGCGATTGGCGCCAGCGAGCGCAATGCCGCGCGTATCTTCAATGCGGACCACTGTTTCTTCGTCACTAACGGCACCTCCACCAGCAACAAGATGGTGTGGCACCACACCGTGGCGCCGGGCGATGTGGTGGTGGTGGACCGGAACTGCCACAAATCCATTCTGCACGCCATCATCATGACGGGTGCGATCCCGGTGTTTTTGAAGCCAACGCGCAACCACTTCGGCATCATCGGCCCGATTCCGCAAAGCGAATTCGAGCCCGAAGCCATCAAGGCCAAGATCCGGGCCAACCCGCTGCTCAAGGGTGTCGATGCAGACAAGGTCAAGCCGCGCGTGCTCACGCTCACGCAGTCGACCTATGACGGCGTGCTCTACAACACCGAAACCATCAAGGGCATGCTCGATGGCTACGTGGACAACCTGCACTTCGACGAGGCCTGGCTGCCGCACGCTGCATTTCACCCCTTCTATGGCAGCTACCACGCCATGGGCAAAAACCGCATTCGCCCGAAAAATGCCGTGGTGTACGCAACCCAGTCAATTCACAAGCTGCTGGCGGGCATCAGCCAGGCCAGCCATGTGCTGGTGCAGGACTCGCAAAACACCAAGCTCGACAGGCACCTTTTCAACGAGGCCTACCTGATGCACACCTCGACTTCGCCGCAGTACAGCATCATCGCCAGCTGCGATGTGGCCGCCGCCATGATGGAGCCGCCCGGCGGCACCGCGTTGGTCGAGGAGAGCATTGCCGAGGCACTGGACTTTCGCCGGGCCATGCGCAAGATCGACGATGAATACGGCAGTGACTGGTGGTTCAAGGTCTGGGGGCCGGACAAGCTGGTGGAAGAGGGCATTGGCCTGGCCGAGGACTGGATCATCAAGGGTGAGTCGCGCAGTGCCAAGAGGGCCAAAAACGGCGCCAATAACTGGCATGGCTTTGGCCAGATGGCAACAGGCTTCAACATGCTCGACCCGATCAAGTCGACCATTGTCACGCCCGGGCTGGACCTCAATGGAAAATTCGCGAAAACCGGCATTCCCGCCAGCATCGTGACCAAGTTTTTGGCCGAGCACGGGGTGATCGTGGAGAAAACCGGGCTTTACAGCTTCTTCATCATGTTCACCATCGGCATCACCAAAGGCCGCTGGAACACCCTGCTCACAGCGCTTCAGCAGTTCAAGGATGACTACGCCAAGAACCAGCCGATGTGGCGCATCCTGCCCGAGTTCTGCCAGAAGTACCCGAAATACGAGCGCATGGGCCTGGCTGACCTGTGTCAGCACATTCATGCCCTTTACGCCAAATACGACATCGCGCGGTTAACGACCGAAGTCTATTTGAGTGACCTCGCACCGGTCATGAAGCCCAGTGACGCCTATGCCCACATTGCCCACCGCACGACAGAGCGGGTCGAGATCGACCAGCTGGAAGGCCGCATCACCGTCGGGCTGGTCACGCCTTACCCACCCGGCATCCCGCTGCTGATTCCTGGCGAGGTGTTCAACAAGAAAATAGTTGATTACCTCAAGTTTGCCCGTGAGTTCAACGCGCAATGCCCGGGGTTCGAGACCGATATCCACGGCTTGGTCGAAGAGGTGGATGCCAAAGGCAAGGTCCGCTACTACGCCGACTGCGTGAAGAAAGCCCGCTGAAGCGGCAATTGTGCATGCGCCGCCCGTTTCAGACGGGCTGGTCTTCTCTCACCCGCATGAAGCTGGCAAACCTGGGGACGCCGCTGCCGTTCAGGCCGCGAAAGCGGTAGGTGACAGTGCTGCCCAGGACTGGCGGGTTCTGGCGTTGCTCGTCGTTGAATCCGCTGCCAAGCTTGAAGCGTCGTCCAGGTTTGCCGTCCACCCCCGGCATCTCTACCAGCAGTGCACCCAAAACGCCGACGTATTTTCCCTTGCCAGGAATGTGCGCGACCACACGGGCTTCCGTGTCCTCATGGGTTTTGACCTTAAGGAGGTCGTCGGTGCGCTGGCCCATGTAGAGGGATGCGCCCCGGTGCAGCATCAGTCCTTCGCCGGCGTGTTTCTCGGTTGTGGCCAGCAGGTTCTGCAAAGCCCGGTGGTTGGCCACCTTGAATTGGGCGACCGCTTGCACCCAAGGCTGGTCAATCCGGCTCACCACGCCATTCAAGGCGGGAATCCGTTCGGTGAATGGGCCGCCTTGCGCGGGTAAGTCAAACACCATGAAACGCATGGCGCGCCAGGCTGCATCGTCAGGGGTTTGCTGGCGTACCGTGGACACCGCTTTCGCAAACTGGCCGCGGCCAGCCCAGAGTTCGCCATCCATGGCTACCTTGGGCCAATCCGCCGTGAACCAGGCCGGAGCCACGATGCGCTCGCCGCCGCGAGTCAGCAACTTCTCACCGTCCCAGTAGCCGCGCACGCCATCGTATTTTTCGCTGACCCAGTAATCGGCCAGCGAAACACCCACGTGATAAACCTTGGCCAGCATCAGCGGCGGGCTTGTCTCAGCTGCCAACAAGGGCAGGGCAGGCGTGAGCAGCCCGGCGAGCGCCAGCAGCAGCGCAAGCGTCTGGGCGCGAAAGGGGGCAATGGTCAGGCGGGTGTTGGCAGATGGCGTGTGTGCGGGCATGTGGTCGTCTGATGTTTATGAGTCATTCATACACATGGCCCAAGCAAAATGGGTGCCATCAGCTATCAAAATAAGAGTGTTTGAAATGCTTTGGCGACTGGCCGTCGACTGCGGGTGCGGCTGATGGCCGGAACTTGACTTGAAGCTGTACGTATGTACAGTGTAAATGCCCCACCCGGATTTGGGCAAGGTGATGCGGTACAACACGTACCAGTCTGTTGTAAAAATTCGAACTTCGGGCTCCCCGCGGGCCGTCTCATGAAAGAAAGGAATCAGGCCATGACACACAAAGGTAGCTGCCACTGCGGGCGGATCGCGTTCGAAGTTGACGGCGAGCCCACCAAGGTGCTGGCGTGCAATTGCTCCATCTGCTCGCGCAAGGGGTCGCTTCTCTGGTTCGTTCAGCGGGACACACTGCGCCTGCTAACGCCTGACGAAAATGCCAGCACGTATTTGTTCAACAAGCACGCCATCCGGCATCGTTTCTGCCCTACCTGCGGCATCCACCCCTATGGCGAAGGGGCCGACCCTTCGGGCCAGCGCATGGCGGCTGTCAATGTCCGCTGCCTCGAAGACATTGACCTGGCTGCGCTTGCCGTCGAACATTTCGACGGCCGCTCTTATTGAACAAAAAAACCTTGCTCCCGGCAGGCTGGCCCGCCTGCCAGCTCTCAGCCATTCACCCAGCAACCATGATCCCCAGCGATGTAGAAACCATAGAACGTGCAACGATTGCCGCCGTGTCACCCGAGGCCCTTGAGGAGCTGGAGGGCTGGCTGTTGCCATTCGACAGGGGAACGGTCAGTCGAGCCAAAAGTGCCGTTCCGCTTCGACATAAGGCCTGTGATGAAACCGTGCTGGACAAGATTGAGACACGCTACGAGGCACGTGGCCTGCCGCCAATTTTTCGTGTTGCGACAGAGCCGTGTTTCGACCTCTTGCGGCGAGCGCTGAAACGGCGCGGCTACAAGACGACGCGTCCGGTGCTGGTACAGGTGGCGTCAGTCAACGATATGCGTGCGGTATCCACGCAAACGCCAGCGGAAACGGCCCATTCACCTGACGAGGCGTGGGCGGCCCTGTTTCTGGGTGAAGGTTTCGACCCCGTTGACGGCGTAAGTCGCGTCAAAACGCTGAGCCGGGCTCGTGACTCTCTCTATGCAAGCGTTCGAGAGAGTGGGCGCACCGTGGCCGCAGGTGCCGCAGCCTTTTCCAACGGATGGTCCAGCGTGCACGGCATGCGCACCGACCAGGCTTGCCGGGGCCGCGGGCTGGCAGGGCGCGTTCTGGCAGGGCTGGCTGATGCCGCGATCCACAGAGGAATTGAGCGTACCTTCTTGCAGGTGGAGGACGGCAACGCGCCAGCTCTGGCGCTCTACAGGCGGGCGGGTTTCGAGACAGCCTGGTGCTACGAGTATTGGCGCCGGGCTTGACAGGGTTCAAGGTCAAGGACAAGTAGATTTGGCCCTCAGCTTTACATGCGTGGGCACCGTTTGCCATCAAAATGATAGCAAGTCGGGCTGCCAAGCCCGCCGTCGTGGCGTTCAGCCTGCTTCGGTTGGCTCGGCGATGCCGCCCACCACGTGGCTGAAACCACCATCCACGTAGGTGATTTCGGCGCTCACGCCACCAGCCAGGTCACTCAGCAAGAACGCAGCGACATTGCCGACGTCTTCAATCGTTACGTTGCGGCGAATGGGTGAGGCTTCGGCGACGACGCTCAGAATCTTGCCGAAGCCCTTGATGCCGCTGGCGGCCAGGGTCTTGATCGGGCCGGCGCTGATGCCGTTGACGCGCATGCCCTTGGGGCCCAGCGATTCGGCCAGGTAGCGCACCGAGGCCTCCAGGCTGGCCTTGGCCAGCCCCATGGTGTTGTAGTTGGGCACGGTACGTACCGCGCCCAGGTAGGTCAGGGTCAGCAGCGCCGACTTGTTGTTGAGGTAGGGCAGCGCCGCCTTGGCCATGGCCGGAAAGCTGTAGGCGCTGATGTCGTGGGCAATCTTGAAGCCCTCGCGGGTGAGGCCGTCGAGGAAATCGCCGGCAATGGCTTCGCGCGGTGCGTAGCCAATGCTGTGAACAAAGCCGTCAAACGTCGGCCAGGTCTTGGCCAGGTCGGCAAACAGCTTCTCGATTTGGGCGTCGTCGCCGACGTCGCAGTCAAAGATGAGTTTGGAGCCAAAATCGGCGGCAAACTCCGTGATGCGGTCCTTGAAGCGCTCCCCGACATAGCTGAAGGCCAGTTCGGCGCCTTGTGCGTGGCACGCCTTGGCTATGCCGTAGGCAATGGACCGGTTGGACAACACGCCCGTGATCAACAGTTTTTTGCCGGTAAGAAAACCCATGCTTGTGCTCCAGTGTGTACGAGTGGATCGGCCGATAGCGGTTGGTTGCATTGAATGGGGCAGCTGGCTTACCTGCTGGCCGCCAACCGTTGCCGACGTGAAGTAGTGCAGAATTGTCGCATGCGGGATTTGTCTTTTTTGCGGGCGCTGGTGATTGCTTTGATGACGACCCTGCTGGTCGGCCTTGCTTTATTCGCGCCGGCTTCCCGGGCTGCATATGCCTACGCCCAGTTTGGCGACATTAAATACCCGCCGGGCTTTACCCATTTTGATTATGTGAACCCGGCTGCGCCCAAGGGGGGCGAGATTCGCATGGTGCCGCCCACCCGGCCCACCAACTTTGACAAGTTCAACCCGTTCACGCTGCGCGGAACTGCCCCCTACGGGCTGGGAATCCTGCTGATTGAAAGCCTGCTGACCGGCAACTCCGAAGAGCCCACAACGGCCTACGGATTGCTGGCTGACGACGTGGAGGTGGCGGCAGACAAATTGTCGGCGACCTTTCGTATCAACAACAAGGCACGTTTTCACGATGGCACGCCCGTGCTGGCGGCTGATGTGCTGCATTCGTACACCCAGCTCATCAGCAAACTTGCCGCGCCCCAGTACCGCACGATTTACGCTGAAGTCAAGGGGGTGACTGTGGTCTCGGAGCGCGTCGTGCGCTTTGAGTTCCTGACGCCAAATCCCGAACTGCCGCTGGTCGTCGGCGGAATGCCGGTGTTCAGCCGGGGCTGGGGCCGGGAGGGAGGCAAGGTCAACGGGGCCAGCAAGCCTTTCGACCAGATCGTTTCGGAAATACCCATAGGCTCCGGGCCCTACAAAATCGCCAATCCGGCCATGGGCCGTGACATCACCTATGTGCGGGACCCGGCCTATTGGGGTGCGGATTTGCCGACACGCAAGGGGCAGTTCAATTTTGACCTCATCAGCTTTAAGATTTACCTGGACGAAACCTCCCGCTTCGAGGGCCTGAAGGCCGGTGAGTTCGATTTCCTGCGCGAATTCATCTCGCGCAACTGGGCGCGCCAGTACACCGGCAAGCAGTTCACCTCGGGCGAACTGGTCAAGCGCGCATTTCCAAATCGCAACCCCGGCGACTTCCAGGGTTATGTGTTCAATCTGCGCAATCCGAAGTTCCAGGATGTGCGGGTGCGCAAGGCGATCGGCCTGGCGCTGGATTTCGAGTGGATGAACCGGCAGCTGTTCTATGGCATCTACAAACGCGTGGACGGCTACTTTCCCAACAGCGAGTTTCACGCGGAGGGCCTGCCCAAACCGGATGAACTGGCCTTGCTCCAGCCTCTGCGCGCCCAACTCAAACCAGAGGTGTTCGGCGCCGTACCCGTGTCGCCCAGCACCACGCCGCCCGGCAGCCTGCGCGAGAACCTGCGCCAGGCCCAGGCGTTGCTGCGCGAGGCCGGCTGGACTTACCGTGACGGTGCGCTGCGCAATACCAGGGGCGAGGCCTTCACGATGGAGTTCCTGAACGACCAGCCCTCCCTGATACGCATCGTCGGGCCGTTCCAGAAAGCGCTGGAAAAGCTGGGCATCACCATGACATACCGGGTCGTGGATTTTTCGTTGTCCAAACAGAAGATGGATGCTTTTGACTTCGAAGTCACCACGTTGCGCCTGCCCGGCAGTACCGCACCGGGCGGCGAGTTGCTGGAGCTGTTTGGCTCGAAGGCGGCCCAGACACCGGGCTCCTCGAACGTCTGGGGCATTGCCGATCCGGCGGTCGATGCCCTGCTGCAAAAAGTCGTGACCGCCAAAACCCGGCCTGAACTGGGTGCCGCCATGCGCGCGCTGGACCGCGTGCTGACCCACGGCTACTACTCGGTGCCGCAGTACTACGGCGATGCGTTCCTGATCGGCTACCGCCCGGGTCGCTTTGTCCTGCCGCAGACGATTCCGCCGTATTACCAGGCGGACACCTGGGCCATGAGCACCTGGTGGAGTAAATGACCCCCACGCTTGTCACTGCGTGTACTGCGCTGCCCCCCATGGGGGCCGCTGCGCCTGCGGTCTGGCAAAGCCAGCCCCGCGGCCCCTGCTTGAAGGGATCGTTCGTGCGCTCACTTCAAGTACGCTCGAAAGGTTGACCATGGCCAGCTACATTCTCAAGCGCCTGCTGCTGATGATTCCCACCCTGTTGGGCGTGCTGCTTCTGACCTTCGTCATGGTGCAGTTCGTGCCCGGTGGGCCGGTGGAGCAAATGGTGGCGCAGCTGCAGGGCCGTGACTCCGGCGGCGAGCGCGCTGCCGCATCGGGTGCCGGTTACCGCGGGCGGCAGGGCGTGGACGCGCAGCGCATTGAAGAAATCAAGGCGCTGTACGGCTTTGACAAACCGGTGCACGAACGCTTTTTCCAGATGCTGGGGCGTTTTGCCCGCTTTGACCTGGGCAACAGTTTTTACCAGCACAAGGATGTCTGGCAACTGGTCAAGGAAAAGCTGCCGGTCTCCGTCAGCCTGGGCTTGTGGACCTTTTTCATCAGCTACCTGATCGCGGTGCCGCTGGGGGTGGCCAAGGCGGTCCGGGCGGGCACGCGCTTTGACTTTGTCACCACGCTCATCGTGCTGGTCGGCTATGCCATACCGGGCTTTGTGCTCGGCGTGGCGCTGCTGGTGGTGTTTGGCGGGCAACTGCAATGGTTTCCGCTGCGCGGGCTGACCTCGCCCAACTGGGAATCCCTGGGGTGGGGCGCACGGATCACCGACTACCTCTGGCATATCACCCTGCCCATCATCGCGATGGTGCTGGGCAGTTTTGCCGTGACGGCGGTGCTCACCAAGAACTCCTTCCTGGAAGAAATTCGCAAGCAGTACGTCTTGACGGCCCGGGCCAAGGGACTCAGTGAACGGCAGGTGCTCTGGAAGCATGTGTTTCGCAATGCGCTGATTCCCATCATCACAGGGTTTCCCGCCGCGTTTATCGGAGCTTTTTTCACCGGTTCGCTGCTGATTGAAACCCTGTTTTCGCTGGACGGCCTGGGCCTGCTCAGCTATGAGAGCGTGATCCGGCGGGACTACCCCGTGGTGCTGGGCACGCTCTATCTCTTCACGCTGATCGGCCTGGTGACCAAGCTGGTCAGCGATCTCTGCTATGTCTGGGTAGACCCGCGTGTTAAATTTGACTGACCCCCCCGAAGCGGCCGTTGGCCGCCTCCCCCCCGAGGGGGCGCCGCTGGCGGACGGGCGGAGCCCGATCCGCGGCGGCCTTGGTGAAAACCGTTCTGTGGTCAGTCTTAGTCCGGGTCGGCGGGCGTGGAAGCGTTTTCGCCGCAACAAGCTTGGGTTTTACAGCCTGATCCTGTTTTCGACTCTGGTGGTGCTCAGCCTCTTCGCCGAGGTGCTGTCCAACGACACGCCGCTGGTGGCCCACTACAAGGGCGAGTATTACTTTCCGCTGCTCAAGGACTATTCGGAAAAGACCTTTGACGGCGACTTTGAAACGCCCACCGACTACCTGGACCCTTTCATCCGCGAGAAGCTGGGGCAGGGGGGCAACTGGGCGCTGTACCCGCCCAACCCTTACGGCCCGCGCACGATCAACTATTTTGCAAAAGAACCCAACCCTTCGGCGCCTTCACGCGACAACCTGCTGGGCACGGACGACCGGGGGCGCGACCT
Source organism: Polaromonas sp. JS666 (assembly GCF_000013865.1). Taxonomy (NCBI): domain Bacteria; kingdom Pseudomonadati; phylum Pseudomonadota; class Betaproteobacteria; order Burkholderiales; family Comamonadaceae; genus Polaromonas; species Polaromonas sp. JS666. Next base: position 2,521,882 of record NC_007948.1, read on the forward strand.
GCTGGCGCAGCTGATCTATGGCTTTCGATTAAGCGTGCTGTTCGGTCTGGCACTGACAGTGATTGGCGTGGTGATCGGCGTGATCACCGGGGCCGTTCAGGGGTATGCCGGCGGCAAAACAGACCTCGCCTTCCAGCGGTTCATGGAAATCTGGGGCTCCATGCCCGAGCTTTATTTGCTGATCATCTTCAGCGCGGTGTTTGCGCCCAGCGTGGCACTGCTGCTGTTTCTCCTCAGCCTGTTTGGCTGGATGGGATTGTCCGACTATGTGCGCGCCGAGTTTTTGCGCAACCGCCAGATGGACTATGTGCGCGCAGCCAGGGCCCTGGGCGTGAGCAATCTGCAGATCATGTGGCGGCACATCCTGCCCAACAGCATGACGCCTGTGGTGACGTTTTTGCCCTTTCGCATGAGCGCGGCGATCTTGGCGCTGACCTCGCTGGATTTCCTGGGCCTGGGCGTGCCCCCGGGTACGCCCTCGTTGGGCGAGTTGCTCAACCAGGGCAAGGCGAACATCGATGCCTGGTGGATTTCGATGTCGACATTTGCCGTGCTGGTCGTCACGCTGTTGCTGCTGACCTTCATGGGCGACGCCTTGCGCGATGCCCTGGATCCCCGAAAGGCTGAGCTATGACCCCCACGCCTGTCACTGTGCATCCAGCGCTGCCGCCCGATGGGGGCTTCGCGACGGGTGGCGGATCTTCCGCGCCTGCCCATCCGCTGCTGAAAGTCGACGGCCTCAGCGTTTCCTTTGCCGGCAAAAGAGTCGTGCATGGAATTGATTTTTCCATCGCACCCGGAGAAAAACTGGCCCTGGTAGGCGAGTCCGGTTCGGGCAAGACGGTGACGGCCCTGAGCCTGCTGCGGCTGGTGCAAAACGCCAGCATCAGCGGGCAGGCCCGGTTTGCCGCAACAGAGGGCCTGCAAGGGCCGGTGAATCTGCTTTCCCTTCCTGAAGCCGAGTTGCGCGGCATTCGCGGCCGGGATATTGCGATGATCTTCCAGGAGCCGATGACGGCCCTGAATCCCCTGTTCAACGTTGGGGACCAGATTGCCGAGGTTGTCCAGCTAAAACGCGGCCTGACCCCTGCAGAGTCTGTGACGATGGCAATTAAATTGCTGGCAGACACCGGCATTCCGGAGCCTGACAGGCGGGCGCGCTCATTTCCCCATCAGCTCTCTGGTGGGCAACGCCAGCGGGCCATGATTGCGATGGCGCTGGCCTGCCAGCCCAAGCTGCTGCTGGCTGACGAGCCGACAACCGCACTGGACGTCACCTTGCGCGGCCAGATTCTGGACCTGCTCAGCGAGTTGCAGCAGCGAAACGGCATGGCGGTGCTCCTGATCACGCACGACCTCAACCTCGTCCGCCGCTTTGCGGACCGGGTGGCGGTGATGGAAAACGGATATCTGGTGGAGCAGGGCACCGTCGCGGAGGTGTTTGCCGATCCGCAGCACGCCTACACCCGTAAATTGATCGACAGCAAGCCGGTGCGCAATGTGAGCGAGGGCGTGGACTTCGGGCCGGGCGGGCCTTTGATGATGCAGGCCAGTCGTGTCTCCGTGACCTATCCGGTCGCCATTCCGGGTTTCAGGGGCTGGTTCAAAAGCGGTGGGTTTGTGGCTGTAAAGGATGCCACCTTCGATATTCCACCCGGTCAGACGCTGGGGGTCATCGGGGAATCGGGTTCCGGCAAGTCAACTCTGGCCCTCGCCAGCCTCGGCCTGCTGCCGTTTTCCGGTACCTTGCAGGCGGCAGGGCAGTCCTGGAGCCGTAATGGCGCCAGCAACAAGGCGATTCGCCGTGCGGTTCAGGTGGTTTTTCAGGACCCGTTTTCCTCCCTTTCACCGCGCATGACGGTGGGCGAGATCGTGGAGGAAGGCTTGCGTGTCCATGAGCCCTCGCTGGACGAGCTCGAAATGCGGGAGCGGGCGTCGCAAGCTCTGGCGGACGTGGGCATGAGCGAGGCGCAGTTTCCGGGCTTGCTGCAACGGTATCCGCATGAGTTCTCGGGCGGGCAGCGGCAGCGGGTGGCCATTGCACGGGCGCTGATCATCCATCCCGGCTTGCTGGTGCTGGACGAGCCGACCAGCGCGCTCGATGTGACGATCCAGAAGCAGGTTTTGTCGCTGCTTCAGCGGCTGCAGCGCGAACGGGGCTTGAGCTATCTTTTGATCACGCATGACGTGGACGTGATCCGTGCGATGGCCCATCAGGTGATGGTGATGAAAGACGGTGAGGTGCTGGAATCCGGCGCGGTGCTGGACGTTCTGGACAGGCCCCATCATCCCTACACGCAGGTATTGGTGTCGCAGGCCTGAGCTTGCACCCGGATTTATGTTTATAAATTACTTTAACTAATCAATATATCTATTTGATATGTATGGAATTTTTAATAAAATATATTCCATGCGTTCGGAGGAGGGGCGGATATGGAGTAGCCAGCCAGACCTGCCACGGTCTGGCCCAGCAGTCGGTGCGGTAAAGTCCGAATATTCACGGCGAAGATTCACGGTCGGGACAGTTCCCGGGATGGCTCGAATGCCAGGTCGCGCGTAGTCCGAACGCGCTCATTGCTTGGGCTCATTGCCTGTTGTCGGCGGAGTCGCGTAATAGGCATGAGAAGACGTGAAGAAAAGGCGCGAAGGCGTAAAGGGGTTTGCCCTGATCAAATCAGGCACGAAATTTGTTTGCACGGAAGGGTTGTCCGAGTTACAATATGCGCTTCACGACCAAATGGGCGGGTTTTCACCGCCCATTTTTTTTGGGCGTTTGTTTTTACAGACTGGTTTTAAGACAACTGAATGGCCTTGCAAGAAACGATTGAGCAGACTGTCACGGGACTGGGTTACGAGCTGGTGGAAATCGAGCGTACCGGCGGTGGCTTGCTGCGTGTCACGATTGACATGCCCTACGTTTCCGGTGCTGAGCAGTTCATCAATGCGGAAGACTGTGAGAAGGTCACGCGCCAGCTACAGTTTGTGCTGGAAGTCGAAGGTGCCGATTATTCGCGGCTGGAAGTCAGCTCGCCGGGTATTGACAGGCCTCTGCGCAACGAAAAAGATTTTGAGCGTTTTGCCGGTGAATTGGTTGACATCACCCTCAAAGCGCCGATTGGTGTGGCTGCCAGCGCCGGTTCGGCCGTGTCGGCCAACCGCAAGAAATTCCGCGGCACGCTGGAGCGGGCTGCGCCCAAGGATGGCGTTGCCGGCTGGCAGATCGTATGGAGCGACGAGCCCCCCGTCAAACCGGGCCAGAAAGTCAGCAAAAAGAAACTTCCCGCACCCCTGCAGGCGCTGGGTTTCACACTCGACGAAATTCACCAGGCGCGACTGGCGCCAGTGGTTGATTTCAAGGGCCGAAAACCCAAAATTGTCCCTGGTGCGGATAAATCTTCAGAGAAATAATTTAGAAAGGCAGGCTTGTGAAATGAATCGCGAACTGTTGATGTTGGTTGATGCCATCTCGCGTGAGAAAAATGTTGAACGTGACGTCGTTTTTGGGGCTGTCGAGCTTGCGCTCGCCTCGGCCACCAAGAAGGTGTACGAAGACGGCGTGGACATCCGCGTGGTGGTAGACCGTGACAGCGGCAATTACGAGACTTTCCGCCGCTGGCTGGTGGTGCCTGATGAAGCCGGCCTGCAAAATCCGGAAGCCGAAGAGCTGGTGAGCGACGCTCGCGAAGAAATTCCCGACATTGAAGAAGGCGACTACATCGAAAAACCGGTGGAGAGTCTGCCTATCGGTCGCATCGGCGCACAAGCCGCCAAGCAGGTCATCCTGCAAAAAATCCGCGATGCCGAGCGCGAAATGCTGCTCAACGACTTCATGTCGCGCGGCGACAAGATTTTTGTCGGCACCGTCAAGCGCATGGACAAGGGCGACATCATTGTCGAATCTGGCCGTGTCGAGGGGCGGCTGCGTCGCAGCGACATGATCCCCAAGGAAAATCTGCGTGCCGGAGACCGCGTCCGCGCCATGATCATGGAGGTCGACACCACCCTGCGCGGTGCCCCCATCATCCTGTCGCGCACCGCCCCAGAGTACATGATCGAGCTGTTCCGCCAGGAAGTGCCCGAGATCGAGCAGGGCCTGCTAGAGATCAAGTCCTGCGCCCGTGACCCCGGTTCGCGCGCCAAGATCGCCGTGTTGTCGCACGACAAGCGGGTGGATCCCATCGGCACTTGTGTCGGGGTTCGCGGCACCCGTGTCAATGGCGTGACCAATGAGCTCGCCGGCGAACGCGTCGATATCGTGCTGTGGAGCGAAGACCCGGCCCAGTTCGTGATTGGCGCACTGGCGCCTGCCAATGTGTCATCCATCGTGGTGGACGAAGAGCGCCACGCCATGGACGTCGTGGTCGACGAAGAAAACCTGGCCATTTCGATCGGCCGCGGTGGCCAGAACGTGCGCCTGGCTGCAGAGCTGACCGGCTGGAAGATCAACATCATGACGGCCGACGAGTCGGCCCAGAAGCAGGCGACCGAAACCGATACCAGCCGCAAGCTCTTCATGGAAAAGCTTGATGTGGACGAGGAAATCGCCGACATCCTGATCTCCGAAGGCTTCACCAGCCTGGAAGAAGTCGCGTATGTGCCGCTGCAGGAAATGCTCGAGATCGAATCGTTTGATGAAGACACGGTCAATGAGTTGCGCACCCGCGCCAAAGATGCACTGTTGACGATGGAAATCGCCAAGGAAGAAAATGCCGAAGGTGTTTCGCAGAACCTGCGTGACGTTGAAGGCATTACGCCCGAGCTGATCGCCAAACTTACCGAAGCGGGTGTCCATACCCGCGACGACCTGGCCGATCTGGCTGTGGACGAACTCACCGATATCACCGGCCAGTCTGCGGACGAAGCCAAGGCCCTGATCATGACTGCTCGCGCCCATTGGTTTACCAATGACGCAAGTGACACCGCTGCACCTGCAACGGCCCAAGAGCAATGATCATGGAGGCCAGCCAGGAAAACAAAATATGTCCAGTACCACTACCGTCGCTGAATTCGCAGCTGAATTGAATAAACCCACCGCCACCCTGATCGAGCAGTTGACCAGCGCGGGCGTCGCCAAGGTGCAGGCCAGCGACCACCTGTCAGAAGTCGACAAGCAGAAGCTGCTTGGCTATCTGCAGGCCAGCCATGGCACCGTGACGGCCGAGCGAAAAAAAATCACGCTGGTGAAGAAATCCACCACCGAGATCAAGCAGGCTGACGCCACGGGCAAGGCTCGTACCATCCAGGTGGAGGTTCGCAAGAAACGAACCTTCGTCAAGCGAGAGGACGGCTCTGACCTGCCTGCCGAGGAAGTTCAACCTGAAGTGGTGGCTGCGCCGCAGGTTCCCGTGATTGATGACGCCGAACTGATTCGCCGTGAAGAAGAAGCGAGCCGCCACGCCGAATTGCTGCGCCGCCAGGAAGCAGAACTGGCAGAAAAGCGCCGTTTGCGGGAAGAGCTGGATGCCAAAGAAGCCGCCCGCGAACTGGAACGCCAGGCTGCGGCGGAAAGCGCCAAGGCAGCCGCCGAGGCGGCTGAAGCCGCCAAAAAAGCCAAGCCCGTGACCGGGAAGGCCAAGGAAGTGGCCCAGCCTGCCGGCGCCGAGGCTTCCCGTGCTGCAGCCGAGACAGCGGTCGCAGAAGAAGCGGCCGCCACCAAGGCTGCCGATGCTGCAGTTGTACAGGCCGCTGCCAAGGCCAAGGCCACGGCAGAATTCCAGGCCGATGCCGCCAAGGCACAGGACCTGCAGGAACGTCGTCGCAAGGCCGAGGCCGAAGCCGCGGGAATTCGGGCAATGATGTCTGCGCCCAAGCGCGTACTGGTTCCGCATGTGGATCCCAAGGCCGCCATCAAGGGCACCTTGCACAAGCCAGCGGTTGCGCCAGGCGCAGCCAAGCCCGCCGCAGCGGCGGGAGCACCGGGTGCACCGGGTGCTGCAGGCAAAAAGGAAGTCAAGTCGGAGAACCTTTCTTCGACCTGGAAAGACGACGCCGCCAAGAAAAAGGGCATTCCCAGCCGTGGTGCGACGGCGGTTCCCGGACGCGGAAACTTCCGCAGCGGCCCGCGTGGCCGTCGCAGCAACGATCGCGATGCCCGTCCCGAGTCCACCTTCGTCGCGCCCACAGAGTTCAAGGTGATCGAGGTTCATGTGCCCGAGACCATCACCGTGGCGGAACTGGCGCACAAGATGAGCGTCAAGTCCTCTGAGGTGATCAAGCATCTGATGAAGCTCGGCCAGATGGTCACCATCAACCAGCCGCTGGACCAGGACACTGCCATGATCGTGGTGGAGGAAATGGGCCACAAGGCGATTACCGCCGCGCTGGATGATCCGGAAGCGTTCACCGACGACGACGTGCAGGGCCAGCAGGCAGAAGCGCTGCCGCGCGCGCCGGTGGTGACCGTCATGGGTCACGTCGACCACGGAAAAACTTCGCTGCTCGACTACATCCGCCGCGCGAAAGTGGCCGCAGGTGAGGCCGGCGGCATTACCCAGCACATTGGTGCGTACCACGTGGAAACGCCACGCGGCATGATCTCCTTCCTGGACACGCCGGGTCACGAGGCGTTCACCGCCATGCGTGCCCGTGGCGCGCAGGCGACCGATATCGTGATTCTGGTGGTGGCCGCTGATGACGGCGTGATGCCGCAAACCAAGGAGGCTATCAAGCACGCCAAGGCAGCCGGCGTTCCCATCGTGGTGGCGATCAACAAGATCGACAAGGCTGATGCCAACATGGACCGGGTCAAGGGCGAACTGGTCACCGAAGAAGTCATTCCGGAAGAGTTTGGCGGCGAATCTCCATTCGTGGGCGTATCAGCCCGTACCGGCGAAGGTGTCGACACGCTGCTGGAGCAGGTGCTGCTGCAGGCCGAGGTGCTGGAGCTCCGCGCGCCGGTGGAAGCACTGGCCAAGGGCCTGGTCATTGAAGCCCAGCTCGACAAGGGCCGGGGCCCGGTCGCTACCGTGCTGATTCAGTCCGGCACGCTGAAAACCGGTGACGTGGTGCTGGCCGGCTCGACCTATGGCCGCGTGCGTGCCATGCTCGACGAGAACGGCAAACCGATCAAGACCGCGGGTCCTTCCATTCCGGTGGAGATTCAGGGTCTGACCGAAGTGCCTCAGGCCGGTGACGAATTCATGGTGATGACGGACGAGCGCCGCGCCCGCGAAATCGCCACCTACCGCGCCGGCAAGTTCCGCAATACCAAGCTGGCCAAGCAGCAGGCTTCCAAACTGGAAAACATGTTTTCCGACATCTCGGCCGGCGAGGTCAAGATGCTGCCCATCATCATCAAGGCCGATGTGCAGGGCTCACAGGAGGCGCTCGCGCAGTCGCTGCTCAAGCTCTCGACCGATGAGGTCAAGGTTCAGCTGGTTTACTCCGGCGTCGGTGGTATTTCTGAATCCGACGTGAACCTGGCCATTGCGTCCAAAGCCGTGCTGATCGGGTTCAACACCCGTGCCGACGCGCAGGCGCGCAAACAGGCCGAGAACAATGGCATCGACATTCGCTACTACAACATCATTTATGACGCTGTGGACGAGCTCAAGGCCGCCATGTCAGGCATGCTGACGCCCGACAAGAAGGAAGAAGTCATTGGTACCGCCGAGATCCGCCAGGTGTTCAAGGTCAGCAAGATCGGCTCGATCGCCGGCTGTATGGTCACCGCGGGCATTGTTCGCCGCACGGCCCGGTTGCGCCTGTTGCGTGACAACGTGGTCATCTTCACGGGTGAACTCGACTCGCTCAAGCGCTTCAAGGACGACGTCAAGGAAGTCAAGGAAAGCTTTGAGTGCGGCTTGAACATCAAGAACTACAACGACATCCAGGAAGGCGATATTCTGGAGTTCTTCGAGATCAAGGAAGTGGCTCGTACCTTGTAAGCAAAATACTGGCAGTCGACCGGCCCTTCGGGGCTGGCTGCCGTCCTGATTGATCATTACAAGCCCAGACCTTTGTTCCATGCGTAAAAAATCATCCACCCCCAACCGCGGCTTTCGCGTTGCCGATCAGATCCAGCGGGATCTGACGGAGCTGATCGCGCGCGAGCTGAAAGACCCGCGGGTCGGGATGGTGACCATTCAGGCGGTTGAAGTTACGCCCGACTATGCGCACGCCAAGGTGTTTTTCAGTGTACTGGTTGGTGACCCCAAAGCGTGCGAAGAAGCGCTCAATCAAGCCGCTGGTTTTTTGCGCAACGGCCTGTTCAAGCGCCTGATGACGCACACGGTGCCCACCCTGCATTTCCACTTTGACCGTACCACCGAACGTGCGGCAGACATGAACGCCTTGATTGCCAAGGCGGTTTCTTCCCGCGCAAAAGACGACTGAGTTCGCGCCGTTCCCCTTGACAGGTTCGGGGACAACGGTGCCAACGGAGCACGCGGGCGAGTCCCGTTCGCTGAGCCTGTCGAAACTTTATGACGCAAACCTCTACTCATCGCCAGAAGATTCAGCGACGTCCCGTGCACGGCGTGCTGCTGCTCGACAAGCCGCTGGGCCTGTCGAGCAACCAGGCGCTGCAAAAAGCCAAATGGCTGTTGCGCGCCGACAAGGCCGGGCATACCGGTACGCTGGATCCGCTGGCCACTGGCGTGCTGCCGCTGTGCTTTGGGGCGGCGACCAAATTCAGCCAGATCCAGTTGGACGCCGACAAGACGTATGAAGCCGTGCTCCTGCTGGGCCGGAAAACCACGACGGCTGATGCCGAGGGCGACGTCATCGAGACGCGCCCCGTTCCCGAGATCACCCCCGAACTGCTGGCAACCCTGACCCGGCGTTTTACCGGCCCGCTGGCGCAGATTCCGCCCATGTATTCCGCGCTCAAGAAAGACGGCAAGGCACTGTACGAATACGCGCGCAAAGGCGAAGACGTGGAGCGGGAAGCGCGCCACATCACGATTTACAAGCTGGATATGGCTCTGACCCATGACGAGCGGGCGCCGGCAGCTATCAAAATCACCGTGACCTGCAGCAAGGGCACCTACATTCGCACGCTTGGTGAAGACATCGGCGAGGCGATCGGTTGCGGCGCTCACCTCGGGTCCCTGAGGCGGCTGGAGACCGGCGGCTATGTCGCTTCGCAGTGCGTGGGCCTGCCGGCGCTGGAAGCCATGAGCGAGCAGCAGCGCGAAGCCTGCCTGCTGCCAGTTCAATCACTCGTCGCCAACTATCCGGTTGTCACACTCGATGCCGATAATGCAGGGCGCTTTTTGAGCGGCCTGCGCCGTCGCGGCAGCCCCGGCCAATGGGGTCCGGACGCGGTGCTGGTGCAGGTGTACGGTAGCGACCCGGCGGCTTTTCTCGGCTCGGCCCATGTCATGGCTGACGAGTTGATTCCGGGGCGCCTGCTCAGCCCGATTGAAATCCAGGACATGCTGGCCCCGCGTCCGCCTGTTATTTCCAACCCTGCGGCAAGCGCCGCAACGGCTTAGTGCCACCGATTTGAAGTTTTTAGAAAGCGAACCATGAGTCATAAGCAAATCCGCAACATCGCCATCATCGCCCACGTGGACCACGGCAAAACCACCATGGTTGACCAATTGCTGCGTCAGTCCGGCACCTTTGCCGAGCATGAAAAAGTGGTCGACACCGTGATGGACAACAACGCCATCGAAAAAGAGCGTGGCATTACGATTCTGGCCAAGAACTGCGCCGTGACCTGGGAAGGCACGCACATCAACATCGTCGATACCCCCGGCCACGCTGACTTCGGTGGCGAAGTGGAACGCGCCTTGTCCATGGTTGACGGTGTGGTGCTGCTGATCGATGCGCAGGAAGGCCCCATGCCCCAGACGCGCTTTGTGACCAAGAAAGCGCTGGCCCTGGGCCTGAAGCCCATCCTGGTGGTGAACAAGGTGGACAAGCCCGGTGCGCGCCCCGATTACGTGGTCAATGCCGCATTCGACCTGTTCGACAAGCTCGGCGCCACCGATGAGCAGCTGGATTTTCCCGTGGTCTACGCTTCGGGCATTAACGGCTGGTCTTCGCTGGAAGAGGGTCCGCCAAACGAACAGTGGGGCCCCGACATGTCGGCCCTGTTCAATACCATCCTCAAGCATGTGCCTCACCAGGAAGGCGATCCAGCAGCGCCGCTACAGTTGCAAATTTCTGCGCTCGACTTTTCGACCTTCGTGGGGCGAATTGGCGTAGGCCGCATTAGCCAGGGCACGATCAAGCCCATGATGGACGTCGTGGTGATGGAAGGCCCGGATGGCAAGGCCGTCAAGGGCCGGATCAACCAGGTGTTGACCTTCCAGGGACTGGAGCGCGTGCAGGCCACGGACGCCGGTCCAGGCGAAATTGTGTTGATCAACGGCCTCACTGACATCGGCATTGGCGTGACCATCACCGACCCGGCCAATCCGGCGCCGCTGCCCATGCTCAAGGTCGATGAACCGACCCTGACCATGAATTTCTGCGTCAACACCAGTCCGCTGGCCGGGCGCGAAGGCAAGTTTGTCACCAGCCGCCAGATCTGGGACCGCCTGCAAAAAGAGCTGCAACACAACGTGGCTCTGCGCGTCAAGGAAACCGACGAAGAGGGCATTTTTGAAGTCATGGGCCGCGGCGAGTTGCACTTGACCATCCTGCTGGAAAACATGCGCCGTGAAGGCTTCGAGCTGGCCGTGTCCAAGCCGCGCGTCGTTTACAAGGATGTGGACGGCGTGCGCCACGAGCCTATCGAGCTCGTGACAGCCGACATCGAGGAAACCCATCAGGGCGGCGTGATGCAGGCTTTGGGCGAGCGCAAGGGCGACCTCGTCAACATGGAATCCGACGGCCGTGGCCGTGTGCGCTTGGAATACCGCATCCCGGCGCGTGGCCTGATCGGTTTCACCAACGAATTCCTGAACCTGACTCGCGGCTCCGGCCTGATCTCCAACATCTTCGACAGCTACGAGCCGCACAAGGGCGAGATCGGCGGCCGCAAAAACGGCGTGCTGATCTCCATGGACGATGGTGAAATCTTCACCTACGCGCTGGGCAAGCTGGACGACCGCGGCCGCATGTTCGTGCGGGCCAACGACCCGGTGTATGAAGGCATGATCGTCGGCATCCACAGCCGGGACAATGATCTGGTCGTCAACGCCACGCGTACCAAGCAGCTGACCAACTTCCGCGTTAGCGGCAAGGAAGACGCGGTCAAGATCACGCCGCCTATCGAACTGACGCTGGAATACGGCGTGGAGTTCATCGAAGAAGACGAACTGGTTGAAATCACGCCCAAGTCTGTTCGCCTGCGCAAGCGCCACCTGAAGGAAAGTGATCGCAAGCGCGCTGGAAGGTAAGCCCCCACGGTCGCTCACTGCGTGTAGCTTCCTGCCCCCCTGGGGGACGCTGCGCCTGCGGTCTGGCAAAGCCAGTCCCGCGGCCCCTGCTGGGTTTAAATCCACGGGGCGCGTCCGCTGAGGCCGGTGGCTTGAGGTTCGCCGCTTGAAGACCAGGCCGCTGCGCGAAAAGCTCCAGCGGCCTTTTTATTTTTGCACTGATGGCCGCTGAATCTGTCCCTGTCATTCCATGAAACTAACGCATTCCAAAGCCGTTGCCTTGATGATCCTCGTGACCCTGATGTGGTCGATCGCGGGCGTTGTCACGCGCCACCTGGAATCCGCCCGCAGCTTTGAAATCACCTTCTGGCGCAGTTTTTTCACCGTGCTCTCACTGCTGGTGATCCTGCCGGTGTTCCAGGGCAGGGCGGTGTTTTCAAAGATCCGCCAGGGCGGCATCACGTTCTGGCTTTCCGGCATTTGCTGGAGCGTGATGTTCACCGCCTTCATGGTGGCGCTCACCTTGACCACGGTGGCCAATGTGCTGGTGACCATGGCGATCGGGCCCTTCCTCACCGCGCTGCTGGCGCGCATCTTCATCGGTCACCGCATCCCCCCGCGAACCTGGTTTGCCATTGCCATGGCCGGTGCCGGCATTGCCTGGATGTACGGCGGGCAAATGGATCTGGCCAGCCATCTCGGCGGCACGCTGGTGGCACTGCTGGTGCCGCTGGCAGGCGCCAGCAACTGGACCCTCGTGCAGCATGGCCATGCGCACGGCCAGAGAATTGACCTGGTTCCCGCCGTGCTGCTGGGGGCGGTTGTTTCCTCGCTGGTGACCCTGCCGCTGTCGCTTCCCTTCTCGGCCACCCCGCACGACCTGGGTCTGCTGGCACTGCTGGGGCTGGTTCAGCTGGCCATTCCCTGCGTGCTGTCCGTGCTGTGTGCCAGTGTATTGAAAGCGCCTGAAGTGGCGTTGCTGGCCTTGCTGGAGGTGATTTTTGGCATTCTTCTGGCCTGGATCGGTGCCAATGAAGTGCCCGGGGCCAGCGTGCTGACGGGTGGGGCGCTGGTGATCGCTGCACTGGTCTTGAATGAACTGATTGGATGGAGGCAACGAGCATGAATGAAAAAAGCACCAGCGCGAAAGACCGCGACGTGGCCGGGAAGACGGCAAGCCAGGAGGCGGGCGCAGGCATCAAAAGCGACATTCTGGTGGAGCGGCGCGGAAGCGCCGGGCTGATCACGCTGAACCGGCCCAAGGCACTCAATGCCCTGTCGCTGCAAATGGTCAGGGATCTTTCGAGCATCCTGCGGACCTGGCGGGACGACCCGTCTGTTCTGCTGGTGGCAATCCGCGGTACCAACAAGATTGGCCGGCCAGGCACTCCGGAGAGCCTGTTTGGCGGATTTTGTGCCGGCGGGGATATCCGGTTTTTCCACCAGGCCGCGCTGGCAGGGGATTCTGCGGCACTGGACGATTTTTTTACCGAGGAATACACCCTCAACCACCTGATTCACAACTATCCTAAACCTTACATCGCCTTCATGGACGGTACGGTGATGGGCGGCGGGATGGGGATCAGTCAGGGGGCCAAAGTTCGCATCGTCACCGAACACACCAAAATGGCCATGCCCGAGACCCAGATCGGTCTGTTTCCCGACGTCGGAGGCGGCTACTTCCTGAGCCGTTGCCCGGGACACGCCGGCGAATACCTGGCGCTGACCGGGGAGGTGATCGGTGCCGACGCAGCCATTGCCTTCGGACTGGCAGACATCAAGCGTGATGCCGCACGGCTACCGGAGCTGTGGAACGAGCTGGGCAACCGGCCATTCACCTCAGCCTCTGACGTGCAGGCATGGATTGCTACTGAATTGATAGCTGAAAGCCCCGGTAAAAATGGGGTTGACAGCAAAATCGACGCCTGTTTTTCACTGCTCAGGGTGAAGCACATCATCGATGCGCTGGAGGGGGCCGAGGATCCGTGGGCGGCGAAAACTGCGGCCAAACTGCGCACACGCTCGCCGCTGATGCTGCATGTGACGCTGGAGCAGATTCGCCGGGCGCGCGGAATGAGCCTGGCCGACGATTTGCGCATGGAGCGGGACATGGTGCATCACTGCTTTCACCTGCATCCCGGCGCACAAAGCGAGACGGTTGAGGGCATACGCGCGCTGGCCATCGACAAGGACTACAAGCCCCGGTGGAATCCGGCACGCATTGAGGACGTGAAGCCGGGCATGGCAGATGCCTTTTTTGCCAGTCCCTGGACTGCAGAACTGCACCCGCTACGCGATCTTTGCTGAGGTGTCCATTCGCCAAAGGTTTGGGCGGCGCGTGGGCCTGGACAAAACAGGAAGTTCATCCCGCCCTGAAAGCGCCGGGAAATTAGAGTTGGCGTGGTGATGGAGCGAGATGCTTTAACCACGGTCAGACCGTCGGTCCCACGGATCGCCTTATTGAATAGAGGCGGAAACAGGGTCAGCGTCGATCGGCAAGCGCAGGCGCCGTCCGACTTTCAACTTGCCAAAGACATGCTGTAAATGGGTTTTCACTGTGTTATCGCTGATGGTCATCGCTCGCGCAATCTCTTTGTTGGTCATGCCCAAGCCAACCCAATGAACCACTTCCCATTCCCTCTTCGTTAGAATTTCCGGTTCCAGTTCAGCCAATAAGTTGTGGTGACCGGGCCGATGCGACAACACTTCCAGCGCTTCTGCCATCAACTTGCGATTGATCCAGATATCTCCAGCATGAACTACCCGAATGGCCTTCAGCCATTGCTCTGGCGGGGATTTTTTGGGTATCAGGCCTCTGACGCCGTGCGCCGTGGCATCAACCACCTGTCGAAGCCCCATAACGTCACAAAACAGGATCGTTTTTGTCTTCGGGCTGATCGTGTGTATACGAGGCAGCAGCGGCGATCCGTCATCGAATTGAAATCGCCAATCCAACAGGAAAACATCCGGTAACAAGCTTCGCGTGATGCGCAGGAGTTGCAGGGTATTTCTGACTTCATCTATCAGGCTGATATCCGCCTGAGAGGTCAAAGCAGCCCGCCAGGATTGATGAAGGGTGATGTCATCGCTGACATCCAGTACGGTAATAGTGGGCATGACATGTCGATCGTCATCCGAAATCGAGCCGGCGGTTGACTTCAGAGCCGATCTCCCCTTTTCTTTAACATTCTTTAACATTTCTACTTTAATCTTGAATAGATTTTCTAGCCATACGCCGGCGGCAATGGTTGCCCATTTGTTGATACAAAATGTGTATTTGGTAAAATCCAGTGCGATTTTCCGGCGCGATGAAGCATGCGCATCGCCAGCCCTCTCACACGGCCGGTTCCCATCGATTCCGCGTTAACGCGAAACCTGATTGATGGATAGCCGGCTTTCACCGCCTTCCGTTTGCATCCGGAGTGCTATCGTGCCGTCGGATATGTCGCCAGCAAACCTGGTAACCAGAATTTGACCTGTTGATGGCAGCCGGTGACGCGTGGAAAACGACAACTGGTTGCCCGCGATTTTTCCGTCCTCGATGCTGCCTTCCCCGACCGGGAAAGTGGCTGTGCCACTCAGTTGGCCGTCTGTCTCCCGCAGGTTAAAGCTGACTTGCACCCTGTTTCCACCGCCAACATCCAGCCCGCCGATCCAGCGACCGGTGACGCCGGCAGTTTCCGTCTTTTGCCCCGGCAGGCCAAAGGGCGACGCCAGCATGGCGGATTTTTCTCCCCCCATGTCAGCGGGAGCCTGCCCATTCGAAACCACTGCCGGGACTTCATGGCTGGTGCTCCCGACGTTCTGCCTGGTCACATACCATGACGATCCACCAAGGATGGTCAGCGCTACCAGCAGTACTGCAAAAGGTTTCCACCCTGACTTGTGATCCATGGCGATACCTCTTCAATGCAATGCGTTTAACAAGTTGACCAAATGGGGATGACGACTTCAGTCGCCATCCCCGGTTGGTTTGGGTCAATGCCAAGTCGCTATGAAATTACTTGCACAGCGGGCATGTGGCCTCGTTTGGCAGTGAGTTTTCTATGCCTCCGCCAACAATTGCCGGCTTGGTTCCACGGGCCATAACCTGGTCCTTGAACAGGGACAGTTCCGGATCGGCCAGTGTCGACAGGCCTCCCGCTGTCAATGCCTGCGTTGGGTAGTAAGACCCACTGTAAGGGGCCGACGCACTTGCAGCCAGGTTGCCGATGGAAATCGTGGTGTGGGTAACATCGCACGGCGTTTGAGTCCCTGTGTAGGTCTGCTCATGAGCCTCGCAAACCTCCACCCCGGTCAAGGCAAGGCCGCCGCTATTGGTCACTGAGCCACTGTAGTTGACCTTCAGCGCCAGCTTGCCGCTCACAAGCTCCAGATCCACGTCGCAGATCTTCGTCACGGACAGGCCTGCGTTGGGAGGCGTTGCGGTGCAAGTGGCACTTGCCGTGCCCGACACCGAGCCAGAACCAGTCGATGCACTTGCGGTCACCGTGTCAAGTGTTGACAGGGTATTGGAAGTGTATTTTCCCCGGTAGCATATCGAAGCACCGGATGCCAGCGTGGCGGGATCCTGGGGTGTTGCGGTCGGCAAACCATTGGCGTCGCAGGTGAAGAATCCAAAGGTGCCTGCATCGAACGTGGGGTTGTCGGTCAGCGTGACGTTCGTCAGGGGGCCGCCGCCATCATTCACGATACTGCCTCTGACGGTATTCAATATCGTATTGGTAGCCGATTGGTACGCAGCGCTCTCGCACGCCTTCGTCACTGTCAAATGGCACACCGGGAAGCTCGACAGGAGAAAGTTCTTGATCGATGCATTGGGCTGATCCGACGACCGGCTGGTTGCCATGAACGAAGAAAAGCAGGAGTCGCTGCCTGGCAACAGTTTCTGGATATTCACACCGCCTTCGAAGAACTGCCCCGCCTGTATCACCCCGTTCCAGGGAATGGTCAAAGCTCCGCCGTTGGTGGAGCCGCAAAGCTTGTCGTCCGCATCGCAGAACACCCCGGCAACGGAGGTCGCCGAGACCCCAATCGTTCCCATATCCTGCAGATGACCTGCGGTCCACTTATACCAATGCACATCGGTCACAGCGCCGCCATTGGTGTATTCAAAAGCCAGCAGTACATCTCCTTCCGCATGCGTCGCTGGCCCGTTGGTGACGGGGTTGATAAAGGTTCCTGTCGCGTCATTCCTTGCCACCGGATTTTTGAAGAACCAGAAGCCCAGGCTCGCCGTGCCATTAAAACTGGCGCGGTCAGCGCCGAAGTAAATCAGCAGATCGCCGGCCGTGGTAGTGGCGGTGGTGGTGGTGGCGGTATAGGCTGCCGCGTAGGCGTGGAGCATATCGTCTTTGGGTGGCGAGGAGCCCAAGTCATAGCGCCAGGCGCTAATGTCCTGTATATCCTTGGAGCCGCCGCGGAACACCGCCGGATTGGTATCGCTGATGATTCCGAGGTATGGGCCTCCACTCAGGTCAGGGTTGGTAATTCGCGTCGTGTGTCCCTGACCGGCAGGAAAGCTGTTCCAGTCGTCCGGCAGACTAGCGCCTGACGGATCGATGGTGTTACCGTCCAGCTCAAAGAAGCCATCACTCAGAACTGCATGCGCCGGCGTTATTCCCAGCGCCACAGCAATGAGCACGCCGGCGATAGCACCGAATAGCCGGCGACATGCATGGGTAACCGAAAAAGTGTTCATGACCTTCCCCCTTGCTAGAGTTAGTAAAGTTACGATCCCCAGCCTGGCATTGCGCCCGGGCAATACAGGACTCAAAAAACTTCCTGCATCAATGGAATGTTAGTAACGGGGGTAGGCATTAGCTATCATCCGTTCGGAGTACAAGCTGTTGCGGAAGACACAATCCACAATCGCCTCGCGCTCTCGTGATGGCTTTCCGGATCGGTCCGGGGCGTTGCGGAAATGTTCAGGGTATGGGGCCTACCCCCATGACGCGACTGGCCCAGCGGATTCAAGGCACCGTTCCTCAATCTCTGCTGGACCTGCAAGCCGGGACGGGCGACAGGATCTCAAATCCATGCCAAACGCGCGCGGGGTATTGGGGGGCAGGCGCGGGTTTCACCGTCACGCCACGCAAAGCATCACGGCCTGTGGGTTCCTGGTGACCGACCGACGCAAGGCTGGCAATAGTGCCAGCAGCAAAAAACCTCGCATAAAGCCAATCGCTGGCCGTTCCCGAGGATGTGTCGGAATCTATTCACGGGCAGACTTTAGCGAAGCGTGAGCGCAAGAAATTTCCATACTCCGAGCGGAGTATTGCGAGCCCAGAGTGCCCGTTCTAGCATCGGACTGTTCTCCGTTCGTTGTACGCGAGCTGCCAAAAACTCACAGGGTGAGCGCGGCAAGCGGGGTCTTTCGTGCGAAGGATAAAGGGAAGTTTTCAATGTAGTAAATGCTTATTACATGGAGGTTCAAATGAGAAAATTGTTATTAGCAACAGCGCTTGCTGTCATTGCTGGTTCTGCTCTGGCAGCCGCTCATTTCATGAGTGCAGAAGCCAGTGTCAACAGCGACGGCGCCCTTGTGGTGTCTTTCGATGAGACTGGCCTGGGTAACGGGAATGTGAGCTACACACTGTCTGCAAATGGTGCTGCTGTGTACGCTTGCTTTAACAAGGGTGGAAAACACCCTTCAGCGACCAACAAGGTGGGCCCATCAGCCCTGGATGTTGCAGAGGGCACGTTCAAGGCCAAAAATGGACGCGTCCAAGGCAGTCTTCTGGCTGGCCCCCCGGGGATTGGAACGTTCTCCTGCCCCCCTGGCCAGGACACGGTGTTAGCCTGCGTCAAATACACGAACGTGGTGCTAACAGACACGACCAATCAGGTCAGTCCAGATGAAATCACAGGAACTTTCGCAAGAATTTTCCGTGCCTCTTTGCAGCAATGCTCAACTCTTTGACCCGGGTGCCATACCAGGTGTCATATCGGGTGCCATAAGTGAATGCGGGATATCTTTTGCATCCCGCATTTTCAGATTTCAAATTGTTGCAGGCCGCGCGCGTTGAAGATGAATCGCCACATGGCCGCGTTGCTCCTGCTTGCTGCCAAATTTCCTGCCATTTGCTACCAAATAGCTTGTCAGGAAACAGCAGCTCCCTGACCAGGACTTGACCCGGCGCTGATCGCCTATCGGCTTCTGGACTTCATCGCGCGCTCCACCTCGCGCTTGCCTTCGCGGTCCTTGATGGTGTCCCGCTTGTCGTGCTCGCCCTTGCCCTTGGCCAGGCCGATCTCGCACTTCACCTTGCCCGCTTTCCAGTGCATGTTCAGCGGTACCAGGGTGAAGCCTTTCTGTTCGACCTTGCCGACCAAACGGCGAATCTCGTCCTTGTGCATCAGCAGTTTTTTGGTTCGCACTGAATCAGGGCGAACATGGGTGGATGCCGTCCCCAGCGGGTTGATCTGGCAGCCGATGATGAAGAGCTCGCCGCCGCGAATCACCACATAGCCATCGGTGAGCTGCACCTTTCCCTCGCGCACAGATTTCACCTCCCAGCCTTCGAGCACCATGCCGGCCTCAAAGCGCTCTTCGATGTGGTAGTTGAAGATGGCTTTCTTGTTGTCGGCAATACGCACTGCGGCCGCTGCTGCCTTGGCAGACGCTTTGGTGTCAGCTTTTCCGGAGGATGACGCCGCGGCTGTTTTTTTGGAGGGGGATGCTTCTTTGGTGGCCATGGCTAAAAAGGTAGGGGCGCCATCGGCTAATACAATTGCGCCCAGCCTTTGATTGTATGAAAACTGTTCACAAGTCCGTTTTGATCTGGTACAGCGCAGCCGAAATGTTTGCATTGGTCACCGACGTTGCCAGCTATCCGCAGTTTTTGCCGTGGTGCGACCAGGCATCCGTACTCGATGAAACCGAAGGCGGCATGACCGCCAAGGTGGGCATTTCCATCGCTGGCCTTTCGCAAAGCTTCACGACGCGCAATATTCACGAAAAAGACCGTAAGGTCAGCCTCAAGCTGGTAGACGGGCCTTTTTCAAAACTGGATGGCCATTGGGACTTTCACCCGCTGGGCAAGGGCAGCGAGCGTGCCTGCAAAGTCGATTTCACCTTGCGGTATGACTTTGACAATGCGGCGCTGGCAGCGATGGTGGGTCCGGTATTCGACAAGATTGCCGGCAGCCTGGTAGATGCCTTTGTCAAACGGGCTGCCGATGTTTACGGTGATACCTGAACCATTGCGTGGCTTAGCCTGACATGACCGGCCGAATGGCATGAAGATCTGGCTTGTTTATTCACCAGCCCCCCGACAGGTCCGCGAATGGGTTCTCGAGCTCGCTGCGGGTACTACCGCGGCCCAGGCGCTGGCGGTGTGCGGGATTTTTGAAGAATTTCCGTCGTTGCGGGATACCCGTCTCGTGATGGGTATCTGGGGCCGAAAAATCAGCCTGGGCCACACGCTAAATGACTCAGACCGGCTGGAAATCTACCGTGGGCTGGAGGTCGACCCGAAAGTGGCAAGGCGCGAGCGGTTTAAACGGCAGGGGGCCAGGACGGCGGGCCTGTTTGTCAAAACCCGCAAAGGCGGGAAGGCCGGCTACTGAGAGGATTAAAGACGTGATCTCCGCAGGGGCGGCTTATGGGGACCGCATGCGTTTGCCACGCCAGCTCCGGCTGACAGCCTCGTCTTATTTGCAATCGGCGGCGGTGATATCCCGCAACCGTTTGGTTTCAGCAGCGCGCGCATTGTCATCCATGAATTCGCGCTCGCCTTTCGAATTGGTGGTGGACACCCGCACACCGGACTCGAAGGTCAGCAGGCCGCGCTTGGCCCGGTCGCAGTTTTCGGCCTTGGCCTTGGCCACTTTTTCCTCGTCAGCCTTCTTTTTGGCGGCTACTTCGTCTTCCGCCTGCTTTTTCCTGGCCTCCAGCTGAGCATCCTTGCCCGACAGTTTGGGAGCGCCGGCCTTGCCCGCCGCTGACGCTGACGCTGCCGCCGCAGGCGACACGGCCGCCTCGGCCGTGGCCGCAGGCGCCACGGTGGCGGCAATCCGGGTGCCACCAGGTCGTTTCAGGATATCTTTTTCCTTGATATCGGCTGGCGGCGAGCGGTCGCTGAAGACTTTGCGGCCGTCCTTGTCGATCCATTGCCATTGGGCAAACGCCGTGACGGCAAATGATGCGCCGGCGAGCGCCAAAATCAGGGTTTTTGAAGCTAGTTTGAGGTCCATTCGGTCAGTGTAGCGCTGTGTG
Organism: Polaromonas sp. JS666; assembly: GCF_000013865.1. NCBI lineage: Bacteria > Pseudomonadati > Pseudomonadota > Betaproteobacteria > Burkholderiales > Comamonadaceae > Polaromonas > Polaromonas sp. JS666. The sequence goes on from NC_007948.1 coordinate 2,542,375, forward strand.
GGGCAGTTTCTGCATGTTTGCCAGGAACGCTGCTTTTTTGCAACTTGGGCAAAAAGTCAGGCCAAAATAGGCGCCAAGGGTTAGTACCGAGGGTTTTGGGGACAAGGGTACAATCGTGTTTTTGGAGCTATCCCTATGCGCCTACTCGGCAAAGCGCTCACCTTCGACGACGTATTGTTGGTGCCAGCGTTCTCCCAGGTCCTGCCCAAGGACACCTCACTTTCCACCCAGTTCTCCCGCAACATCCGCCTGAACCTGCCGCTCGTGTCGGCGGCCATGGACACGGTCACCGAAGCCCGGTTGGCCATTGCCATCGCGCAGGAGGGTGGCATCGGCATCGTCCATAAAAACCTGACGCCCCAGCAGCAGGCCGCAGAAGTGGCGAAAGTCAAGCGTTACGAGAGCGGCGTGCTCCGCGACCCGGTGGTCATCACGCCCACCCATACTGTCCGGCAGGTCATGGCCCTGAGTGAGCAGCTCGGC